>CAMYIF010000009.1 GCA_947258415.1 uncultured Pseudomonadales bacterium
GGCGGCCTGAAAAAATACATCCGCACCATCGGTTTGTACAACACCAAGGCAAGCAATATTATCAAAACCTGTAAAATATTAATTGACCGGCACCAGTCCAGGGTTCCAAGCAGTCGCAAAGAGCTGGAGGCACTGCCCGGTGTCGGCAGGAAAACCGCGAACGTGGTGCTCAATACAGCGTTCGGTAAACCGACTATGGCTGTCGATACGCATATTTTCCGGGTCTCCAACAGAACGGGCATTGCCCGCGGCAAAAATGTCCTGGAGGTTGAAAAAAAACTGTTGCGTAATATTCCCAAAGAGTTTCTTCGCGATGCTCACCACTGGTTAATACTACATGGTCGATATATCTGCGTGGCCAGGAAACCGCGTTGCGGCGCCTGCATCATTGAAGACCTGTGCGATTACAAAGAAAAAACGTCGGATTAGACTTGAGCACCATTAACAACCGCACATATAGTCCGCGACAGGGCCTGCCCGGATGAAGACATTACCACGCACAGGCATCTCGCCCGCGCAAATCAGCTGGCAGGGAGATGGAACGCCTTTATCGAGCCAATTTGATGATGTCTACTTCTCAAGGCACAGTGGTCTGCAAGAAACACGGCACGTTTTTCTTGAAAGCAACCGCTTGGACGAAAGACTAGCGGCCCTGCAAAACAGTGCCTCGAACAGCCTCTGTGTTGGCGAAACCGGTTTTGGCACCGGCCTGAATTTCCTGTGCACCTGGCAATTGCGCAACCAGGTATCACCTTCCTGTCACCTGCATTTTTTCAGTGCAGAAAAATACCCGCTTACTCGTGAGGATATGGTTACAGCCCTGGCCGTGTGGCCGGAACTGGCACCATTATCGGCCCGCTTAATTGAGCATTACCCGGTACTCACGCCGGGCTGGCACCGGATCAGTTTTAACCACGATCGCGTGGACCTGAGCCTGTTTGTGGGCGATGTCCATGACGCTGTTGCCAATCTCGATACGCCTGTTGACGCCTGGTTCCTGGATGGCTTTTCACCGGCCAAAAATCCGGATATGTGGACGGATAAGCTGTTTCGGTATATGGCGCGCGCAAGCCATAAAGGCACCACCCTGGGCACCTTTACTGCGGCCGGAAGTGTGCGTGAAGGGCTCAGGAAAGCCGGGTTTGAAGTTGAACGAATCAAAGGTTTCGCTCGAAAACGGCACATGACAAGGGGACGTTTTACCGGCCAACATCCAGGCGAAATTGATCAGGCCGATCTCGATTCCTTACCGGAAAACCCGACCCCCTGGTTTGCCCGACCGACATACTCATTCAAAAATAAACGGGCGATTATTATCGGCGGGGGGCTTGCCGGAACATCGGCGGCGCATAGCCTGGCTCGACGTGGCTGGGCAGTCAGCCTGTACGAACAACACCCACGCCTGGCCAGCGAGGCGTCGGGTAACAGCCAGGGGGTGCTGTATAACAAGGTTTCTGCTGAGCCCTCGCTAAAATCAGACTTCTATACCGCGGGTTATCTCTATTCGTTGCAACAACTCCGTGAGCTTTTCCCGGTGCAGGCGACAGGGCCGACAAACTGGCAGCCTTGCGGGGTTTTACAACTGGGTTACTCCGACCAGGAGCAGCTTCGACAGCGCGATCTTTTAAGCAATAACCCGCAACCCGAAGAACTTGTCTACCCGGTTTTGGCCGAACAGGCTAGCCGTCTGGCCGGTATCGACTTGCCAACGGGCGGGCTGTTTTTTCCGGGCGGTGGCTGGGCCAATCCGCGGGCATTGTGCGAAAAATACGTGGATTTACCCAATATCAATGTGCAAACCGGGGTACAGGTTGCCAGGCTGGATTTCGACCAGGGTAAATGGCGCTTGCTTGATTCGGAAGATGGAGTTATCGACAATGCAGAAGTTGTTATCCTGGCCAACGCCAATGATGCCAGGAAGTTCAACCAGACCGGTTTTTTACCGGTCAAGCCCATACGCGGGCAAACCACCCGGGTGCCCTACTCGGGCAATAATAACCTGACTACCGTGATCTGCGGGAATGCCTATATAACACCCGGCCTGGATGGCCACTACCAGATGGGGGCTACCTTTAATTTAAACAGCCGTGAAACTGGTTGCACAGAAGCTGACCATGCAACCAATTTAAAACGAATTAGCGAGATGACGCCGTCTCTGGCCAGCTCATTGGGCTTGAAAACCCTGGATATTAGGCGGCTTTCCGGCCGGGTCGGTTTCAGGGCCAGTTCGCCCGACTATCTGCCCCTGGTAGGCCCGGTACCCGATATCCAGGCGTTTGTGCGTGATTACGCGTCGCTGAGGAAAGACGCGCATTTGCCACAACACAAAAAAGGTGTTTATTTACCCGGTCTTTATGTGACTACCGGGCACGGGTCGAAGGGGCTGACTACCTGTCCACTGGCGGGCGAGATTCTGGCTGCCTGTCTTTGCAACGAAGTCTACCCCGTTGCCAAACGCCTGGCAGATGCGGTAAACCCTGCCCGTTTCGTTATCCGGGACCTGAAACGAAACAGGATTTAGCCACCGTTACATCAGGTCCTTGCGTTTTTTATTCCGTGAATAAGTTCCGGTAATCGTTGCTTGCCTGCCGGCATTACTTGAGCAAAGAACCCAGTACACCGCGAATAAAACGCCGCCCCAGTTGACTGCCGATAGAGCGGGCCGCGCTTTTTACCATCGCCTCGACAACGGATTGCCTTTGCCTGCCAGAAGATTTGGTTGTCGTTTTTGCGGATTCCTGTTCCTGACTGCTTTGCTGTGCGTTCATTTGTTCGGCGCGTTGTTTTAACCGTTCGTAGGCAGATTCACGATCAATTAACTGGTCGTAACGCCCCTTATAAGGAGAGCGGGATATTTGCTCGGCTCGCTCGGGTGCATCCAACGGCCCCAGACGCGATTCGGGCGGGCTGATTAACACCCTTTCAACAGGTGTTGGACTGCCCGTATTATCGAGTACCGAAACCAGTGCCTGGCCGATACTCAGCTGGGTAATGGCCGATTGGATATCGAGTGCCGGGTTAGACCGGAAAGTCTGGGCAACCGTTTTAACCGCCTTTTGATCTTTTGGTGTAAATGCCCGCATGGCGTGTTGAATGCGCAGCCCAAGTTGGCCCAGAACATTTTCGGGAATATCCAGGGGGCTCTGACTGACGAAATAGACGCCGACCCCTTTGGAACGAATAAGGCGTACCACCTGCTCGATCTTGTCTACCAGCGCTTCGGGCGAGTCGTCGAAAAGCAGGTGAGCTTCGTCGAAAAACAGCACGAATTTTGGCCTGTCTGCATCGCCCACTTCCGGCAGGTTTTCAAAAAGTTCCGACAGTAGCCATAATAATATAGTGGCGTATAACCGGGGTGAGTTTTGAATTAACCGGGTAACGTCAAGAATATTGATAATGCCGCGCCCGGAAAAATCCACGTGCATTAAATCATCGAGTAACAAGGCCGGTTCGCCAAGGAAATGCTCTATCCCCTGTTGCTCAAGAATCAACAGATCCCTCTGGATGGCATTGACGCTGTTCCTGGCGATATTGCCATACTCGCTTTTCAACTCCCCGGCGTTTTCACCCATCCAGTTCAACATGGCACGCAGGTCTTTAAAATCCAGCAGCAACCAGCCATTGTCATCGGCTACTTTAAAGCAGGAATACATTACTCCCGTCTGGGCATCATTTAATTCCAGCAAGCTCGATAACAACAAGGGCCCCATATCGCTGACTGTGGTGCGAACCGGGTGCCCCTGTTGTCCAAACACATCCCAGAAAACTACGGGTGAAGGTTGCGGATGATAATTACTTATACCAATCGATTCGATGCGCTCATCAACTTTTGGATGGGGGCTGGCGGCCCGAGCCAAGCCCGACAGGTCACCTTTTACATCGGCGAGAAAAACAGGCACGCCCATTTTTGAAAAACCCTCAGCCAAAACCTGTAGTGTCACGGTTTTACCCGTGCCTGTGGCACCAGCGATTAAACCGTGACGGTTGCCCATTCGGGAATTCAATGACACCCGGGTTGTCGGGTTGCCGCCAATGAGCAATTCAGCATTTTCTTTCATAATATTTCCTTAGGTGCAAGGCATGAGCCGGACTCGTCTTCAGGTTTATATTCACGATGAAACGGAGCTATTTTATTCACACTGTGGATTAATTCAGGCATTAAACGGGCCTGAACACGGAAAAGTAAACATTTTCGATACAGGGTATACAAATCAGGAAACGGCAAAACGGGAGTAGTTAAACCAGTCTTCGATGCTCGACTCAACGCCTGTAACTTTGGCTAATGCCGGTCCTTTGTGTAGCCATTTCAGGGCGTTATGGACCTTGTCTTCTTCTCCGCATAACATGATTTCAACACGCCCGTCCGGGAGATTTTTTGCCCAGCCTGTAAGTCCCAATGCCAGCGCTGTTTTCCTGGTTGAATGACGAAAGGCTACCCTTTGTACCTTACCGCTTACAAAAACGTGAATGCAGATCTTTGCCATAATATCCCTTGCTTTCTATTTATCCTTAAGTGCCGCCCGAATGCTTGATCTGGTTTGCGGGCCGACGAGCGTGTGATCCAGTTTGCCATCGGGCCCGAAGATATAAGTCGTAGGCAGTACAGCCGGTAACAGGTAGTCCAGCTGTCGCTCAGGATCGGAATGAATCACCGGGAATTCAACGTTAAGCGCCAGCATTTGCGCCTTCAGGTTGTCTATATCCGGACGGTCAAAATTCACCCCCAACACGGAAACCCCTTTGCCCTTGCCTTCATGATATAACGCATTTAATTCGGGGATCTCCTCGATACAGGGTGCACACCATTCGGCCCAGTAATTGATTATTACCTGGTCTCCATTAAAATCCTCCCAGCTAATTTTCGAACCCTCGCTATCGACAAAATCGGCCTTGTTGCAGGCCGTCAGGGCCAGTGCCAATAAAATGAAAAACCCGGGTGTAATTTTCGCAAACATATTAAAAAAGGATTAGAATTCGGTATTTGTCTTTAATGCTATTGTACAAGTTGGAACACAGGATTATAGATTTGTTTCTGCAACGACACTAGTCTTGGAACACAATAGAATGCAATCGAGTAATCAAGGCGCCGGGAGCTTAAAAAATCCATGAAAGATGTATCTATCTACCACAACCCACGCTGTTCAAAATCACGCCAAACCCTGCAATTACTACGGGACAAGGGCATAGAACCCAACATCATTCTGTACCTGGAAAATGCACCGGATAAGCAAACAATCGCATCACTCCTGTCTAAGCTTGGCCTCTCGGCTCGCGAGCTTATGCGCAAGGGTGAAGCCGAATACAAGGACAACAAGCTCAACGATAAAAGCCTGTCCGAAGCGGACCTGATTGCGGCAATGTCCCGATTTCCACGCCTGATCGAACGCCCCATTGTGCTGGCAAACGGCAAAGCGGCGATTGGCCGGCCACCGGAAAAAGTACTGGAGATACTTTAATGGCCAACGACCTGCCCTATGTGCTGGTGCTTTACTACAGCCGAAAAGGAGCGACCGCCGAAATGGCGCAGCGCATTGCCCGCGGTATTCACGAAGCAGAAGGCGTGGAAGCGCGGATTCGCACGGTACCGGCTGTTTCCAGCGTTTGTGAAGCTGTAGAAGACAGCATCCCCGAACAGGGTGCACTTTATTGCACCGAAGAAGATTTACGCGGATGTATCGGCCTTGCCTTGGGCAGCCCGACCCGCTTTGGAAATATGGCCGCCCCGTTGAAATATTTTATCGACGGCACCAGTTCGCTCTGGTTAAGTGGTGCCCTGGTCAACAGGCCTGCCTGCGTATTTTCATCTACCTCGAGTATGCATGGCGGGCAAGAGACCACGCTGGTCAGCATGATGTTTCCGCTGATTCACCACGGCATGGTGATTTGTGGTATTTCCTATAAGGAATCTGCGCTTTTCTCTACAACGACCGGTGGCACACCCTACGGAGCGACCCACCTGGCCGGGCCGGACAGTGACTTTCCATTATCAGATGATGAATTAACACTCTGCCAGGCCCAGGGCAAACGCCTGGCCGGCCTTGCCTTGCAGTTAGAAAGTGGAAAATAACGGGTGCCGTTTGTGAATATGAAAGTCACTGCCAATTCAAAAGTCACGGATCGTTCAACGCTGATAGAACGAATAAAAATCTGTCGGACCCTTATCTTTATCGGTTACGCGCTGTTCCTGCTTTATTTTTACTCTGCCTGGGTCGACCAGGGTTATGGCAGCCAGGATATTGCCATCTTATTGGTAAAAGTCCTGCCTTTGCTGCTTTTCCTGCCGGGTTTGATCAGGAAAAATAGCAAGGCACATGTGTGGCTGGGGGTGGTACTACTGGTCTATGCACTGAAAGCAATCGTCGATTTTGTCGACGAACCGTTTTCATTCATCAACATGTTCCAGGTTGGATCGCTTTTGTTACTGTTCACATCGATAATTCTTTACCTGCGATGGAATGGAAAACTGCACAAACTGGAAGCGGATGAAAAGTAATACTGACCAGCTCTGACCTCGAAATATCTCACCCTGGGCCTGTCCATCTTGCCATCGATTATATGAACAACAGCAAGAAGGTTGTCAAGCCATCAAATAAACCAGGCCGGCAATCGCGACCAGGCTGCAAGCGAAACTGATCGTTGTCAAACGACTCAGCCGGGTGATGTTTTTACCGGTTGTATTTTGCAAATCTGCTGTTTTTTCCCAAACCACTTCAACGGCTTCATGTCGGGCAGATTCCAGGATATTTTCGAGGCCCCTGGCAATTTTAGACTCGGTATCTTCCTGTAATTCACGCGCGGTTTTAGCTGATACCTCTCCTGATACCTTGGTGGCGATATCCGTTGAAATATCCGATACATCACTTAGCTTGTCGTTAACCAGCTCTTCGGCGGCTTCACAGGCCTGACGTGTAACCTCCTGTTGCAGTTCGGGCGAGGCTTTTTTCAGGTACTGGTTCGATTTCAGTTCACCGATATTCGAATAAATCTCTGCCAGTTGTTCGTTCAACTCGCGCTGCATTGACTCACGCACCGACTGGGTCTGGGCGTGAACGACAGAACTAACCGTCTCTGCGCTGACTTTTTGCGCCACCAGGCGGGCTTCATTTTCCGTGGCGCTGGTAAATTGCTGGCGGGCTTCGACCATAGCTTCTTCGATATAGCCCTTGAGCATGCTTCTAACGATCGTATCGAAGTTATTAAGCACAGATTCACGAAGTTCTGGTAATTTCTTCTGCAACGCCTCCTCAATGCGCTCGGCCAACAGCTTGTCGGCCTCTACTGTCGTCGCCACCTGGGCAATGGCTCCAACTTTTTCTGCCGAGACAACAACATCACTTAAAACGGGTACATTTGCTTTCATATTTTCTCTCGACGATTCATCAGGAATTTCAAATAAATCTGCATTAACGGGTTGCTCAGTACTCATTGTTTCGATGGTGCGCGTCAACTTTCCGAGCACATTGCTTAACTGGTTTGGTGTCGCCGGCTTGGCGAGAATGTCCACAGCTCCGTTGGCTTTGGCTTGTTCAAAATAATCGGCATCATCCTTTGATGTACACATGACGATCGGTATCGTGGCTGTGGTGGGTTGACTTTTTATCAACCGGGCGGCTTCAAAACCATCCATTCCCGGCATGTAATGATCCATAAATATCACATCCGGGTGATTTTCATTCAGGTAACCCATGGCCTCTTCTGCGCTTTCGGCCATATCGACCAGGTAACCGTCTCTCTCCAGCATTTTACGCAAGGCAAAACGCGCCGATTTTGAATCATCAACCAGTAATACTCGATTTAACATACCAGACCCTTCTTCAATAAACAGAAGTTGGTTAATCCGTGCCGGGTAGCCTGCAAGCGGCGTCTTATCGTGAACCGGTTTTTAATTCAAAAGGTTTACGAATCAAACGAATAACAGGCAGAAGGCCGGATAAAATAGTTTTCACTGCACCTGTTAGTTATAGGACATGATCACAGGGCTAGCAATTAACCGAGGGTTAATTTTTGGAATTTTCTTGGGCGGTCAAATCATCAATATAGAAGTGCTTCGGTTCAGTATCGTAGAAAAATTCGATGCCGGCGGTGTAATCCCGGCTCTCACCGGGGAGTAATACTTTGGTATCAAGCTTTTCACTGGTGGCAGCGTGTACCCCGAACTCATCAAACAATAACACCCGGAAGCTGGGCTTTATTTTCTGGACTGTATCATTTTCCATGACCAGCAGGTATTTGTAATGTGAGCGGTTACCCTGGTTAATGGTGGTAAAAATCACATTTTTGACGTATTTCTTATCGATTTCAATTACCTGATTGGTTTGCAGCGGAATCAGGTTGGGAAAACGCTTCTCCACCATTTCCGCCAATTGGTTTTTAACTTTTTCCATTTCCGGGTTTAATATCGCAAGCTCATTGGTTTTATCGATTAACTGGTATTCAATGGAGCGCTTTGACTCGTTTAAATCGGAAATTCTTACCGAGCTGTAAATGGAGACAACGGTCAATGTTAACAGGCACAGGGCAAGCCCGGCCGACAGCGATATTATGGTAATGGTACGTTTTCTGGAACGGTGCGAACGTCCATATTTGGCTTGGTCAATCTTGTCTATATAATCTGATCTAGACATTCAGTTCCCCGTGTGAAAGTCCCTTTTTGATACATCCGTTAGTTAAACGCATAGCCTTCTGTGCCACTCGGGCCCTGTAATGCCTGCTTCGAAGTAATTTTAGCAAAACATCCAACATACGCTATTTATTTTCCAGCCTTGCCAGCAGTGACAGGAACGATGCCTCGTCGATAATCTCGATATCCAGTGATTTGGCCTTCGCCAATTTTGACCCTGCTCCCGGGCCGGCCACCAGACAGCTGGTTTTTGCAGAAACACTGCCACTGACCTTCGCACCCAATGCCTGCAGCCTGGCCTTGGCCTCATCCCGTGTCATCTGTTCCAGGGTGCCGGTAAGCACGTATGTCTTTCCGGCCAAAGATAATTCAGCCTGGTCGGCCTTTCGATGCGCTGGCCAATCTATACCGGCAGCAAGCAAAGCCGCGATGGTATCCTGATTATGCTTTTGATGGAAAAAAGTGACGATATGTTTGGCAACGATGGGGCCCACGTCGTCTACTTCAAGCAATTCGGTTTCCCTGGCTGACATAAGCGCGTCAAGCGTGCCGAAGTGATTGGCCAGATTTAAAGCATTGGCCTCACCTACTTCCCTGATCCCCAATGAATAAATAAAGCGATTAAAGCTGGTTTTTTTACTTTTTGAAAGTGCATTGAGTAAATTTTGTGCAGATTTTTCACCCATTCTTTCCAGATCACTCAATTGTTCACGCGTGAGACTGAACAGGTCGGCAGGGGTACGGATTAAATCCTGGTCAACCAGCGCTTCAACCAGTTTGTCTCCCAGACCCTTGATATCCATCGCCTTTCGCGAAGCGAAATGCTTAATCGACTGTTTTCGCTGTGCCGGGCAATAGAGCGCGCCGCTGCATCGGGCAATGGCTTCCTCGTCGGTCTTGATGATTTCTGACCCGCAAACGGGACAATGACTCGGCAACCTGATCGGCTTTGCTGATTTTGGTCTGCGCTCGGTAATAACCCGGACGACTTGTGGTATAACATCGCCGGCCCGGCGGATGATGACGCTATCACCCTTTCGGACATCCAGGCGAACAACTTCATCCATGTTGTGCAAGGTGGCATTACTGACCGTGACACCGCCAACAAAAACCGGCGCCAGCCTGGCTACCGGTGTAATCGCGCCAGTCCTGCCAACCTGGAATTGAACATCCAGTAATCGGGTAATTTCTTCCTGCGCGGGAAACTTGAAGGCTATCGCCCAGCGCGGAGCGCGTGACACGAAACCAAGGGTTTTTTGTGTTGCCAGGTCATTGACCTTGAACACAACTCCGTCAATTTCATAATGGAGACGGTCGCGTTTTTTCTCCAGTTTTTGATAGTATTCGATGCAGGCCGCTATGCCAGTAACCACTTTTATTTCATTATTAAGACGGAAACCCCATTTATGCAACTGCTTCAGGACCAGGCTATGTGACTTCGGAAGCTCCCCGCCGACGTACAAACCGACACCGTAACAGCACATCTCCAGCCGACGCGATGCGGTGATCCGTGAATCGAGTTGTCGCAGGCTACCCGCGGCTGCATTTCTTGGATTAACAAACAGCTTTTCACCAGCATCTTTTGCACTGCGGTTCAGGGCATCAAAGCTCGACTTTGGCATATAGACTTCACCCCGGACTTCGAGCCTGACAGGCCACGCCTTACCGACCAGTTTGAGCGGAACCGATGCAATCGTCCTCAGGTTTTGAGTAATATTCTCGCCCGTCGTTCCATCGCCACGCGTAGCACCGCGCACCAGAAGCCCGTTCTCATAAAGCAGGCTGACAGCAACACCGTCGAGTTTGGGTTCACAAGCGAATTCGAGGGCTACATCCGATTTCAACCGATCCTTCAAACGTCGCTCGAAATCGTGCATTTCCTCCTCATTGAAAGCATTTTCGAGAGACAGCATGGGAATTTCGTGCGCAACTTGCTCGAAGGCGGGCAATGGTTTATCGCCGACACGCTGTGTTGGCGAATCCGGCGTAATCAGCTCGGGAAATTTTGCTTCCAGGGCGAGTAACCGGCGCATTAAACGATCGTATTCAGCGTCGGGAACGGAGGGATCGTCCAGTACATAATACCGGTAGTTATACCGGTTTATCGCTTCTCTGAGGATTTCGATCTCTGAACGAGAGGATTCCTTGGTCATCGGGAAGACAGGTTTGACTGGTTTTCAGTGAAGCAAGGATAGTTGTCGGCGTTCAAAATCCCTGACCCTTTGCCGGGCATGCTCTATCGTTTGTGCTCTCATATCACTGTGCTGTTCATCCTTGAGCACACCGTTAAGGTTCTTGGCGACGCACTGGGCCGTCTCCAGCATATATTCAAAGGCTTTCATACTGTCTTCCGGTCCGGGCAGGCTTAAAAAGAAGGTAATGCCAGGTGTATACACGCCTTCCATGCTGTTTAAATCAAAGGTTCCCGGTTTAATGGCATTGGCCATGCTGAATTGAATCGCGCCCTTACCGTCATCGCGTTCATTTCGATGGAAAATATTCATATCACCGAAACGCATGCCACAGGCCAGGATAACCCGCATGATATCAGCATTTTCAAAACCGGTTTCATCGTTTGCAAAGACACTGATGACAATAACTTCTTCCACATCCCTGTAGGTATCATCCGTTTCCGCGGACATTTCATCTTCGGCAGGAGCGGATTTTGCTTTCTCCTGTGCTTTCACTTTTTCCCGTGTTTTTGGTTCTTCCGGGGTTTTTTCCGGCAGCTCTTCGACATCCGACGTTACATTTTCGGTAACAAGATTGACTGCATCCTCTTCCTCCTCGGCAAAAAGAGGTTCGGGTACTATCTCTTCGATCTCATCTTCATCCGCTGGTCGTGACCGCTGCTGAGCCGCAGGACGTAATTCGGCAGCCTCTTCCTGTTTACTATCAACCGGACGACGAACTAAACGCGCACCGCCACCGGGCAACTCGCCGTTATAGAAATCGATTTTATCACTGTCTTTAAACTTGATGTTTTTGTCGATGGCAACCTTCAGGTTACTCCGTTTATTACTTCGGACACGCCGATAACCATCGACGAGTACACCGACAATAAGAATGACCCCGAGCAGGATCAACCATTCACGAAGGCTATAGTCCATAACAACACTTGTTCTGATTTAAAAGTTTGAAAAATTGATAAGTTTTACACAACATGGATTAATTCCCTTTAAAACCGGGTAACAATATTGATCGCTTTACTGTTCTTTATTTCAGACTGCAACCAGCTCCACCGCTTCGTCGACATTTACCGATACAAGTCTCGACACACCGGGCTCATGCATGGTCACCCCCATCATATGACTCGACATCTCCATGGTCACCTTGTTATGACTGATAATAATAAATTGCACTTTCTCAGACATTTCTTTAACAATTCGACAAAATCGCCCGACATTTGCGTCATCCAGCGGTGCATCCACTTCGTCAAGCATGCAAAAAGGAGCCGGGTTAAGCTGAAAAATGGAAAATACCATGGAAATGGCTGTTAATGCCTTCTCGCCACCGGATAACAAATTAATGGTACTGTTACGCTTGCCTGGCGGCCTGGCCATGACGGTAACACCCGTATCGAGAAGGTCATCCCCTGTAAGTTCAAGGTAAGCATGACCTCCACCGAAAACCTTCGGAAAAATGTCCTGTAATCCTTTATTAACCCTGTCGAAAGTCTCTTTGAATTTGGTCCGCGTTTCGCGATCTATCTTTTTAATCGCATTTTCAAGCGTTGTCAAAGCTTCTTCAAGGTCTGCGTTCTGGGCATCCAGGTAGGTTTTACGTTCTGACTGGGATTTATATTCGTCAATAGCAGCCAGATTAATCGGACCCAGGCGCTGAATTTTGGTATTCAAACGTTCCAGCTTCTGCTCCCAGTCAGCTTCGATCGCACCCTCGGGCAGGCTTTCAAGCAGGGATTGCAGGGTTTGTTTCATGCCTGTAATTTGCTGTTCAACCGTTTCCCGCTGAACTTTAAGTCCCTGCCATTGCAATTTTTGCTGTTCGAGTTCAGCGCGTACACCATCGACTTTACGTTCTGTCTTGATGCGTTGTTGCTCGAGTTGGTTCAGGGAAAATTCTACCGCTTCAACTTGCCTGCGTGCCTGGGTTAATTCTTCATCAAGGGCAAGGCGCTTTTCCAGTTCAACTTCCAGCTTTTGCTTAAGATCAATAATGGGGGTTGCCGACGATCCAATCGTTTCACGCAGGCGGGACTGGCGCTCGGAGAAGCCCTTAACCTGTGCCTGCAGACGGTCCCTGCCCTGTTCCAGCGCCGACAACTGGGTTTGCACCGATTGTTTACGCATTGCCCACTGGTGCTGCGCCTCTTTATCGTGTCGCGCGGTTTGCCTGGCCTTGTCAAGAGCAGCCCGGTTGGTATCCCGTTCGATCAGCAGCTTCTCCCGGGCACCCTCATCCAGTTCCATAGCAGCAAGACAATCCTGCCAAAGCGACCGGGCTTCTGACAATTTATTTTGTTCCTGCCCGAGTTGATCCCGGTTTTCTTCCAGGTCGGTCAGAATGCGTTGATGGCGCATGTTAACTTGCTCGATTTTTGCCCTTTTGGCACTCAACTGTGCCGAAACGTCAGACCGCATTTGCAAAACATCATTTAACGTTTGCTGGGCATTTTCGCGTGCCTGCTCCTGGTTTTTTATTGCCAACAATCCGGCATCCAGGTCCACCCCCAGGCTGTCTACATTTTGTTCCATTTCGGCCAGGCGTGATTCAACCTGTTTCAATTCTTCCTGGCGCGCCAGCATGCTGGTTTGCTCATTCTGCTCCCGGGTAATTCGTATCCATCCGGCAGCCAGCCAGGTACCGTCTTTAGTGACTATGGATTCATGGGCAGCCAATTTGGCGCGCATAACCAGGGCATCGGCAAGCGTGTCGGCGATATAGATGCCCGACAAGAGTGAAAGCAGGTTGCAGGAAGTCTTGATTTTACTCAGCAATAAATTGCCGGCAGGTTTACCTGCGTGCTCGCTCGTATCTTCGTTCACCAGGGAAATCGATCCCTGCTCCAGACCCGACAGCGCCGTCTCGAGAGAGTCGAAAGATGACACGCATACGGCCTGTAAATGATGACCCAGGATGACCTCGACGGCCCTTTCCCAGTCTTTCTCAACTGTTATTTTCTGGGCCAGGCGCGGCAAGTTGCCCAGCTGGTTTTTTTCAAGCCACTGGACAACGGGGGCATCGGTTTTACCCAGCGCGGACTTTTGCAGGGCTTGCAGGGAGGCCTGGTGGCCCTGCAGTTTTTGCATTTCGCGCCGAGCCAGGTCCAGCTCAACACCCAGGGCCTGATTCTTGCTCCTTTGTTGTTCGACCGCAGTAACCAGGGTGGATACCCGGCCCCTGTGCTGCTCGATCTGGATATCAAATTCTCCCTGCTTGTTCTGCAACTCGATCAGTTGATCGTCTTCCGGATCGATGGAAAAACCCGTGCTTTCCTCTTCAAGCCTGGTGATACGTTGCAGCAGGCGATTAATAACCTGTTCTATGTGCTGGATTCGTGATTGCTCTACCTGTGCGCGTTGACGCGGTTCAGATGCTTTCTGGTTAAATTCGTCCCATTGCTGCTGCCACTGCTGCATTTTTGTTTCGGCCAATTCCAGCGCAGTTGCACTTTTTTGTGCAGTTTCCGTAAGCGACTCCAGCCTGGGTTCGACCTCGGCATACTCCGTGGATAACAGGTCAATTTTTTTCAGGTCCACTTCCAAATCAGCTTTTGCCGACTGCATGGCCGTTTCTGTTTGTGTCAAATCTTCTTTTAACTGGGTTGCCCGCTCCTGTTGGTGTTTGATATTTTGTTCGTGCCGGGCAATTTCTGTGCTCACTTCGTAAAACCGCGATTGAACGTACTGGAAACGTTCGTTATCCCGGGTATGTTCAACGCGCTTTTTCTCGATGTTTGTTTCTAAACTGCGTTGTTCGGCATTTGCGGCTTCCAGCCTGACCTCGAACTCCCTGATTTTTTGCTCCTGCCTGGCGTATTCATCGTTAAAGCCTTGCCAGCGAATAGCCTGGTATTGTGCCTTGCAGAATCGCTCTTCCTGTTTCAGTTCAGAATACTGCTCGGCAGACCTGGCCTGGCGTTTCAGGTGATGAAGCTGGCGATCCAGTTCTTCACGAATATCATTCAGGCGTTGCAGGTTTTCCCTGGTATGGCGCATGCGGTTTTCTGTTTCGCGGCGCCGTTCCTTGTATTTGGAAATACCGGCGGCTTCTTCAATGTAGACCCTCAAGTCGTCGGGCCTGGCCTCGACAAAACGTGAAATCATTCCCTGCTCAATGATCGAGTAGCTACGTGGTCCCAGCCCCGTACCCAGGAAAACATCCTGGATATCACGCCGGCGGCAACGGCTGCCGTTAAGCGAATAAACGGACTTGGCTTCACGGTTTACCGTGCGTTTAATTGAAATTTCGCTGAAGCTGGCGTACTCGCCCTTCAGGCTGCCCGTGCTGTTATCGAAAATCAGTTCGATGGTCGCCTGGCCAACCGGCATACGTGCGCTGGAACCACTGAAAATAACATCAGTAATGGCCTGGCCACGCAGGGTTTTTGCCGAGCTCTCTCCCATCACCCAACGGACCGCATCGATTATATTCGATTTGCCACAGCCATTAGGTCCGACGACACAAACCAGATCACCAGGGAAATGGGCCGTTGTCGGATCGACGAAGGATTTAAAACCGGCTAGCTTGATCGTTTTTAAGCGCATAAACCGAACACACTGATTTCAACAAGATGGCTATTCTACTACGTTATTGATAATAATTTTAATGCTTGTTTGCCCGGTTTCTACACTTATGGGGCCGATAACGCCCTGCAGGTCACCCGATTTGGCCGTCGGTGTTCCCGCCAGGGAAACACGGGCAATCAACTGCACCTGGTTAAAGGAAGAGATAGTCAATTCAGGGGTCATCGCCATAGCATCATCCAGTACAATTTTTGTCGGTAAATCCTTTACTTGCAGGCGGGTAACTGCCAGCGGCATTGGCGGGCCATTGTGTGCCCTGGCCAACACAAAAACCGGTGTCTCGGGCTTTACTCTGGCCAAAAGACTGGCATCGAGGGAAACATCAACTTCGAACGACACGCCTTTTTTATCGTCGGCTGATTCCGGGGAAAGCTGTTGCTGGGAACGGGTACGTGCCTGGGCAATGCCCGATCGCAGGGCATCTGCACCGGGGCCTTCCGGGTTAGCCGTCAATGCCTTCTGCCAATAACCCGTTGCCCGGTCAAACTGCTCCTTGTTAAAGGCATCAATACCAAGCAAACTCAGCGCTGATGCGTTATCCGGCTGCAACTGTATGACCCTTTCCGCCAGCGCCCTGACTTTCCCGTTGACATCATTATTGTTGGAAAAAAACAGCATTTGGGCATATTCGACCATGACTTCAGGATGGTTTGTCAGCGACACTACCTTTTCGTAGGCTTTTCCTGCATCGATAAAATTATGATTGCTGGCGTACCCCTGTGCCAGTGCGTACCAGGTTTCCGGATTATCAGGATGCTTTTGCACCGTCTCCTCTAATATCGCGATGCGTTGTTCGGGTGACGCTTTTACCAGCCGCGCGGCGAGTTGCTGTCGCATTTCCATTGATTCAAGGGTATGCGCCCTGCCCAGTTCAAAATATAAAAAAACGCTGACGCTAACCACGAAAACGCTGAGGGCAACGGCCATCATCACCGGAACGGCATTTGCGGAGTTATTCGCGGAAGCCAGTTCCCGGTCCGCGTCCGAAACATCGCTCAGTAAATTACGTTCCAGCTCGGTTTTAATTTCTTCAAACTCGGCATCGGCAATCCTTCCGGCCTGGCGCTCGACTTCCAGTTCGGCAACTTGAGATTGAAACGCCTGTACATTCAGGGATCGCTGGCTGACACCCAGCGATTTTTGCTGTCGCCTGAAGCCTATAACCGGGATCCAAATCACCAGCAGGGCCGCGCATAACAACAGCAGGGCGAGTAGCCATAATGCATTCATATCTCAGCTCTCGTCCTTCGGTTTGCTTGCCCGGTTCAACAGTTGCTCGACACGTTGTTGTTCGGATTCGCTCAAAACAGCATTATTAACCTGCTGTTTTACCAACCGGCTGCGCCTGACCATAGCCAGCACAATCGCCAGGCCAATCCCTAGTAAAATGGCCGGCGCCAGCCATAGTAACCAGGTTTGTTTCGACCATTGCGGACGATAGAGGATATATTCGCCGTAACGTTCAACCAGGTAAGCTTTTATCTCGTCGTCCGATTTACCCTCGTTAATCAGGCGGTAGATTGCTGCGCGCAGATCGGTAGCGATCGGGGCATCGGAATCGGCCAGGGCCTGGTTCTGGCACTTGGGGCAACGCAATTCATCAACCAGATGATAAAACCGGTCTTTTTGTGCATCGTCGGCAAACTGGTAAGTATCAATGGCAGCGGCACTATTTTGCGCGATGAACATCGAGAACAGTGCGCCAAAAATAAATGAAATGGCCTGCCTCATGACGGGATATCCTTTTGAAACCGAAAGAACTGTCTGCAAACCATGCTTATCCATCGGCTTTCCCGGCTCCGGCAAGCAACTCCAGAACGAGCGGCTTTAATTGTTCATTCCATACCCGGTCATCGACAACGCCTACGTGTTTATGACGAATCACACCCTTGTGATCCAGCACATAGGTTTCGGGGGCACCAAAAACGCCCAGGTCCAGCCCCAGGGTGCCGCTTTCATCGAACACATTGATCGCGTAGGGATTGCCCAACCTGTCCAGCCATTCGAGTGCGTCGGGACGGACATCCTTGTAATTGAGGCCGATAATCGGCAGTTTTTCCTGTTGGGCAATTTTCAGAAGGTACGGGTGTTCGGCCATGCAGGAAGGACACCAGGTTGCCCAGACATTGAGCAGCGACACCCGGCCCACCAGGTCTTCCCGGCCCAGCATCTTGTTAGCATCCTCGAGTGAGGTCAGCGAAAACTCGGGCATGGATTTGTCGACCAGCGCAGACGGCATCTTGTTCGGGTCAAGCTCCAGGCCCTTGAACAACAAAACCCCCAGCCCCAGGAATAGTGCCAGCGGAATAAAAAGCTTGAATCGACTCATGGGCTTGCCTTGACTCCCGCGGCCTGGCTTGCGTCAGCAGCGAGCGATCGCTGCACAACGGTTTTCTTTACCCGGTAGCGCCGATCGGTCATTGCTAAAAGGCCACCCAGGGCCATCAGCAACCCGCCGATCCATATCCAGTCGACGAAGGCTTTGTAATGCACCCGAACCGCCCAGGCGCCATCGGCCAACGGCTCGCCCAGGGCAACGTAGAGATCGCGGGTGAGCCCGGTTTCAATATCCGCCTCGGTCATGGTTTGCTTGCCGGCCAGGTAGAATCGTTTCTGCGGCTTTAACAGGTATTTCTGTTGATCTCCTTCAAAGACTTTAATGCTCGCCTCGTCTGCCGTGTAATTAGGGCCCTGCACCTTGTAAATGCTGTCCAGCTGGAACCGGTAGCCCAATACCTCCACGGAGTCACCTGCCTGCATACGAATATCTTTTTGCTCGCTGTAAATGGAAGCAAACGCGGCGCCAATGATGGTCACGGCGATTCCCAAATGTGCCAGTGTCATACCCAGGTAGCTGCGGGTAAACCGGGTTACCGCGGCCAGTCCCAGCCCGGACTGTTTAACCTTGGTTATCAGTTCACCGAGCGTGGTCAGGGTTATCCAGGTACTTAGCAGCACGGCAATGCAGGCACCCCACTCGAAGGACCTGCCCGGACCCTGCCCGTAAATCATGGTTAACGCCAAACCCGCCCCCAGGCTCGCCAGGGCAGACGCGACAATTTTGCGTTTAAGCAGCTTCCTGGGCGAGCTTTTCCACTGCGACGAAGGTGCCAGTCCTATGAGCACGAACAGCATGCACATCAAAGGTACAAAAACGCTGTTGAAATAAGGTGGGCCGACGGAGATTCTACCCATCCCCAGGGCATCGATAATCAACGGGTAAAGGGTACCCAGCAGAATCGTGACCGCCGCTACCACCAACACCACATTATTGAGCAGTAAAAGGACCTCTCGCGACCAAAGCTTGAACACAGGTTTGCTGAGGATGGCGGGCGCCCTGAAGGCGTAAAGGGTCAGCGAACCGCCGATGACCATCACCAGGAAAATCAGGATAAACAAACCACGCTCCGGGTCGTTAGCGAACGCGTGCACGGATGTCAGGACACCCGAGCGTACCAGGAATGTTCCCAGCAGGCTGAGCGAAAACGCGAAAATGGCCAGCAACAGGGTCCAGCTCTTGAACACACCCCGTTTGTCTGTCACCGCCAGCGAGTGGATCAGGGCGGTGCCCACCAGCCAGGGCATAAACGAGGCATTTTCAACCGGATCCCAGAACCACCAGCCGCCCCAGCCCAGCTCGTAGTAAGCCCAGTAACTGCCAAGCACGATACCAATGGTCAAAAATACCCAGGCCATATTGGTCCAGGGTCTCGACCAGCGTGCCCATGCTGCATCCAGTTTGCCACCCAGCAAGGCAGCAATGGCGAATGAAAAAGCCACGGAAAAACCGACGTATCCCATATACAGCATGGGTGGATGAATAATCAGGCCGACATCCTGTAACAGCGGGTTCAGGTCGGCACCCTGTAAGGGCATATTGGGCAGGTGGCGTAAAAAAGGGTTGGAGGTGAACAGCACGAACAGCAGGAAACCGACATTGATCATGCCCATCACCGACAGAACACGGGACACCAGCTCAATCGGCAAATGCCGACTGAAAACACTCACGGCAAAAGTCCAGCCGCTTAAAATCAGCACCCAGAGCAGTAATGATCCTTCGTGTGCACCCCACACAGCGCTTAATTTATAATGGTCCGGTAATAGTGTATTGGAGTTGGCGGCGACGTAAACAACAGAGAAATCATCAACCAGGAAGGCATTACAAAGGCAGATAAAACTGAACAGGATAAAGAAAAACTGCCCCAGTACCAGCGGCCGGGAATAACTCATCCATAGAATGTTTGCGCGTGCGGCACCCAGCAGCGGGATAACCGACAGAGGCAACGCCATGCACAGTGCAAGTATCAGGCTTATGTGTCCAAGTTCGGGTATCAAAAAATCACTCCAGCCCATTCATTGATTCAGTAAGACATCTTTTTTGATGCATTGTCGATTGCTTTGCCCGGGTAGTCTGCCCCTGATTTCTCCAGTGCTTCGGCTACTTCCGGGGACATGTAATTTTCATCGTGCTTGGCCAGTACCTCGATTGCCTGGAAACTACCTTCCCGGTTAATCTTGCCCTGGGTTACGATGCCCTGCCCCTCGCGAAACAAATCCGGCAATATACCTTCATATTGAACGGTAATGGTTTTTGCGTAGTCGGTCAGTTGAAATTCAACTTTGAGGCTGTTCGAGTCACGCTTGACACTGCCGTCTACCACCATGCCGCCGGCACGAATCAGGGTGTTGCCGGGCGCATCACCATTGGCAATTTCGGTCGGCGTGTAGAACAGGTTAATATTTTCTTGCAGCACTACTAGCGCGAGACCAACGGCCACGCTCACGCCGGCAACGATAAACAGTAAAATCACCAGTCGTTGTTTACGAACCGGGTGCATTATTGGCCTCGCTTTTCTCAGTTGCTTCTCCAAGCCTTTTTTCACGCCCGAGATGTCGGGATTGTTCGATAAAAAACCGGGATCGGGCCATCAGTGGGAGCAGTATATTCAAAGTAAAAACTACCAGGGCGATCAGGTAGCTGGACCATACGTAGCGCGCGTGCCCGCCCATTGCAATAAATTCACTGAAATTATCAAAATACATGAATAACACTCATCGGTTTTTAACCAGCGACCTGACCCAGTCGGTACGCCATTCTCGCTCCAGGATTTCTACGCGCGTACGCATAATCAGTACGGCGGCAAAAAAACAATAGAAACCGATGACCATTATCAACAGGGGCATCCACATTTCCATCGGCATTGCCGGCCTGGATATCAGCGAAAAACTCGCCGGTTGATGCAAGGTATTCCACCACTCAACCGAATACTTGATGATCGGGATATTTACCAGGCCAACCAGGGTCAGTACAGCGCTGGCTTTTGCTGCCTGGTTCCGGTCAACAATGGCGGACTGCAAGGCGATGACCCCCAGGTATAAAAACAACAACACCAGCATCGAGGTCAGCCGGGCATCCCAGACCCACCAGGTGTTCCAGGTCGGCTTGCCCCAGATAGCCCCGGTCACCAGCGCCAGCAGGGTAAAAGAGGCGCCAATGGGTGCGCAACTTTTAGCCACTATATCGGACAACTTCATTTTCCAGACAAGCCCGATGCCGCCGCAAATGGCCATAACAAAATAACAGGACTGCGCCAGAAAAGCCGATGGCACATGAATGTACATTATACGGAAACTGTTGCCCTGCTGGTAATCCTGGGGGGCAAATGCCAGGCCCCAGACCGTACCCGTCAACAACAGGATTGATGCCACGCACGCGATCCACGGCAGCCAGCGGCCACTGATGTCGTAAAACCATTTTGGCGAGCCTAATCTATAAAACCAAGTCCACATAAATAACCTGTCCGGCGACCCTAATTGCCCAAACTGATACGTAGTGCCGCAGCGATCGCCAGCGGCGCCAACACCACGGAAAGCGCCAGCATGGCACCTAACAACGCCAGGTGCCCGGTCACGGATATACCCAATGCAGCATTATGCACAGCGCTTGCTGCGAAAATCAGAACCGGAATATACAAGGGCAGCACTAATAAAGACAACAGTAATCCGGTTTTTCTCAACCCGATTGTTAATGCCGCCCCGACCGCACCGATAAAACTCATAACGGGTGTTCCTATTAACAGTGTCAGCACCAGGGTCCACATAGCCTGTGCAGGTAAAAACAACATCATCGCTAACAAAGGTGAAATCAGGGCCAACGGCAGCCCACTCAATAACCAGTGACTGAACACCTTGGCCAGAACACTTGTATAAATAGGCTGGGGAGATAATAGCAACTGCTCGAGCGTGCCATCCTGGTAATCGGATTGAAATATCAAATCCAGCGACAGTAGTGTGGCCAGTAAAGAGGCCACCCAAAGGACACCAGGAGCAATTTCTGCAAGGTATTCAGGGTCCGGGGTAATGGCCATCGGAAATAGAGAGACCACCACGAGAAAAAAAATCAACGGATTGGCCAAATCACTCGGATGACGAAAGGCAATCACCATATCCCTTTTGAGCATGGCCAGGAAAAGCCCGCTAAAAGTTACATGCTTACCGGTCACCGGGCACTCCGGATAAAGTAACCCTGCGCAGGTTGGGTACCGACTCAAGGTCCTGGTGTGTGGCGATAACCACCGCGCCACCCTCATTTATATGTTCGTTTATCAGTTTCTCGATACTACGTATACCCGATTTATCAATGGCCGTAAATGGCTCGTCCAGAAGCCAGATGGTGGCGGATGAAAGGTATAGTCTGGCCAGGTTCACCCGTCGTTGCTGGCCAGCCGATAAGGTATGGCAGGGAACGTCTTCGTACCCTTGCAAGCCAACTTTCGCCAGGACATCGGCAATTCTCTTATTACCCTTCTCGTCGTTAGCCGCTACTGAATTCGAGCCATGGATCACGGAGTACCACCGCAAATTTTCTGCCGCGGTCAACGCCTGTTTGATTCCCGGTGCGTGACCAAGGTATTGCATTTCCTGGTAATAGTGCTCACGAACCTTGCGCACTGATTTGCCACGCCATAGAAGCTCTCCTTCGTATGCATCGGAAAGCCCGGTGAGTATACGTAACAGCGTGGTTTTACCACTGCCGTTGGGGCCTTCGATCTGTAATACTTCACCTGCAGAAACGCTAACATCCAGGTTTTCGAACAGAATCCGGCGATCACGCTCACAATAAAGATTGTTGCCTTGTAATAAAAAATTGGTCATGAATCGCCTATTACAGCTTCGCTTTTTACCCGCGGGTCGCAGCTATGAAGAAGTTACCAATTACCCGGGAATGTTTAAATAAAACAGGTGTAATGAAACAGGGTCACCCGGATTCCAGGCAACCTTATAATTTCAAACAGCGCATTATATAGAAACAGGACCACGTGATATAGTCATGGCATGGACATTAAGCCGCCTTCAACCAACAACCGGTTGCCATTGACCCAAGGTGTTTCCGGGCCATCCAACCCCGCGTCGGTTGGCACTCAAAGCCGGATCGTTATCGCTTCGGTGGTCACTTCGACGGAAATCCGGTCTGCCTCGTCCCAGGCGAAAACATTATTCGACGTTGTATTGAAAGCCAATGGTCGCGATATCCAGACGCAAAGTAATCATGCCTTTACCCCGGGGCAGCTAATGAAAGTGCAAATTCTGGACGATGCCAATATCCGGGTCCTGCGGGTTCTCAATAACCTTCCCGCAAATAATAGCAGCTTGATCCAACAAGGCCTGCGACAAGCTTTACCGCTACAACAACCGCAAAATCTGCTGCTCAATAACCTGCAGGAATTCCTTCGTATTCTTGGCCAACAGCAGGGCTCACAGGCAGAGAAAGTGTTATTCAGGCAAGCACAATCCCAGATAAACAAGCTGTTATCATTGCAGCCTCGCCTGGAGCAATTGGCTAACCCGGTTATTCTCAAACAGGCGATCAACAATAAATCGGCTTCGGCAAGCAACCAGGGTTTCTCCAAATCGCCAATCCAAAGGGTACGTGAGGCATTGCAACAAAATGGCCCACTGGCCAAACAAACGGAACAGCTGCTGGCTGGCGATACCAAGGCGCAGACACTTAAACTGGCCCGGGCCCTGGCCCCCTTGCTGGCTAACCAGCCAGTATCCGGTGGCACCACGAATTCCGCCGAATCCCAACTGGTCAGCCGGATTCTTGGGGCCCTCATCCAAGGCCAGGCTGCCACTCCGATCGCGCTGTACAATGTGCCTATTGGCACCCAGCTTCAGCACATTGGCAAACAGCAACAGACCTCAAAATCCCAGCAGTCGGGCATCACGGCTAAAAACGGTTTTGATTTGGCTATCAGTACCCTGTTACGACAACTCGCCGCCAGCCTGTCACGCATCCAGTCCACCCAGCTGACAAGCCTTGCGGGCCAGACAACTACGGCCGACGCTACGACTGCAGCAACCTGGCACATGGAAATACCGGTTTTTACCAATGGGCAATTTCGCCCGATTCAACTCCATATTGAGGAAGAAGCTTCACCGGAACATAAAAATGAAAACAGGGAAGCAAGGCAGTGGAAAATCACCATGGGCTTTGACTTCGAGGAACTCGGTGAGTTTTATGCCACTCTGGTTGTCGTTGAGAACAGTATCTCCACAACTTTCTGGAGCGAACGCCCAAAAACGTTGGCGAAAATTCAAAGCGAGCTGGATATTTTGAAAACCTCACTGCTGAAACTCGGCCTGCAAGTCAACCAGCTGGACTGTCGCAGGGGAACGCCGCAATTGAAGCAATCTCGACTGGACCAACAACTGGTGGATATCAAGACATGAAACCGCAAAAGGCCGTTGCCCTTCATTATGATGGAGAAAATGCCCCCGTTGTCAGCGCCACCGGGCAGCAAGAGGTAGCCGAGCAAATTATCGCGATTGCCCGGGAACACGGGATTCCGCTTTACGAAAACCCCGAGCTGGTCGGCGTTCTGGCCACGCTTGAGCTGGGTGATGCGATACCCGAATCCCTGTACCTGACCATTGCCGAAATTATATCCTTTGCCTATTACATCAAGGGCAAGACACCCGACGACTGCTAGACAACCATGGAGGTCATTCATAATGAGTGCACACCACAAAATCAATTACCTGGAGATACCCTCACAAAACCTGAAAAAAACCAGGAAGTTCTTCGGTGAAGTATTCGGCTGGTCATTTACAGACTATGGCCCGGATTACTGTTGCTTTACCAACGGAGGAATTTACGGAGGTTTTTTTAAATCCGACCTGAACGTTACTACAAAAAAAGGGAGTGTTCTTATCGTACTCTACAGCAGCGACCTTGAAGCCAGCCAGGCCAAAGTAGAAAAGCACGGTGGGCGTATTATAAAACCTGTATTCTCATTTCCGGGCGGACGGCGTTTTCACTTTTGTGATCCAAATGGCAACGAGTACGCCATCTGGTCAGAATAAATCAGGTTTGGGTAATTATATACCGTCGAGGTATCAGGACACATATGCTGCGCAGTAGTAAATAACAAACTGATGGTGCGCACAGGCCCTGACAATGATCAGCAAAGCCTGGCCAGAGAGAGTGTCCGGGGCATGGATTTTACCGGCAAACCCATGAAAGGCATGATTAACCTGGTACCGGCAGGCATCGGCCCGGAATAAAAATCAGCCGAATGGGTGAGCTTTTGTCTGGGCTTCGTGACCTGCTTGCACCCGAATAATCCGGCCGGGCAACATACCCTGTTTCAATTTTTAGTGTTCGTCTAAGCAGGCTTTATTCACGAAATGCCGTTTTCAACATAGCTGTTGTGTTTTTTTACAATTACCATCTGCCAGCACCTCAATTTTTTCATGGATTAAACCTAACTCACTGAATATCAAAACAATTGGTGTCCCACGGCACAGAACTTGCCTAATTAACAATTGTCTACCAAAAAGAGGGTGTCCGCCTAAACAAACCTTCCGCAAAAGCAACTGTCCTAATTTTATGGGTGCTGCAATTTTCAACCCGATAAGGATCATGAACCATGATAAAAAGAAATAAAATGACTGGGAAGCCCAAATATGTAGATCGGCGTAAAACGCTCGCATGGATTAACCATCGCCATCTGGGGATAGATGGCCGTCGCAGTGTCGATGCTGTCAATCGCTACGTTGACTGGTACCGGCCAGGCCTTTTGGTAGCGGCCCTGATTATTTTAACCTGCTCAATTCTCGATGCCGCGCTTACTCTTGACCTGCTTAGCAGGGGTGCAAGCGAATTAAATATCTTTATGGCGGTACTGATAGAAAAAGACATCGATCAGTTTTTCATTATCAAGCTATCGCTTACATGCCTGTCTATTGTGTTCCTGGTTGTGCACAAGAACTTTCGTATTTATAACAATTTCCTGGTTGCCCACTTTATATATTTGTTTGCATTCCTGTACACCGGGTTAATCGGTTACGAGTTACTGTTGTTAGCCTGACCAGTATCGGCTGATAAAAATCTTATCGATTCAGACCTCGTGTTAGTTGTTTCCGAATACCCGCTGCAATATATCCGTGGTACGTTTAACCGGGTCTTTCCTTATCGCTGCTTCCTCTTTTGCCAGGTAATAGAAAATACCATCCAGGCCTTTAGCCAGGGCATGCTCGGTCAGGTCGGCCTGCACGTCGGGAACAAAGGGAAGCGACTGATAACTGCCCATGACCTGGTTATAGGATTGCACTGCACCTACTTCAGACAAGCTATTATCAATAACCGGGCGCATTTCGTTTGATAAGGGTTCACGCATCTTTTCCTGGAAATAACGGGTTGCCGCATCGTCGGGCCCCTGGTAAATGGCCTTCACATCGTCAAGGGTCATTTCGCCAATGGCCTGCAAAAAAAGACTTTTGGCTTTCGGCGTTGCCGCTTCGGCGGCCCGATTCAACTTTAGCTCCAGGTCTACAAGCATGGATTCGAGCCCGACTTTCGCCAGCCATGTCTTCACCGTATTCAGTTGCTCGGGCAACGGGATGTGGATGGCCGGGTCCTGGTTAAACCCGCCTTTTGTTCCGAGTTGACTCACCACGTTTTCCGTACCTACCCGAAGGGCCTCTTTTAAACCCATACCCATTTCATCGATGGTCAAGGTTTTCTGCTGTGTCTGCTTTTCTCCCTGGAAGCGATTGAACAGGTCCTTGCCGCTGCTCCACCAGCTTTTTTCCTCGGCAAAAGAAAGGTTTGGCAGAGCAAGGCAGCCGATAAAGGTAAAAATAAACAGGAAATTTGAGAATGATTTGCACAGTTTGGTTTTATAAATCATGAGAGGCTATTTACCCTGCTGGAATTTTATCAAAGATAGTCTGGAGCCCTATTGTACCTTGGAAAAACCCGGCACACTTTAAATTTTTTTTTCATGGAAAATAAAAATTTTTTGCACTAAATTGGCCACAGAAAAACAATGTGGTAGAGTGAATCACGTGAAGTCAATAATAAGCTTGGAAAGCAAGCAGGTCGGCTGGGCATTACTCTCATCTCGATTGTTAAGGAACTACACGCAACGCGTAAATCAGGTCAATGAGGAGGCTACATGAAATACGTAAAAACCGTTGCAGCTTCGGCAATAATTGTCGCAACTGCATTCACTTCCAGCACCTTTGCTGGCACCCTAGATAATGTTAAAAAGAAAGGCTTCGTTCAGTGTGGTGTTTCAACCGGTCTTCCCGGCTTTTCATTTACCGATGATACTGGCGCATGGAAAGGTCTGGATGTTGATGTTTGCCGTGCAGTTGCAGCCGCCGTTTTGGGGGATGCTAAAAAAGTAAAATATACTCCACTAACGGCGAAGGAGCGTTTTACCGCAATACAATCAGGTGAAGTTGATATACTTTCCCGTAATACGACCTGGACCTTAACCCGTGATGCTTCACTGGGCCTGAACTTCGCAGGTGTGAATTATTACGACGGCCAGGGCTTTTTGGTGAATAAAAGCCTGGGCGTAAAAAGTGCGAAAGAACTCGATGGCGCCAGCGTCTGTATTCAGGCCGGGACTACGACCGAATTAAACCTGTCGGATTACTTCACGGCTAACGGTATGAAATACACACCGATTACCTATGACAAGTCTGATGAAACCGTCAAAGGTTTTGACGCCGGCCGTTGTGATGTCCTGACGTCTGACCAATCCCAGCTTTATGCGTTAAGGATCCAGATGACAAACCCTGAGGGCGCTATTGTTTTGCCTGAGGTTATCTCCAAAGAACCTCTGGGTCCTGTCGTCAGGCAAGGTGATGACGAATGGTTTAATGTCGTCAAATGGAGCCTGTTTGCCATGATGGAAGCCGAAGATCTGGGAATTTCATCGGCCAATGTCGATACGCAAACGTCAATCGATATTTTCTACGACAGCGAACTGTACGGTGGCACCTTCAGCTGCGAGTCGCCAGGAATCAACTTTACCGGCGGTGGCGATCTCCCGGATGCGGCGCAGGTGCTTTGCCGTGGGCTGAATAGGAGCGCCATCCGCGTGACGAACCAGAATCTGGCGGCCGTTGACCCGGAAGGTGACGGTACCTATACAGACCTGGGCGTGCTCGACTGGAATGCCGTGCTCGACGGTTTTATGAAGACAGACTCGGGCCTGGTACTGGACGACCTTCGGGGCGACATAAATCTCGGGCGCCTG
>CAMYIF010000010.1 GCA_947258415.1 uncultured Pseudomonadales bacterium
CAACCGCGATAATCTCCAAACCGTATTTTCTGGCAAAATCAAAATCACGCTGATCATGGGCAGGGACAGACATGACCGCACCGGTACCATATTCCATCAGGGCAAAATTGGCGGTATACACCGGTATCCGTTTGCCGGTCATGGGGTTTAGGCAATAGGCACCGGTAAAACAGCAACTCCCGAGCAGGCGCAAAGTGTGCATGCACTGATCAGAAACAGGGTTGCAACGCTGGATACCACTATAGCCGGATGCCTGCCCATTCTTTACGGTGGAAGCGTCAAGTCCGGTAATGCGGGCGAGTTGTTTTCAAAGCCTGATATTGATGGCGGATTAGTAGGCGGAGCATCCCTTGACGGGGATGAATTTTCTGCCATATGTTTAGCAGCAGGATAAGAAATGGAAAGTATTATTTTAATTGTTCACGTGGTCCTGGCACTGGCTGTTATAGGGCTCGTGCTATTGCAACACGGCAAAGGCGCCGATGCCGGCGCATCCTTTGGCAGCGGGGCCTCGCAGACGGTGTTCGGCAGCCGTGGTTCGGGTTCTTTTTTGACAAGAACAACGGCCATCCTGGCGACACTTTTTTTTGTGACCAGTTTCGCCCTGGCAATTTTTGCCAAGCAACAGGCGGCTAAGGTCGGCGATATCGGTATTCCCGAAGTCATAGAAGTCGCCCCGGTTGAGACCAGCCTGCCAAAAGCAGAAGACGAATTGCCCGATCTGGACAAGCCTTCTTCCGTGACGCCACCCGCCGCTACTACCAAGAGTGAAAATCAGGATATACCCAGGGTTAACGAGTAGTTTTTTGATTGCCGAAGTGGTGGAATTGGTAGACACGCTATCTTGAGGGGGTAGTGGCCTATGGTCGTGCGGGTTCAAGTCCCGCCTTCGGCACCAAAACTTGACAAGTTTCTAGCAGTGTTTCTCTTGACCCCATGTCAAGGTATCCCTATAATCGCTCTTCCTTTTCGGGACTACCCAAAAGGGCTGTTGGTTTTTTAGATAAAAGATTCAGTAAGAACGGGCTAATTATAGCCGGTTCGCTCGGAGACAAAGACTTTACCAGGGTCTTGATGAATGTCTCCTTAGAAAGTTTGTTGCGGGGTGGAGCAGCCTGGTAGCTCGTCGGGCTCATAACCCGAAGGTCGTAGGTTCAAATCCTGCCCCCGCTACCAATTGAACAGACGGCTCGAAATTATGATTGTCATTTGCAGTCATGGATTCGAGCCGTTTTTCTATCCAATGATGTTATAGCCGGCATCGACATAGATCGTCTGTCCGGTAACCTGCCTGGCATTATCCGAAACCAGGAACGATGCCATTTCGCCAATCTGGTCGAGTGTTACTAATTGGTGTAATGGCGCCTTGTGTGCGGCTTCTTCCATTAATTTGTCGAAGTCGGTCAGGCCTGAAGCGGCGCGTGTTTTAACCGGGCCGGTAGAAAGCGTATTGACACGAATCTGTTTGTGCCCCAGTTCAGTGGCCAGGTATTTTACACTGGTTGCCAGCGCGGCTTTAACCGGGCCCATGAGATTGTAATTGGTTACCACTTTTTCGGCGCCGTAATAGCCCATGGTAAGTATCGAGCCTCCTGCATTCATCAGGGGTTCGGCGGCCCTGGTCAGCCGCATTAACGAATGGCAGGAAATATCCATGGCCGTTGCAAAGCCTTCCGGTGAGCTGTCTACCAGGCGACCCGCTATATCCGCTTTAGGGGCATAGGCGATGGAGTGCAGCAGGAAATCGAGCTTGCCCCATTTGGTTTTGATGGCATCAAACAAGGCATCCTGCTCTTCTTTGATGGTCACATCCAGTTTCATGTAGATGGGTGCGTCCAGCGATTCGGCGAGCGGCCGGATAAAAGTATCTGCCTTGTCGTTGAGATACGTGAAGGCCAGTTCCGCTCCATGCCTGTGAAATGCGCTCGCACATCCCCACGCAATGGACGCAGCATTGGCGACACCGACAACCAGCCCTTTTTTGCCTTTTAATAATGCACTCATGGCGTCTTCATACATTTTGTGTCCTTCTTTGACGAAAGCTCAGGCGGATCTGTTTCTCCACCTCGATCAGGGCGAATAATGTTATACCCACGCCTAGGATCAACAGGCCGTCAATAAACGGCACGGTCTCGGTTTTAAATACTTTCTGGAGTGGAGGCAGGTAAGTGATAGCGAGTTGCGCAGCGGTAACAGCAATGACCGTTATCCACACGACCCTGGTGCCCCGCACGGCCTTCCAGGTAAGCGAGGTGCCGTAGATGTTGCGGATGAAAAACAGGTGAAAAATCTCCATCACCACCAGCGTGTTTACAGACATCGTGCGCGCCAGTTCGACAGAGTATCCCTTGTCGATGGCAAAGGCAAACATGCCGAAAACACCGCAAAGGAACAGCCCGGATACCAGTACAATATGCCAGGCCAGTTCGCCACTGAGAATCGGCTCGTTACTCGGGCGTGGAGGGCGACGCATGGTGTTCTCTTCCGTCGGCTCAAAGGCAAGTGCTATGCCGAGTGTTACAGCGGTAATAAGGTTAACCCATAAAATCTGGACCGGTGTAATCGGCAAGGTCATACCGAAAAGCAAGGCCACCACGATAGTCAGGGCTTCACCGGCGTTGGTCGGCAATGTCCAGCTAATCACCTTTTTGATGTTGTCGTATACAGTGCGTCCCTCGCGTACTGCCGCGACAATGGACGCGAAATTATCATCTGCCAGTACAAATTCCGCTGCTTCCTTGGCGGCCTCGCTTCCTTTCCTGCCCATGGCGATACCCGCATCGGCGCGTTTCAGGGCCGGGGCATCGTTAACACCATCGCCGGTCATGGCGACCGTCATCCCGTTCGATTGCAGGGCCATTACCAGGCGCAGTTTATGTTCGGGGCTGGTGCGCGCAAAAATATTCGTGTCCAGTATATTGGCTGCCAGCGTGCCGTCGCCCATATTGTCCAGTTCAAATCCGGTCAATACCTTTTCAGGATTTTGAAGCCCGATCATCTTGCCGATGGCGACCGCCGTTTTGGCATGGTCACCGGTAATCATCTTCACACCGATGCCTGCGCTGTAACAATCCGCCACGGCCTCGATAACCTCGTTGCGCGGCGGATCAATCAAACCCACCATGCCAACCAGCGTCAACTTCCCCTCAATATCGTCATGTTCCAGAGCGGTCTTTTCGGGCATCACCGACCTGGCAGCAAACACCAGCACACGTTGTCCCTGCCCGGCAATAGTATCGGCCATTTCACGCCAGTAATTTTCATTTATGGGTTCTGTGCCGCCCGAATCGGTGCGTTGAGTTTTGCACATGGAAATGATGCGCTCGGGAGCGCCTTTGACAGCTACAAAGGCCTTGTTTTCGTGATCATGGTGCAGCGTCGCCATGAATCGGTGTTTGGCGTCAAAGGGTATGACATCGGTGCGCGCCCAGTCTGACAATTCCCGGTACAGGTTCTCACTTATTTTCCCCGAGAAAGTCAACAATGCGCCTTCCATGGGATCACCTTCAACTATCCAGACGCCTTCATGTTCTTTCAGGCTCGCGTCGTTGCAAAGTGCCGCCAGTCTGGCAAGTTCTTCGAGAATGCGGTGCTCGTGACCATGTACCACAGTCTCATCAAGCTTTATGTCGCCTTTTGGTTCGTAACCGCTTCCCTCCAGTGAAAAGCGATGAGCATGTGTCACGACCGTGGCCACCATCATTTCATTGCGAGTCAGTGTTCCTGTTTTATCGGTGCAAATAACGGATACCGAGCCAAGAGTCTCGATTGCGGGTAATCGCCGGACGATAGCATTACGCTGCGCCATGGTTTGTACGCCAATCGCCAGGGTGATGGTGAGTACCGCCGGCAGGCCTTCCGGTATGGCTGCAACTGAAAGGCCAACGACGGCCATGAACATTTCTGTAAATTCGTAATGCTCGACGAAATATCCAAAGACCAGCAAAATTGTGGCAATCATAAGAATGAGGATGGTTAGCCACTTGGCGAAAATATTCATTTGCCGAACTAATGGCGTGGTGAGCACTTCTACCTGAGCCAGCATATCGCTGATACGCCCGATTTCGGTGTTGGCACCAGTAGTCACCACGACTCCTTTGCCTGTCCCGCTGGTGACCAGCGTGCCGCTATAGGCCATACAGGTTCGATCTCCGAGTTCAGCGTTAGCCGTGACTGGCTTGCAGTGTTTTTCCACCGGTACGGATTCCCCGGTGAGGATAGCTTCCTGAACATGTAATCCATGCGCTTGCAGCAAGCGCAGATCTGCCGGCACCTTGTCACCGGCCTCGAGCAGCACAATGTCGCCGGGAACAAGATTATCCCCTTCGATGGTATGACGTATGCCTTCCCGAAGCACAGAGGCTTGTGGCGCCAACATGCGCCTGATGGCGTCCATCGCTTTTTCAGCCTTGCCTTCCTGGATATATCCGATGATGGCGTTAGCGAGTACGACGAACAGAATAACCAGCGTATCCACCAGGTGCCCCAGTGATGCAGTAATCACGGCACAACCAAGCAGTACGTAAATCAGGATATTGTGAAATTGCAGCAGTAAGCGTGTGAATGCGTTGCGTCTGGGAGGCTCCGGCAGATGGTTGGGGCCATAACTTTCGAGTCTTTTTTGCGCATCAACCTGGCTGATGCCCCTGGCGGTAGTTTCCAGTGATGTAAGTGCGGCATCTACAGTTAGCGTATGCCACAGGTTTTGAGGGTTTTCCGGATTCATTATTAAGGCTCAACGCATCCTCGCGTATTTAATATTTGATTTCACAGCCTTCATTTCCCAAAGTGATAAAGCCAGGGCCTGGGTTTTTCGGAAACTTTAGCTACCCCCGAAGTGTGTTAAAACCGGTAATATGCGCCTGGCATATGGACACCCTTTTTACACCGACTTGCAGGTTGTCGAAAATTGCGGACCCTGGCAGGAACCTGTTTACCACGATATATTCTTTCTCTGATGTTTAGCCTGATTTTTGTCAAATAATCGTTTAAAAAATGGTTCTGAATTTTTCCTGCGGAGAGCCGCCATACCTTTTTGGAAATTTTTCTATATGCCCATTGATCGGTTGGCAATACATTTGGTACAATCCGCGGCCTCGACGGTATGGGCTTCTTCCAAGTCTGATGGTAACCAGGTTGCCAAGGGCGGTTTAGAGCAGGACTAAAGGTTGTTACAGGTGATTTTTCCTGTCAACTCAAACCCCAATACCATGATTGTCTATACAGGATTGTCTAAAAAGCCCCTTTATGGGGCTTTTTGTTTCTAGGCAGGTAGTGATTGGCCTGTTTTAGTAAACGATAGGCGGCAGCCGGGCGAATTACGCCCATTTTTATCTGCCGCGAGAGAGGTTGCAGTGCAGAGCGATACAAAGCTTTTAGCGTTAATAGAACCAGTGGTAAAGGCACTGGGTTTTGAGCTTTGGGGCCAGGAAATGGTCGTTAACGGACGACATAAGACCCTGCGGATTTATATCGATAGCGATAAGGGTGTCGAACTGGCCGACTGCGAAAAAGTGAGTCGGCAGATAAGCAGCGTTTTCGATGTTGAGGAGCCAATTTCCGGTATGTACACCCTGGAAGTTTCTTCCCCGGGTCTGGATCGACCTTTGTACAATGCCGAGCAGTTTGCCCGTTATTTGGGGCATTTGGTTCAGGTGAAGCTGCTCCATTCTTTTGAGGGGCGGCGTAACTATAAAGGCACTTTGAGCAAGGTTGAAAATGACGAGGTGAGCCTGGTGGTTGATAAACACGAGTATGTGTTACCCATCGAGACTATAGAAAGGGCAAAGATTGTTCCCCTGTTTTAATCGACAGGTATTTAAAGAGGCAAATGGTGATGAGTAAAGAAGTGTTATTGGTTGTTGAAGTCGTCTCTAACGAGAAAGGCGTTGACGAAGAGGTCATCTTCGAAGCGATTGAGCTGGCTTTGGCCACGGCTACCCGAAAACGCTTTGGTGAAAACGAACAGGTTGATATTCGGGTATCGATCGATCGCAAAACAGGTGAGCATGAGACTTTTCGCCGCTGGACTGTGTGCGATGACCCGGAGGAGTTCGCTGATTCATTGCACCTGACCCCTGAGCAGGCCAAAAAGAAGGACGCTTCACTCGAGGTCGGCTCTGTTTGGGAAGAGCAGATAGAAAACGTCGATTTTGGACGCATAGCGGCACAAACCGCAAAGCAGGTGATCGTGCAAAAAGTCCGTGAAGCCGAGCGCGCCAAAGTGGTTGAAGCCTATCGGGACCGGATCGGCTCGGTGATTAACGGTACCGTCAAAAAGGTAGGCCGTGAGCAAATTATCGTCGATCTGGGCAACAATGCCGAGGCTGCTTTACCGCGTGAGTACATGATTCACAAGGAAATATTCCGCATGAATGATCGCGTACGTGGCCAGCTCGTTGAGGTTCGTGAAGAATTGCGAGGCCCGCAGTTGGTGCTAAGCCGTACCGCGCCTGAATTATTAATCGAGCTGTTCAAAATCGAGGTTCCTGAAGTCTACGAACAAGTGGTTGAAATACGGGCGGCAGCCCGGGACCCGGGTTCAAGAGCGAAAATTGCCGTCAAGACCAACGACGGACGCATCGATCCCGTAGGCGCCTGCGTTGGTATGCGTGGCTCACGTGTTCAGGCCGTTTCAAATGAACTGGCCGGTGAACGTATCGATATCGTCCTATGGAACGATAACCCGGCACAGCTGGTTATAAATGCGCTGGCGCCTGCCGAGATCGAGTCCATCGTCATGGACGAGGAAGCGCACTCCATGGACGTGGCTGTTTCCGAAGATAACCTCGCGGTTGCCATCGGTCGTAGCGGCCAGAATGTCCGTCTGGCCAGCCAGTTAACCGGCTGGGATATAAATGTTATGACCGAAGAAGCCGCCGGTGAGAAACAGGAACAGGAAATGAGCGGCATTATCGAGAACTTTATGACCAGGCTTGATGTCGATGAAGATGTTGCCGTGGTATTGGTCGAAGAAGGTTTTACTTCGCTCGAGGAAATTGCCTACGTACCCATTGATGAAATGCTGGACATCGAGGGATTTGACGAGGACATAGTCAACGAGCTTCGGGCTCGAGCCAAAGACGTTTTGTTAACTCAGGCCATCGCCTCGGAAGAGGAACTCGAGGGTGCTAAACCCGCAGAAGATTTGTTGACAATGGAAGGAATGGATAAACACCTCGCCTACATGTTGGCCAAACAGGGCGTGAAAACCATGGAAGACCTGGCTGAACAGTCCGTCGATGATTTACTTGATATTGAAAATATGGATGAAGAGCGTGCAGGACAACTGATTATGAAGGCACGCGAACCCTGGTTTGCTGAAGAAAATCAGAGCGTATAGGCGAGAGTGTTCAAGAGAATTCAGGAGAGCTGGGAATGACAGAAGTAACGGTAAAAAAACTCGCTCAGATTGTCGGTGCGCCCGTTGAGCGTTTGCTTAAACAGATGCAAGAAGCTGGCCTCGGGCAAACTTCGGCAGAAGATGTGGTTGCCGACAAAGAAAAGAAAGAGTTACTGGCTTTCTTGCAACGCAGTCACGGTGAAAGCGATGCGTTGCCGCGAAAAATTACGCTTAATCGAAAAGTAACGACGCAACTTAAAACAGCTGGCTCCCAGGGGCGAAATGCCAAGACCGTTAACGTGGAAGTGCGGAAAAAACGTACTTACGTAAAACGTACGGTTGTGGAAAACAAGGAAAGCGCGAAAAAGCTGGAAGAAGAGATGATTCTTCAGGCCGAAGCTGCGCGTGAGGCTGCCGAGGCCGAAGCGAAACGCGCGGAAGAAGCAGCCGAGCAGGCAAAAATAAAAGACCAGGCGGAAGCTGAAAAAGCCAAGCTGGCTGCCAAAACCGGTGCCGTTGCCTAAAAGAAAGAAGAGATAAAATCGGACTAAAAAACCGACAAGCCTGCCGCCGAACCCGAAGCGCCACTTGAACCCAAGGAGCTATCCGAACACGAGCGTTTCAAGCTGGAAAAAGAAGAGCGGGAAAAGCTGAAGGCCCACAAAAAGGGTAAAAAAGCCTTCAAGCCAAAAGCTGAAAAGGAATGGATCCAGGAAGTCTTCGAAGAAGATGAGCCAATAGAAAAAGGTCCAAGGCAGACATTCAAGCGCAACAAGCCAGTATTTACCGGCGCGAAACTTGCCAAGCCGACGAAATTCCTGCAGAAACATGCTTTTGAGAAGCCCGCTGCGCCGGTTTTAAAAGAAGTGGCAATCCCTGAGTCCATTATTATTTCCGAACTTGCGCAACGTATGTCTGTCAAGGCAACCAGTATCATTAAATCGTTGATGAAAATGGGCGTTATGGCCAATATCAACCAGTCCATTGACAGGGATACTGCGATTCTGGTGGTTGAAGAGTTTGGTCATAGCTATAAACTCGAAGAGCCCCAGTCACTCGAGCAAACCGTTCTTGAAGAGATTGACTTCGAGGGTGAAGAGGTGCCACGCGCACCGGTTGTTACCGTGATGGGCCACGTCGATCATGGTAAAACATCGTTGCTTGATTATATCCGGAAAACACGTGTAACTGCGGGTGAGTCCGGCGGTATTACCCAGCATATTGGCGCCTATCATGTCGACACAGATAAAGGCATGATCTGTTTTCTCGATACACCGGGACACGCGGCATTTACTGCCATGCGTGCGCGTGGTGCCCAGGCGACCGATATCGTTATTCTCGTGGTTGCCGCCGACGATGGCGTTATGCCGCAAACCGAGGAGGCCATCCAGCACGCCAAATCAGCAGGTGTTCCTATTGTCGTTGCCATTAATAAAATCGACAAGGAATCGGCCGATCCGGATCGTGTTAAAAATGAATTGGCGGCCAAGGAAGTCATTCCCGAAGACTGGGGTGGTGACGTTCAGTTTGTATCCGTTTCTGCTCATACCGGAGAGGGTATAGACGAGCTGCTGGATGCTGTTCTGTTGCAGTCCGAGTTGCTGGAATTAAAAGCCGTTGTCAACGCGCCCGCCCGGGGTGTTGTCGTCGAAGCGAGAATCGACAAGGGGCGGGGTGCCGTGGCAACCTTGCTGGTCCAAAGCGGTTCGCTCAAACTGGGTGATATCGTACTGGCAGGAACTGAATATGGTCGTGTACGTGCGTTACTGGATGAAAATGGTCGCCCGACAAAAAGCGCTGGCCCTTCGATACCCGTTGAAGTCCTGGGGTTAACCGGCGCGCCCGCAGCCGGCGATGATTTTGTTGTGCTCACCGGCGAGAGAAGCGCGCGTGAAATCGCGGAAAACCGGCGCGATGAGGATAAGGCAAAAGTACAGGCTAAGCAGCAAGCTGTGCAACTGGAAAACCTGTTTGCTCACATGGAAAAAGGTGAGACCCAGGCGCTTAATGTGGTCCTCAAGACCGATGTGCGTGGCACCCTCGAAGCGCTCACTGCAGCTCTGGAAAAAGCAGGCAACGACGAAGTCGGGGTTACTATTGTATCCAGTGGTGTCGGCGGTATCTCCGAAACGGATGCCAACCTGGCGGTGTCGACCAATGCCATTATTATTGGTTTTAATGTTCGTGCCGACAGTGCAGCGCGTCAAGTCATTGAAAAAAGTGGCATCGAATTACGCTATTACAGCGTGATTTATGACATTGTCGATGACATTAAAAAAGCGCTTACGGGTATGCTGTCGCCGGAATACAAGGAAAATATTGTTGGTGTTGCCGAAGTAAGAGACATCTTTACTTCCCCGAAATTTGGCTCAATTGCCGGTTCAATTGTTATCGAAGGCACCGTTTACCGCAATAAACCTATCCGGGTTTTACGTGATGACGTCGTTATTTTTGAGGGCGAACTCGATTCTTTGCGTCGTTATAAAGATGATGCGACCGAAGTAAGAAGCGGCATGGAATGTGGTATCGGCGTAAAGAACTACACCGATGTCAGGGTTGGCGACAAAATCGAGGTTTTTGATGTCGTCGAAGTCAAGCGCTCGCTCTGAATTAGGTAAAGATGACGGAATATAGCCGTACTCAGAGGATCGGCGACCAGATCCAGCGCGAACTGGCCAGGCTGGTCCAGATGGAAATGAAAGACCCCAGGTTGGGGATGGTCACGATTAATGCCGTGGAAGTGAGTCGCGACCTGGCCTACGCAGAGGTATACGTTACCCTGCTTGGCGGAGACAACGAAGATGCTCGAAAAAAGACGATTGAAATTCTGTCCCGGGCCAGCGGGTTTTTACGTTCCCGGCTGGCAAAGTTGATGCAATTAAGAACCGTGCCTGAATTACGTTTTCATTATGATGAAAGCGTTGCGAGGGGGCAGAGACTTTCTGAGCTGATCGATAAAGCGGTGAAACAGGATAAAGCAAAGTCAGGCACGCCAAAAGCATCGGACGAGGATACCTGATTGGCCAGGCGCAACGGTAAAAGAAACCCGGGACGCAAGGTGAACGGGGTGTTCCTGCTGGACAAGCCATTGGGCATATCATCCAATGCTGCCCTGCAGCGGGTAAAACGTATTTATGGTGCGGCCAAGGCCGGGCACACGGGCAGCCTGGATCCGCTGGCAACAGGCATGCTGCCGATCTGCCTGGGTGAGGCAACCAAGTTTTCCCGGTTTATGCTCGAGGCCGATAAAGCCTATCGAGCGACGGCAAGGCTGGGTATAAAAACCGCTAGCGGTGATGTCGACAGCGAAGTGCTCGAGCGACGTCCGGTCGATGGTATTAACAGTGAAATGATTGAGCGGGCGCTGGAGAAGTTTCGTGGAGAAATCGTGCAGGTGCCTTCCATGTATTCGGCGTTGAAGCACAAAGGGCAGCCATTGTACAAACTGGCGCGCCAGGGTATCGAAGTTGAGCGCAAGCAGCGAAAGGTAAATATCTATGATATCAGGCTGATTAGTGCCGATGCGGATGAAATCGAGATCGAACTGTCGTGCAGCAAGGGGACTTACGTTCGCAGCCTGGTAGATGACCTGGGCGATACGCTGGATTGCGGGGCACACGTTACCGCTTTACACAGAACCAGTGTTGGTGGATTTAACGGTGATATCATGATGTCGCTGGAAAAGCTTGAAGCGATTGCCTCCCAAACAGAGGATGTACAGGTACGCAATCAACTGCTGGATAACTTGCTGCTGCCGGTAGATTCGGTGGTAGAATGCTTGCCCGAAGTCGAGTTGACCGAACTGATGGTCTATTACGTAAAACAGGGTCAGCCCGTATTTGTACCCAATACAAATGTAGAGGGTCAGGTCAGGTTGCTTAACAAGGAAGCCAGTGACGGATACAAATTTTTGGGTATTGGCGAGGTTCTGGACGATGGGCGTATTGCACCACGTCGCCTGGTCAATACCGGGTAGTTTTTAACTGCCAAAACCGGATGTTATACCGCTGTAAATATGCACGGAGGATATAACACCACACTCCCTTTAACCGGGGGTTTTAAACTTAACCTGCATATTCGAAGGAGTAATTGAAATGGCATTGTCAGCAAAACAGAAAAGTGAAATTTTATCCGAGAACCAGCGCTCAAAAGGCGACACAGGTTCTCCGGAAGTTCAGGTTGCCTTGTTAACCGCAAACATTGAAAGTTTGCAGTTGCATTTCAAGAGTCATAAAAAAGACCATCACTCACGTCGTGGTCTGATTAGAATGGTAAACCAGCGCCGCAAGTTGCTCGATTACCTGAAGCGAAAAGATGTTGAACGTTATGCGCAATTGATTGGCAAACTTGGACTACGTCGTTAATAAACTAAATAATTGAGGTGTTACCGTGAAACCGGTGCAAAAATCTTTCCAGTACGGCGGTCGCACCGTCACATTAGAAACAGGTCGTATTGCCCGACAGGCAACGGCCGCAGTGCTTGTAACTATTGATGAAACAGCCGTTCTGGCAACGGTTGTCGGCAAGAAAACAGCTAATCCCGGCGCGGCTTTTTTCCCGTTGACGGTTAATTATCAGGAAAAAACATACGCTGCAGGGAAAATTCCGGGCGGCTTTTTCAAACGCGAAGGGCGTCCGACGGAAAAGGAAACATTAACCTGTCGGTTGATTGATCGACCCATTCGCCCATTGTTCCCGAAAGGCTTTATGAATGAAGTGCAGGTCGTTTGTACTGTGCTGTCGGCCGGTAAGAACCAGGACCCGGATGTTGCCGCCATGATTGGTGCATCTGCTTGCCTGTCGCTTTCAGGTATTCCATTTAACGGCCCTATTGGCGCTGCACGTGTTGCCTATCTGGAAGACCAGGGTTACCTGATAAACCCGGACCAGGAAATTCTGCAAACGTCCTTGCTGGATATGGTTGTTGCCGGTACCAGCGACGCCGTACTGATGGTCGAATCAGAGGCGAAAGAACTGGACGAAGACCTGATGCTTGGAGCGGTACTTTTTGCCCACCAGGAAATGCAGGTTGTCATTGAGGCTATCAAGGAAATGGCACGCGAAGCGGCTAACCCGGCATGGGAATGGCAACCGACCGTCGAAAACACCGATCTGCGTAATGCAATCGAGGCAAGTTATTCATCCGCCATCGAAGAGGCGTACCAGATCAGCGATAAAATGGCGCGTTACAACCGTATTGACGAACTTCGCGACCAGGCTATCGAACAGCTTGCCAATGATGAAGAAGGACCCGATGCGAAAGAAGTTGCTGGCGTATTCAGCAGTGTCGAAAAACATACGGTTCGTGAGCGGGTTTTAAGTGGACAGCCACGTATTGATGGCCGGGATACCAAAACGGTACGCCCGATCTCCGTCGAAATAGGCGTGCTGCCCAGGACGCATGGTTCATCCCTGTTCACTCGGGGTGAAACGCAAGCTATTGTTGTCGCTACCCTGGGAACATTACGGGACGCACAGTTAATCGAATCGCTCCAGGGCAGCGAGCGTGATCAGTTCATGCTTCATTATAACTTCCCGCCTTTTTGCGTCGGTGAAACCGGCTTTATGAGTGGGCCCAAGCGTCGTGAAATTGGTCATGGCCGATTAGCCCGCCGTGGTATCGCCGCCGTGTTGCCAAATGAAGATGAGTTTCCTTATACCATTCGCGTGGTTTCAGAAATTACCGAATCAAATGGTTCCAGCTCCATGGCCAGTGTATGCGGAAGCAGCCTTGCCCTGATGGACGCGGGTGTTCCCCTGAAAGCACCGGTAGCCGGTATCGCCATGGGCCTGGTAAAGGAAGGCGACCGTCACGTGGTGTTGACCGACATCCTGGGTGATGAAGACCACCTGGGCGATATGGATTTCAAGGTTGCCGGCACCGCGAATGGTATCACTGCCTTGCAAATGGATATTAAGATCGATGGAATTACCGAGGAAATTATGGATGTCGCGCTGGCGCAGGCCCATGAGGCGCGCACTCATATACTCGGCGAGATGTCCAAAGTGATTGACCAATCACGCGAAACATTGTCCGAGAATGCCCCGACCATGCTCAATATCAAGGTTCAGCCTGACAAGATCCGGGATATTATCGGCAAGGGCGGCGCTACTATCCGCTCAATCTGCGAAGATACCGGCGCACAGGTTGATATCGAGGATGATGGATCGGTACGCATATACGCTGACGACAAGACGGCTGCCCAGGCTGCATTGGCCCGGGTGGAAGAGATTACCGCCGAAGTGGAAGTTGGTGCCATTTACGAGGGTAAGGTTGCCCGGATTGTCGATTTCGGTGCGTTTATTACGGTCTTGCCCGGTACGGATGGTTTGTTGCACATCTCGCAGATCGCTAACGAGCGAGTCGAGAAAGTAACGGACTACCTGCAAGAAGGCCAGACAGTAAAAGTCAAGGTGCTCGACGTCGATAACCGGGGCCGGATCAAGCTCAGTATGAAAGCGCTGGAAGAAAAAGCAGCTGAAGCCCCGGTTGAATGATCTGATCGTTAAACCCGGGTTGATTTAAAATCATGAAAAGGGAGCGCAAGCTCCCTTTTTTATGTCAATTAAATGAGCGGGTGAGTCAACAGAATTGCTCGGGTACGCGGCAAGCCCTTGCTTCCCCCGGCCATAACAAGTCCAGTAACGGTTGCATTTGCTCCGTCGATCCGCTGGTCCAGAATTTTTCGATACGACTGTTGGTACCAGGCGCACTTAAATTTCGCACCATTAACTGGTTTGCCAACTGCCTTGCAACGGGTAGCCCGGAATCAATCACACTGACCTGACCCCCCGCCGCTTGTTCGACCAGGCCTCGAACAAAGGGATAGTGCGTGCAGCCCAGGACGATAACGTCGACGTCTTTGCAGGTGAGTGCCCGGGTATATTGCTCGACCAGCGCCCGGATTGCCGGACTGTCCAGGCTGCCTTTCTCTATTTCCTCGACCAGGCCCGGACAGGGTTGTGCGATTACCTGCCTGGTACCGGCAAAACGTGATACCAGTGTCGCGAAACGTTTGCTTTTCAATGTGCCGCGCGTAGCCAGTACCCCGACTTTCCCGCTCCTGGTCAAGGCCAGCGCCGGCTTGACGGCCGGTTCGATGGCAATAATGGGGATCTGAAACCTGACGCGCAGTTGCGCTACCGAAAGCGCGGTGGCCGTGTTGCAGGCAATAACGATGGCCTTTGCACCCTGCTCTGCCAGGAACCTGACCGCGTTTATGCCCCGTTTGCGAATGTAGTTAACCGGTTTGTCACCGTATGGTAAATGGCCCGCATCTGCAAAATAAGTCAGGTTTTCATTGGGAAGTATTTCACGAATTTCACGCAATACGGATAATCCGCCAATGCCCGAATCGAATACGCCGATGCAATTCACTTCACTGATAGTCCCCGGGGGCGGTTATATAAAGGTTTAGCCGTTTAATGACCAATAAGTTAACTTTAAGGTTTCGGGTATGATTAAGGAAGAGGTAAGTCAAGTTTGCAATTATCGATCAGGCGCGCTTTACCCAGTTGCGCGGCAGCCAGGATAATAAGCTTGTCGTCTGCGGGCGTAGGTGCTTCCAGGGTTGACCTGTTGGAAACATGAAAATAATCGGGTCGAAAGCCTGCCTCGTAGAGGTTCTTCAGGGCTTCCTCCTCAACTGCAAAATAATTGCGCTCACCGGCCAGGATTTTATTTTTAGCCGCGACAAGGTTGCGATAAAGTTCCGGTGCAATTTTCCTTTCTTCCGCCGTGAGATACATATTCCTGGAACTTAATGCGAGGCCATCCTCGGCTCTGCCGGTCTGGACGCCGACAATCCGGGTCGGTACGTACAAGTCCTCAACCATGTGGCGGATGATGGTGAGCTGCTGGTAATCTTTTTCACCAAACATTGCCACGTCGGGCTGAACAATATTAAACAGTTTGGTACAGATGGTTGTCACGCCCTGAAAGTGTCCCGGCCGGTTTGCCCCGCAGAGAATATTTGACAATACGGGTATGCTGATCTGGGTGCTCATTCCGTGCGGGTACATTTCCCGGGCGGTCGGGGCGAACAGGAAATCTGCACCGATTTCAGCGATCATCTGGGTGTCTTTATCGAGTGTTCTCGGGTAGGCGTCAAGGTCCTCGTTTGCACCAAACTGCATCGGATTAACGAAGATGCTGACTACCACTTTATCGGCCTGTAGTTTGGCAGCCCTGACCAGGGCGAGATGCCCTTCGTGCAGGTTACCCATGGTCGGGACAAAACTGATGGTATGCCCCTGCTTGCGCTCACTGGAAAGCGCTTCCCTGAGTAATTTAATGGTAGTAAAAGTAAGCATGAGTTTTAATGTACGCGAAGGTATTGCTGAGTTAAAGAGGTATTCTGGAAAAACAGGGGCGGGTGCCGGTTAACTTAATAACAGTGTTCCGGGCCCGGGAAAGTCCCGGTTTTGACCGCCCTGTCATAGGCTGCTATGGCTTCCTGGATGTTTCCGGTTTCGACCAGGAAGTTTTTCACAAACCTGGGCGAGTAATCCGTGGCTATACCCAGCATATCATGCAGTACCAGGACTTGCGCATCTGTCCCCGATCCTGCACCTATCCCGATGGTCGGGATGGAAAGCTGTTGAGTTATTTGTGTGGCGAGTGCGCCGGGGATACATTCCATGAGCAATATGTCGGCACCTGCACGTTCCAGCGCCAGCGCGTCTTCAACCAAATTTTGTGCGTCCTGTTGATCGCGCCCCTGGACCCTGTAACCCCCCAGTTTATTAACCGACTGGGGAGTGAGCCCAATATGGGCGCACACAGGAATACCGCTTTGCGTCAGCCTGGAAACAGTCTTGTTTAACCAGTCGCCACCTTCGAGTTTGACGATATGCGCACCGGCTTGCATCAATTGCGCCGCGTTGGTCAAGGTATCTTCCTCTGTGGCGTAACTCATAAAAGGCATGTCAGCCATTATCAGCGAACCCCGGTTGCCTTTGGCAACTGCTCGGGTGTGATAAATCATATCGTTCATGGTGACCGGGACAGTACTATCCCGACCCTGAACCACCATGCCGAGCGAGTCGCCGACCAGTAATATTTCTACTCCGGCTTCGCTGATAATTTGCGCGAAAGTTGAGTCGTAGGCGGTAAGAACAGAAAACTTTTTGCTTTCAGCCTTAAGCTTGTTTATTGCAGAAAGGGTAATTTTGTCCATCACGTCTTTCTGCTGATCCGGGTTGTGCGCATATGTGTTTGGTTTCGTAATTGAATTTATCGAGTCGCTTGCAGTATAGCGAATTCATCGGGTAAAAGGTTGGCTATAAGAAGGTTGGCTATTGTAATAATTCAGCGGTTCAACTACAAGTATTGATAAAGGCTTCGGCGCTGCAGGACATACTAATGCTGGATTTGTCGATGCTTTCCAGGTGAGAACGAAGGTTTTTGCCATCAGGAAAAACCAGCGCGGGGTTCAAATCAAAGAGTGGAAATAAAACAAAGCTGCGCCGATACATTTCGGCATGTGGAATTACCAGATCCGGGGTCCTGATCTGCAGATCACCGTACAAAAGTATATCCAGATCCAGGGTTCTTGCACCCCAGCGAAGATCCCGGGTTCTTCCCTGGGCAATTTCGATATTTTGCAACGCCAATAGTAATTTCTCCGGGGCTAGTTCTGTGTGCAGGCTGGCAACCGCATTCAGATAATCGGGTTGATTACCAGGACCGACTGCCGCTGATTGATAGATATTGGAAATTTCCCCAAACCTGGTGCCCGGTAATTTATTGAGTGCAATATAAGCGGCCTGCAATTGTTGCATTGGCATCCCCATATTGCTGCCCAATCCGATATAGGCCAAAGCAGACACGCTCATCTTGGCCTGGTTTTTCGGCGCGGCCTTTTTTTGCTTTTGAAACTCGATGACGGGATTGCCATGACCATGGATTTGCGTTTTTGCGAATCGGCCTCCTGGAACAGAGTCCACCAGGCACCCAGACCGTCCGTATTATCCCCGCATTCCTCTCTCAGCAATAAAAAATCATAGGCGGCGCGGAAGCGTGGATGGTCCAGCAGTTTCAGCGCTCTCTTGCCCTGGCGCCGGGGCAAGCGGAGCTGCAGGTGCCATATGTCTCGCATGGGGGTGGTAAAGCGTCTCGGAATGGCCGTGCTTGCTATCTGGGATGCAATTGTTGATTGTGCCGCTTCCTGCAGACAGGCTGCGTCGGGCTTGTTGTTCTTTTTTATTGCCTGGAAACGCTTTTGCAGGGGCGACCAAAGCGCAACCGAGAAAAAGAAAGCCGGTGTAATGCCCATATTCTTTGCAAGGCGCTGGTCCGTATTAACCAGGGACTGACCGATAAACCTGTCGGTAAACGGGTCGTCAAGAAAATCGCTGGTTTCGGGAAAAAGCTGTTTGAACAGGTCGAATTTTTTAAGCAAATGATAGGTTTTTTCGCCATGACCGGATAAAAATAATTTCAGTGCTTCGTCGAATAGCCTGGCTGCCGGAATGTGGGATAAATGATGCGACAATTCAAAAATTGGCTGGCTGGTGTCGGCCGCAATATCAAAATCAAGCTTTGCGGCAAAGCGAATCGCACGCAGCATGCGTACAGGGTCTTCGCGGTAGCGCTGTATGGGGTCACCAATTATACGAAGTTGACGGCTGTTCAGGTCATTGAAGCCATTGTTGAAATCCAGAATACAATTATCTTTGAGGTCGTAGTACAGGGAGTTAATGGTGAAGTCTCTGCGTAAAGCATCTTCTTCAACTGGGCCATAAACGTTATCCCTCAGTAATCGCCCCGTTTCACTGCGGACCGAGTGCGGATGATCGTCATCAGCGTGTGGTAAATTGCCACGGAACGTTGTTACTTCAGTGATCTCTCTACCGGAGTAGATATGGACAATACGAAACCGCCTGCCGATGATTCTCGATCTTTTGAACAGTTTCTCAACTTCTTCCGGGAGCGCATCCGTTGATACATCGAAGTCCTTGGGTATGATGCCCAGTGCCAGATCGCGTACGCAGCCTCCGACCAGGTAGGCCTGGAAGCCGGACTGGAGTAATTTGTTGACCACGAACAAGGCATTTTTGCTTATCGCTTCGCGGTTTATCCTGTGTTTATCAGGTGGTATACGGCTAGTCGGGGCTTTGTGCTTGTTGTCGGAATCTGTTGGTTTTGAAAAGGTCACGTTTGTATATCCAATGGGCTACTGGATCTTTATGGAGTAAAAGGAAAAAATAATGTTTGAACTCTGCCTGGTAAATAATTCAAATCGACAGGTGCAATTGGCGGAAAGCAATAATGGCGTGGTTCTTCGGAAGTTAAAATTGGATACGAAAAGTTAAATTATGAATACGGGTGCGGCAATGTTGAAAGGGGCCACATAAAAAGTCCGCGTATTCATATATCAGCTTGCCTAGATGCACAGTTCTTTTTGTTATTTTGGCTGTGTGCTATTTGCCGATATCCTCCCAAGTCACATTATAATTTTTAATTCTATTCGGGCTGTTATTATTTTTATAGCGGCAGCAAGCTCACTTATACTAATCATATGAATCTGCCAATGCAACCCTTGTTAAGGCAAATAATGAAAATTATATGGCCAGGATAGCGGCAAGATAGCATATTTAACCCTTTGTTTTGATTCACTTAACGGTGTCTTCATATTGTTGTAATGTTTCGCACGACTGTGCCCGGCAGTATTGACCACAAATAGTCAGGAAAAATCACATACGGGTGAATGTACAGGAGGAAAAATACGAGAATTTTTTTGGAAGAATTGATGTTTCTTAAAGTAACACTTTAGCTATTTGAGTTCATGCTGATGTTTGGGCTTTGGAATCCCCAGGCGCTGCCTTCGCTCCCATAAACATTTGCGGCTTATTCCAAGCTTATGAGCCAGCTCGGTTTCGTTCATGTGGTCCTGGTTTTCCAGAACAAATTGCTGGAAGTAGTCTTCAAGAGACAAAGCCTTATTAGTTTGTTCCTGGTTAACTGATCCATCACCCGTATCAATATGTTCGTTTAGCCTGGCATTTGCCGAATTTGATTTTTGATTTTTTTCTGTCGAATCAAGACCTAGCATACTGATAAATAATTTGTTTGATTCAGAGAGTATAACGCTGCGCTCGATGACGTTACGTAGTTCGCGAAAATTCCCGGGCCAAAAATATTCGCTGATTTTATTCACGGCATCCCTGGATAATTCCTGGATAGGTTTGCTGTGTTTTTTACATGATTCAATTAATAATTTCTCGGCGATCCTTATTTTATCTTCGCCGCGTTTGCGTATCGGCGGAATACAAATATTGATGACATTCAGGTGGTAGTACAGGCGCTTGTTGAACTTGTTCTTCTTTACCAGTCTCATCAGGTCGTGCTGTGATGTGGCAATGATGCGAATGTCGAGGGCAGGTTTTTCAGCGTTTAAATTTCTTTTCTCTATGAGTTCGAGAACCTCGAGGAAGTGTGCCTGGGCCTCCTGAGTTAATTCGTTGATTTCGTCAATTAACAGGGTGGCGCCGTTAATTGTGCCCAGTTGCTCGAGGCTGGGTTCGTTGTACCCGGTCAGAATTTTTTTATTATAACCAAATATCTCAGCCTCTATTTTTGATTCAGGAGGGGTGGTGCAATTGATAGAGACCAGTGTGTTATCGGCGCGATGGCTTAATTGGAAAATATATTCTGCAATCAGGCTTTTCCCTGTTCCTGTTTCGCCGATTACCAGGACAGTACAATCGGTCGGTGCGATCAGTTTTATTTCTTTGCAGATCGACTGTATCGCGGGGCATTCGCCAAACAGCTGATCGATGACCGGCGATTGATCGGAATGCATATTTGTATTATCCGACATAGGCAGCAAACTTTCTGAGAGGTTATATGAGAATAATGATTACCATTAGTAACAATTTTTGCAAAATATACACACATTTTTTTGAGTTTTCTATGTGAAATCATCAATAAATGGTTAAAAAACCATCAATACGGCATATTCTCATAAACGGACGAATTTCGCGGTACTTTGTCGATGCTCCAGTTTGACACAGCCCATTGAATAATTCGCCGGCTGGACATGTTAGCCAGCTTCGGAGCAGGCTCCTGACCTAATAGCATGAGAGCATAAATCAAATTTTCGCCGCTTTTATCCGGGTCAAGCGCCCGGGCAAAGGTTTGTTTACTTAATTTCTGCCCCTGCTGATTCACTATAACCGGAATGTGGCTGTACCGGGGGGCTTTTAATCCGAGGTGACGGAGTATCATAATTTGTCGTGAAGTTGATTCCAGGAGATCACTGCCCCTGACCACATGGCTGATGTGCTGAAAATTGTCATCCAGTGCAACGGCCAGTTGATAAGCGACGTATCCGTCTTTACGCTGGATAACGAAGTCGCCTATGTCTGTGTCCATTTGGTGTGACTGCAACCCCTGTATTGCATCGTCAAAGGAAATAATCTCGTTCGGGCATTTGATTCTTATCGCTGCCTTTGTGCACAGGGGTATGCGTTTGTTCCTGCATTCCCCGTTGTAAATGATGTGCTTTTTTAGCTGCAGGCGTGAGCAAATGCAGGCGTAGGCATGGTCTTCTTTCAGCAGACGATGGATGACTTTCCGGTAACAATCAAGGCGTTTACTCTGGTAAAGGACCGGGCCATCCCAGCTTAACCCGTGGGCCAGAAGTGATTCCAATATCGCCCTGGTAGCGCCTTCCTGTTCGCGTGGTGGGTCAATGTCTTCCACGCGGACAAGCCATAGCCCGGAATTAGCTTTTGCATCGAGGTAGCTCGCCAGCGCAGTCATCAGCGAGCCAAGATGGAGAGGGCCTGTGGGGGATGGTGCGAATCTACCGATATATCCGGTCATGGGTTTTTGAAAGACAGGCGCCCTGGTTATTCATGGGCAAATGCGAACGGGTTATTCCTCAGCGGCCGACAGTTCGCTCTTTGATTTCGGCAAGGGTTTTACAATCAATGCACATGGTGGCAGTCGGGCGCGCTTCCAGGCGACGAACACCTATTTCTATGCCGCAAGAATCACAGTATCCATAATCATCATGATCAATCCGGATAAGCATTTCGGCGATTTTTTTGATCAGTTTTCGTTCGCGGTCCCGGGTGCGTAGTTCCAGGCTGAATTCTTCTTCCTGACTTGCACGATCATTGGGGTCGGCAAAATTGTTGGCTTCTTCCTGAAGGTGGTGGACTGTCCGGGTGGCCTCTTCGGCAAGCTCGTCTCTCCATTTGTTCAGGATATTCTTGAAGTGTTCCTTTTGAGCCGCGTTCATATATTCTTCATTTTTCTTCGCCTTATAGGGAGTAAAGCTTTTTAGCGAAGGCCCACTGGTATTGATGCTTGTCTTTGGCATTGTTGCCGCCTCAAAATTTTTATTCAGTAAACTAATTATAATTCAATTGAAAAACAGGGGGGCAATACTATCATTACCGGATAATTAAAAAAATAAAAAATTAAGGTCTTGTTAATTTGGCAAAACTTTAAAAGTTGCTTTATTAATGCAGGCCGTAAATGACAGGAATTCAGCCGCCAGGCTATAAACCATTGCCTCCTTGTTTTAAGACAACAAATCTGTGTTTTCAATTCCAGAGAAATATTTTGCCTTGTCAGGCATGAAAATACGCGGCTACCGGAATTGACAAACGCCTGGTATCAGATTGTCGTCGCAATCTGCCTGAAGCTGGCTAACCGTTGTAAACTGATTTTACCCTCACGACAGGCTTGCCGGATGGCGCAGTCTGGTTCTGATGTATGTCGGCAGTCTCGAAATTTACACTTTCCCAGATAGGGTCGAAATTCAATAAAGCCCTCGACAAGCTGTTGGTAATCGATATGCCAGAGACCAAACTCCCTGATGCCTGGCGAATCGATAATATCTCCGCCATTGGGTAGATGGTAAAGGCGGGCTGTCGTGGTTGTGTGGGTACCCATGCCGGTGGCTTCTGAAAGCGGGGCAACACGGGTTTCGATACCTGGCAGCAGAAGGTTGACCAGGGAAGACTTGCCAACACCTGAGTGGCCAACGAAGACACTGGTATTGTTTTCCAGCGATAGTATTAACTCGTCCAGTCCCAATGCATTTTTAGTCGATGTAGTCAGCACAGGGTAACCGATGTTTTTATAAGCGGCGGCCAGCTCATTGAAGGTTTTCCTGTCTGCGCCGGTCAACAAATCTGCCTTGTTAATCAGGATGATTGCCCGGATGTCGAGTGTTTCTGCTGCAACCAGGTAGCGGTCGATCATGCTCGCGGGTGTATGCGGTTCGGGAGCGGCTACAACATAGAGCTGGTTAATGTTGGCTGCGATAGGTCGGGGCATTCCAGATGCATCCGGCCGGGACAAGATGGAATCTCGCTCGGCGACGGCAACGATGATACCCGTATTGTCCGCAGACGGTTGCCAGATAACAATGTCACCGGTAACAACCTGTTCAAGGTTGGCCCGGAAATGACAGCGAAATACTTCGCCCTTGTGCTTACCCTGGCAAGCCTCGACCTCGATTTGCGTGCCGTAATGGGCGATAACCAGGCCTTCCTGTTCGCGTTCCAGGCTGCCTTCATCTGTGAGGCTTTCGTGCTTTTGTGCACGCCTGAGACGTTCCTCCTGTATTTTCCTTATCCGCCATCGCTGGCGGCGGGTTAATTGCCGTTTAGCCATAAATATAAAATCACGCTACACTCCATTTAAATTTTTTAGCCTTACCAGGAGTTTGCACCAATGCCCAATGATGATAATTTGATTTGGATTGATCTGGAAATGACAGGACT
>CAMYIF010000011.1:0-21704 GCA_947258415.1 uncultured Pseudomonadales bacterium
TCCTTATTTTCCCTGGCGGATCCGCATCTGCCGGACTCCGCTCTTGGGCCGGTTGGCCGTGCAAGGCCTCAACGTTTTCGCGCGCGGCGCCCTCACCATGGCGGTCCAGCATCACGATCGCATGACGCCGCCGGTTTGCCAGGGGCTGCTGGCGCCGTACGACCGCTGGGCACATCGCACCGCGATTTATCGCTTTGTCAAAGACATTCCCGCCTCCCGCCGGCATCCCACCTATGCCGTCCTGGCCGATCTGGAAGCGCTTATTAACAAGAGTATCAAGGTGCAGGTCGAGCCGATGTATACCCAGGAAGAGTTTGACGTTGTATTCCGCTAACCTGGCTTGCGGCGGGCAGTACTTTATACCCGCTGGTCCCGAGCCCGGTAAAAGTCCCTGGTTGCTATTCCTGATCCCGCGGTATACCGACAGGGGTCATATCCAATGAGTGATACCTTGCAATCAGAAAACGATATACAGCGACAATTTGCTACCAAGCTGGAGTTGGAGAAAAAATAAGTTCAATGGCCGCCAAGTCGCTACCCGTCAGGGTCATCCTCAAAGTTTGGACGCTCGCAGCCCTTCTCCTGGTGCTGTTTACGGTTTATATCAGCTTCGGTCGCGTGGTTTTGCCACGAATCAGTAATTACCAGCCCGAGATTCAACAATATTTAAGTGATACGCTCAAGGCTCAAGTGTCATTTGACCGGTTAACAGGTGCCTGGCAAGGTTTTCAGCCATCGATTTCCCTGCATGGATTGACTGTACTGTACGAGGATAAATCCGGTCCAGGTATCAGCGTTGAGCGCGCTGAATTCAGGCTAGACGTTTATTCAAGCCTGCTGGCACGATTACCCGTATTTTCTTCATTCCTGGTAGAGGGTGTGGCGCTTGAGCTGCATCAGACAGTGGACGGGAAGTGGGCAGTTAAAGGCCGGCAAACTGAGCAAGCTCCGACAACGCTGAATATGCAACTTGTCGCCGGCCTGTTGTTGGCACAGAAAAATATAACTGCAAAGAACGTGACCATAAAACTGCAGGGCAATAACCCGGACAACAGTTCAACCGCAAAACGGGTAGAAGTCGAGGCGCTGACGCTTCGCTGTCATGCGGGCACATGTTCGTCAAAAGGCAATATGGCCCTGGTTGACGGTGATTATCGGTCAGCAGTTAAACTGGCGCTTAATGCCGAAAACGCGACAACTTTTCAAAATATCAATCTGGATGCCTATATCGATTATGAGCCCGTAAAGCTGGAGAACTGGTACCGCCTGTCTGGTTTGCATATCCCGGTTCTGGACCGGATCGGCAAGGCGCACTGGGGGGGTCGTTTCTGGATTAATGCCAGGCAAGGTAAGCTGGACAGGGTTCAGGGAAACATCAGGGTTCCCGAATTTGAAGTGGTCTCAGGCAATGGGGCTGTGGGCATCGATAACCTAAAAACGTCATTTGTCTGGCAAAACAACCAGCCATCGCAAGGACAATTCGCGGATGGATCATTAAAAGGAATCAATGAGTGGTCCCTGAATATACTGGATCTGTCGTTTAACCGGAATCGGGAAAATATTTTATTAAACAGCCTGCAGGTGTCTTTAATAAGGGACCAGGGACAGCCCGCGGTTAATGTAGCGGCCAGCCAGATCGATGTGGGTGTTGTCAATGATACCATGCTGGCTATTGACCTGTTACCCGAAAAGCTGGCCGAGGTTTTTGCCACGCTGGCTCCCAGGGGAATGGTCACCAATGTCCATGCCTCCTTCAATCCAGGTGGTTCTTCGGGGGGTGCCGGCGTGCCCGGATTTAACATCGAGGCAAATCTTGACAGCGTTGAGGTATCTCCATGGGGCGGAGTACCGGGTGCAACCGGCATCAGTGGTTATCTTTACGCCACACCCAATAATGGTCGCGTGGAATTGAAAGCGAACCGATTTTCGATTTTCTTCCCAAAGTACTATTCGAAACCGTTCGGCTTCGATCAGGCCCAGGGAATAATACACTGGAAAAACCGGGGCAAGGAGTTCTGGCTTGACAGTGACGCGCTTACGCTCAGGGACAAATCCGATATTTTGAACGGACAGTTCAGCCTGGCTCAACCAAAGGACGGCACCGAACCATGGTTTGATTTATTGATCGGGTTAAAGCAGTCAAAGGCAAGGCCAATGTTGAAATATGTACCCGACCAGCTGCTTTCAACCAACCTGGTAGACTGGCTTGATCAATCGATCATTGGTGGAGATGTCCATAATGCCCGCTTCATGTATAGCGGTCCCGCCGTTAAGGGCGCCTCGAAAGACGACATTAGCATACGGCTTGAATTGTCCACGTCGGCCGCCGAACTGGCCTACTTACCCGGTTGGCCGCATTTAGCTAACATCGATGCCCAGGTCAATTTAGCCGATAATACGACAAGGGTAACCGCCAGGGCTGCAAATATGATGAACCTTGACCTGAAGGATATTGAAGTCGATTTAAAACCTTATCAAGATGGCAATCTGTTAACCGTATCCTCCGCGATTTCGGGGCCGACCAGCGACGGCCTGTCAATTTTGCAGGATACGCCATTGCGTGACACCATGTTTGATTTGATCGATGACTTCAAGGCCTCAGGCGAGCTCACAGCCACATTGGGACTACGTATTCACCTGCTTCAGGAAGCACAAAACGCTATCGATCTGGACATTAGTACCGAAAATTCTGGCTTGACTATCCCTTCACTTGATATTGCTTTTGATCAGATCAAGGGCAATTTTAATTACAGTTCCGCGACAGGGCTGAGTGCGAAATCGGTACAGGCCACCTTGTTTGACGAACCTGTGGTTATCAACATTCAGTCAACCCGGGTAGCCGTTGAAGGTGACAAAAAAGAAAACCAAGACAAGCAGCAAGTAATGATTGATATGGCCGGCAAGCTTGGAATGGACAAGTTAAGGCAATGGAAACCAATACCCCTGTTTACGAAGTTCAAGGGCAAGTCTGACTACCGTGCATCGCTCAGCCTCGGAGGCGGTCTTGAAAACCGGCTCACCGTCGCTACCGACCTGATTGGCGTACAGGCCGATTTGCCAAAGCCCTTTAAAAAATTGGCCGATGTAACCAGGCCATTGTATTTTTCGATGGTGCTGGACGATGAACAGCAACATTTTATCCGCTATGGCAAGGAGCTGGATATCGCGCTTGCATTTAATGGCAAGGAGTACACAGAGGGAGAGGTAGTGCTGGGCGGTTCAAGTGCAAGGCTGACGCGTGGCAAGGGTATCAACCTTGCCGGTTCGCTTTCGGTGCTCGACACGGGCGAGTGGGTAGAATTTTTTGGTTCATTTGATGATGCTGTAAAAACAGAGGCCAAACCTGGAAAAAGCAACCAGGTTAAATCCGTAGCAGATAATGACGATAACGGGCTGAGTCGCTTAACCGGGGGCAAGGTTAACATAAGCGCTATGGATTTTTACGGTTTGGGCCTGGAAGATGTGGCTATCGAGGCGAACCAGCTCGACGGAGATTGGTCAGTGGAAATAGACAGCGCGCTGGTAGACGGCCGGGTGTACCAGTTCAGGGATAAAAGCAAACCAATATCCGTGGCACTCGAATACCTTCGATTACCTGCCGGAGAAAAAAGCCCGGAAAACAAGGATGCCCTGATCAATGTAGTACCACAGGATTTGCCGGCACTGAATTTTTCAACCAGGGAATTTTCTGTAGGCGGAGAAAATTATGGTGCCTGGTCTTTTAACCTGAGACCCAACAATGAGGGCGCAAATATTGAACAGCTCAGCCTTGATTCGCGCGGGTTGATCGTTTCCGGGAATATGGCCTGGCAATTAAAAAATGGCCTGCACAGCACCGGGTTTCAGGGTAATGCGACCACATCCGATATCGCCAATGTGCTCAATTCCTGGGGTTTCTCGCCTTCGGTGGAAGGTAAAAAAGGCTTGTTGGAGGGTAACCTGTCATGGCCTGGTTCACCTGCCGGTTTTTCAGTTCCCCTGTTTTCCGGGGAAGTGTTGATAAAAGCAAAAGACGGCCGATTTAAAGAAATGGAAGCAGCCTCGAACGCACTAAAAATTTTTGGCGTGCTTAACTTTAATTCTATTGCAAGGCGATTACGCCTGGACTTTTCCGACCTGACAAAAAAAGGCTATAGCTACGATACCGTAAAAGGAATTCTACAGTTCAATGCCGGAGAGATAATCATGAAGGACTCTCTGGTCATCGATGGTCCATCGGCAAAGTTTAAAATTGACGGTCGCACCGACCTGGTCAACAAGCAGTATTACCAGGATATGATTGTGGTGTTGCCGGTTACGGGTAATCTGCCAATCGCGGCGGCGATTGTGGGTGCGCCTATGGTTGGTGTTCCCCTGTATTTGATCAACAAGATTTTTAGCCAGCAATTTGAACGCTTCACCAGCGCCTATTATAAAATTACCGGGCCCTGGGACAATCCAAAAGTCGAGCTGGTTTCGGTATTCACCAAGAAAAGTGAGGCAGACGGTTCGCCTGCCCCGGAAGTCACAGAAGATGTTTTTAAATAGTTTTTCCAACCGGTGAAGTTTCAACCCGGCACTGGATATCAGGTACAGGAGTAACCGGTTTGTCCAGGATAGCGGCGATACAAATGTCAAGTTGCGACCAGGTTGAGGTTAATCTGGAGGTAACCCAAGACCTGGTCAACCAGGCGGTTGATCAGGGTGCGGAACTGGTTATATTGCCCGAGAACTTTGCCCTGTTGGCAAGCGAAAAGCTGCTGGCGGCAAGTAAAAAAGAAGTAACGGAACGGGGACCCATCCGCAGTTTTGTATCCGGGCTGGCAAGGGAAAAAAAGGTCTGGATTATTGCCGGTAGTGTACCCGTAGCGGCAAAGCCTGATACTGGCAGCTCAGAAGCGGAAGCCGAAACAGCGCGAGTTCGTGCCGCCTGTTTCGTTTACGATAACAGGGGTCAGCAACAGGCGCGATACGATAAAATCCACCTGTTTGACGTAGACGTGGGCGATGCCCACGGCAGTTATCGTGAATCTGAAGTGATTGAACCCGGCGCCAAACTGGTCACGGTCGATACGCCCGTTGGACGAGTCGGCCTGAGCATTTGTTACGACTTGCGTTTTCCGGAATTGTATCGTCTGCTGGCCGATATGGGCGCCGAGATCATCACGGTACCCTCGGCCTTTACGGCTAAAACGGGTGCTGCGCATTGGCACAGCCTGCTGCGCGCGCGTGCTATTGAAAATATTTGTTACCTGATTGCACCGAACCAGTCGGGCAAGCACAGCATGAACAGGGAAAGTTACGGTCATAGCATGATCGTTGATCCCTGGGGGCAAATAATCGGCGAATTACCTGCAGGGCAAGGTGTTGTCATCGCGGATCTGGATTTGGCTTACTTGCGTAGCCTGCGAGCCAAGATGCCCGTACAGCAGCATCGGTTTTTCAGACAGATTAAAAAGTAGAACTTATCATCGCCGATACATCAGTGAGGGTGTGGGAAAGACTCCATTGTAGACCGGATAAATCGAAATAATTTGCGATTGGAACCTGCATCCTTGCCACGTTTCTGTTCCCTCCTGGTTTTATCGATTAACTGCCTTAGCTGCTGTTTGTCCGCTTCGGGATAGATTGTAAAAAAATCTGTCAGCGCATGGGGGTCGAGTAACAGGCGTTCGCGCCATTGTTCAATGGAATGAAAATGCTGGATATGCATGGCCTGATTCGCATCGATTTTATCCAGCGCATCTATGATTGGCTGCACGTCAGAGTCTCGCATAATCCGCCCTATATATTGTCCCTGGCGGCGTTTTGCTTCGTGTTTTTTAAGGCGCCGATATTCGTGTACTGCCTGGGCAAGGGCTTCATTCATGGGAATCTTGCCTAGCTGTTCCTTGCTTAGCCCGGTCAGGCGCATGCCCACTTTTTGCAATGCTTCCATTTCATTCTTTACCCGGGTTTTACTCGGTGTGTTGTCCCCGGTTTCACCGGGATCGACTGGTTTGGACATGATGATCAGATAGCCTGTGTATATTAAGGAATTCAGTTTAAGCGTAAAAAATTGTCGCAAGACCGAGGAATGCAACAAATCCCACTACATCGGTGACCGTGGTTAACAGTACGCTACCGGCCAGCGCCGGGTCAATATCCATGACCCTCAGTATCATCGGCAGCGAGGCCCCGGCCAGTCCAGCCACGATCAGGTTAATGGTCACGGCCAGGGCAATGATAATGCCAATCATCGGGTCGTTGAACCACCAGACAGCAACCAGGGCGACCACTGTGGCCCATAATATGCCATTGATAATACCAACAATCAGTTCCCGTTTGAGCAGCCAGGACATGTTTGAACCTTCAACGTGACCGAGCGCCATGCCGCGAATGATAATAGTGAGGGTCTGGCTGCCGGCGATGCCACCCATGCTGGCAACAATAGGCATGAGGATTGCCAGGGCAACGACCTTGTCGAGGGTAGTCTCGAATATGCCGATCACATAGGAGGCTAAAAAGGCGGTTAACAGGTTAATGAAAAGCCAGACTGAGCGGCGTTTTGCTGTTTTTATAATCGGAGCAAAAGTATCTTCTGCTTCGTCAAGGCCAGCCATACCCATTAACGAATGGTCTGCTTCATCGCGGATAACACCGATCACATCGTCGATGGTGATGCGTCCCAGCAGCTTGCCCTGATGATCGATTACCGGTGCCGATATCAGTTCGTGACGCTCGAATAACTGGGCAACTTCCAGCTCCGGTAAATCTGCTTCGATACTGAAGAAATCCGTTTCCATGATTTCGCGAACGGTAGAGCCCGGGTCACTGACCAGGATTTTTTCGATGGGCAAAATACCAACGATTTCATTTTTGCGATTGATGACCGGCAAGCTGTCGGTCTTCTCAGGCAGCCTGGAATGCAGGCGTATATAGCGCAGCACGACGTCGATAGTGATATCGGCCCGAACAGTGATGGCATCAATGCTCATCAAGCCGCCGGCAGTGTCCTCCGGATAGGACAATACCGATTCCACGCGCTCGCGATCCTGGCTGTCCATGGAGCGCAAGACCTGTTTTGTGACCTGCTCGGGTAGTTGTTGAAGCAGGTCGACAACATCGTGAGTTTCCAGTCCCGAGGTGACATCGACCAGCTCCTGCGCATCCATTTTCTTGAGGATGTCATGGCTGACATCTTCGCCCAGGTGTTGCAGGATTTCGCCGCTGAGGTCTTTATCGACCAGGCTCCAGAGAATGTCACGGCTTTTGGGCGGGGATGATTCAAGTAAATGCGCGACATCAGCAGGGTGCAGATTGGTATTCAGCATCCTGCGAACCTGAACGAAGCCACCCGTATCGAGGGCTTCATTGATGCTTTGCAATTGATCTTTTCTGCTAGCGGCGTCCAGTTGTGGCATGACTCATCTCTGGAAAATTATAGTACGCTTAGAGGCTACACATTATAAAGTGCCGTCACCTGAACGCTCAATCAAATTATATTTATTGTTATCGCCCGATTTCATGAGGCGTTTAGCAGGAAAAAAATTGCATGCTTTGGTTAGAAGGAAGGGAGTGCTAATTAATTTTCCGGTATTATTCACTTTCGTCGAAACGACGATTGAACAAATCTTCGATGGAGTCGTAGGCCTTGTCTTCGTCAGCCCCGTCAACTTTTAGTTCAAGCTTCGAGCCCTTGCCAGCCGCAAGCATCATTACTGACATAATGCTTTTGGCGTCAACCATCCGTTCACCAGAACCTATGCTGATTCGGCTGGAGAAGCTGCATGCGGTACTCACAAGCTTGCCGGCCGCACGTGCGTGCAAGCCCAGCTTGTTAATTATTGCGATTTGCCCTTCGCGCATTTCTTTCCCTTAATTCCTTCTCTTTCTATTTCTATTTAATTTTCAATCAGTTCACGGTGTCTGAGTTGTACATTAACACGCCGACTGGCAAATTTCCTTGATAGTTGCTCGGCAAGATAGACCGAGCGATGTTGTCCGCCAGTGCAACCAATGGCGACGGTCATGTAACTTCGGTTGTTTGCCTCAAAGCGTGGTAACCATTTCTCCAGATAGAGACAGATATCCTGGAGCATGTCCTTCACGATTGGTTCATTTTCCAGGAATGCGGCGATTTTTTCGTGGCGCCCGGTGTATTCACGCAAAGAAGTATCCCAGTAGGGGTTGGGCAGGCAGCGCACGTCAAAGACAATATCCGCATCGGTCGGGACACCGTGCTTGAAACCAAAAGATTCGAATAACAGGGCCAGGGTGGTGCCTTCCTGGTTGGCTACCTGGTGAACAATAATATCCCGCAACTGGTGCATGTTCAGGTTGGTGGTATCGATTTTCAGGTCCGCGATAGTGGCGATGGGGTCGAGTAGTTTGCACTCGTAACTAATCGCCTCTTCCAGGGACGTCGAGTCGTTGCTCAGGGGGTGTTTGCGCCGGGTGGCACTGAAACGGGACAGGATGATCTTGTCGCTGGCATCGAGGTAGCAAATGGTATGCTTTACGTTTGCCTTGTCCAGTTTGCCAATAATTTTAGGAAAGTTTTTCAGGTTATTGGGCAAGTTGCGCGCGTCAATGCTGACCGCGATGTTATTGTGGATTTCATTCTTGTCCTGGGCCATTTCCTCAACAAGAGAGGGTAATATGCCGGCCGGTATATTATCGATGCAATAGTATCCGATGTCCTCGAGTACATGCAGGGCCGTACTTTTGCCAGAGCCGGAACGGCCACTGATAATGACAAGTTTCATAGGCTAGAGAAGGTCCACAAAAAAATTAAACTCTAAGTTAAACATACTGGTGAGATAGCGGCCCGATACAATTCTTCATCAGTTTTTGCCTGGCGTAAATGGTATTTGTAAGCAGGATCTTTAAGTCGCTCGGCAATAATTTGTAAAGCTTTGAGGTGTTCATTAACCGCATCTTCGGGGACGAGTAGCGCAAAAACCAGATCGACCGGTTTACTATCGACCGCGTCAAAGTCAATTGGTTCTTTCAGGGTAAATAAAATACCAATGGCTTCGTCGCAGATTTTCAACCGGCAATGCGGTATTGCCACACCCTCGCCAATCCCGGTACTACCCAGCCGTTCGCGTTCAATCAGCGCGTCAAAAATATCTTCGGCATCGGTTTCTGGGTGGAGTTGGGTGACAAATTCGGAAATAGTTTCGAGCAAACGTTTTTTACTGCCCCCGGGCACACCTGAAAGGGTGCGCTCAGGGGTAATTAATTCTTCTATAAGCATTTTTTGTTGTTCTGAAAAGCGGGTTAACGAGAAGCGGCACCTTGCATTCGGGCCAGGTTTTTTTCCTTGTGTTTGATAAGTTGGCGATCAAGCTTGTCCGTTAGCAGATCTATGGCTGCGTACATATCCTCGTGTGCAGCGTTGGCAACTACATCTGCCCCGGCAATATGAATCGAGGCATCGGCCATTTGCCGTTGTTTTTCTACGCTAAGCGTGACGTTGATATTGCTGATCTGGTCAAAATGACGTTCGAGTTTTCCTAATTTCGCGGTGATAAAATCATGAAGTGCAGAGGTTACATCAATATGATGTCCACTTATGGTTACTTGCATACAACGCTCCTTATACAGGTATTTTGTGCCTTTAAGCACCTATTACAGGTATCATTGTTTCCTCTATATCAATTATATCAATTGCTTCCTCTCGTTAGAGGGAGGTATGGATAACGATTCCCTGTATTTGGCTATGGTCCTTCTCGCAACCTTGATGCCCTGGCTGGCAAGAATATTTGCTATCTTGCTGTCACTGAGTGGCTTTCTGGGCAATTCAGCTGCAATCAGTTTTTTTATAATGGCACGAATGGCGGTTGATGAACAGCCCATGCCGCTATCTGTATCTACATGGCTCGAAAAGAAATATTTAAGCTCGAAAATACCACGAGGCGTATGCATGTATTTTTGCGTCGTGACGCGAGAAATAGTTGATTCATGCATATCCACCGCTTTGGCAATATCGTGCAAAACAAGTGGCTTCATGGCCTCTTCGCCATGTTCCAGGAAACCACGTTGAATCTCGACAATCTCTGATGCAACCTTGAGCAAGGTCTCATTCCTGCTTTGAAGGCTCTTGATAAACCAGCGAGCTTCCTGCAGGTGATTACGCAGGTAGGTGTTATCACTGCTGTTGTCGGCACGTTTGACCATTGATGAATAGACAGAGTTAATCCTTACCTTTGGCATGGTATCCGGATTCAGCTCTACCAGCCATCGGTTCTCGTGTTTCCTGACAAAAACATCCGGAATCACGTATTCGGGGTCCGTGCTGTTTATCAGTTCACCCGGTTTGGGATTCAATGTTTGAACCAGCAGTATGACCTGTTGCAACTCGTGTTCTTTGAGTTTCGTGCGCCGCATTAACTGGACATAGTCACGGTTGCCCAGCAAGGGCAGGTAGCTGGACACCACTTCTTTGGCTTTTTCAATCCAGGGAGTATTTTTATCCAGTTGTTGCAGTTGTATGATCAGGCATTCGCTCAGGTCGCGTGCGCACACACCGATGGGGTCAAACTGCTGAAGTCTTTTTAATACGGCCGCCGCTTCATCAACATTGATCGGGTCTTCACCTTCCTCCTGATCTACGCCGTCATTGACAGTATTGACGATACTTTCCAGGGTCGTGGTCAGGTAGCCGTCCTGTTCCACGCTGTCTATGATAGCCATCGCGATGAGGCGATCCATGTCCGACATAGTAGTCAAATTAAGCTGCCATAACAGATGATCCTGAATGGATTCGCTGACAGTCATGTTGGACTCGAAGTCAATCGATTCCTTGCCAACACTGCCCTGTGGTTGCGCAGGGGTACTCTGGTATACGTCATTCCAGGCGCTATCGACGGGCAAGTCATTGGGAATATGATCGGGCCAGTCTACCTCCGGTTGGGCCATGTCGTCCGAACGATCAGTATTATCAGTTACTTCGGCATTGTTATTATCGGATTTACTCGTGTTCGAATCGAAGGAACTGTCAGAATCATTCTGCTCGCTTTCCCTGTCATTGACTTCCAGCATGGGGTTGGATTCTATTGTTTCCTGAATTTCCTGCTGCAGGTCGATTGTCGATAATTGCAACAAGCGAATGGCTTGTTGCAATTGCGGGGTCATCGTCAGCTGTTGACCAATTTTTAGCTGCAGGGAAGGCTTCATAGGCTGGTGGTTTGATCGTTCCTGTAATTTATGGCTGCAAGAGAAAATAATAAAAAGGCGTAAATACCAATATGCATATAAGTAATTTTAGCCCAAATTTCGGATCGAGTGAGTAAATGTAGAATAAAATTTCCGACCGGGTCTGAAATTTCGGTCGCAGGGGGTTAAAGCTGGAATTGCTCTCCCAGGTAGACATCCCGGACGTGCTGGTTGGTAAGGATTTCCGCGGCGCCACCTTCCGCAATGATATGGCCGCCACTGACGATATAGGCTTTTTCACAGATATCGAGCGTTTCACGGACATTATGATCGGTAATTAATACGCCGATCCCGCGATTCTTTAAATGCCGAATAATCTGCTTTATATCGTTGACCGATATAGGATCTACGCCGGCAAAAGGTTCATCAAGGAGAATATAGGAGGGCTCCATGGCCAGCGCTCGTGCGATTTCAGCGCGTCGTCGTTCGCCACCGGACAGGCTGATACCGGTGTTTTTACGAATATGGGTAATATGAAATTCGAGCAACAATTCCTCCAGTTTCTTTTGTCTTGCCTGTGCATCCAGTTCAGGCCGGGTTTCAAGAATAGCGAGGATGTTATTCTCGACGCTGAGCTTGCGAAAAATTGAAGACTCCTGGGGCAGGTAGCCGATACCTTTGCGAGCTCGCCCGTGCATGGGTAAAGATGTTATTTCCTCGTCCCCAATAAAAATTTGTCCTTTATCACCTTCAATCAGGCCAACAATCATGTAAAAGCAGGTAGTTTTACCGGCACCATTGGGACCCAGGAGACCCACTATCTGCCCCTGTTCAATAGACACTGAAACATCTTCAACGACGAGGCGTTCTTTAAAGCTTTTTGCCAGATTCTTGGCCTTTAACTGGCTCATTTATTATTTCTCACTGTTTTTTTTCTGGTTCGATCTTGTCAGACTGATTGTGTGTATCTACGGGTGCTTCCTTTACGTCTGCTTCAATTTTGCCGGGTGGATTGAGCGTTTCTACAACTGATTTCTTTTTTTCCAATCCAACCTTGCCCGGTTGAATGACCATTTCGACGCGTGATTCCTGCTTTTGGGTGTCAGTCCCGCCTTCGGCGTTGACCACGCGCTCCTTGATATCATAATTGATTCGTTCACCGGTAAAAATATTTTGCTCCTGCTCGAGCCTTGCATTTTCCCTGAGCTCGATGCGTTCTTCGTCAAGATAATAGTCGATGCTGTTACCGTAGGCATGCATCGGTGGGTCATCAGCTTTTTGGGTTTGCTGGAAGTGAGCGGGTTTTCCCAAAGCAGTAATACGGATAATGCCGCCATCCTTGCTGTATATCGTGACTTTATCAGCGCTCAGGTGAATACTGCCCTGTACCAGGTCGACGTTGCCCTGATAGATTGAAATGCCTTTGGAGTCATCCGATTCCGCCTTGTCCGATTTGATGCGAATCGGCTGGTTCCTGTCGTCTGGCAGTGACCAGGCCAGTGATGAGGCGAGCGCTAATCCAGCCAGTAGTAATAGTCTATTTGGCTTTAAGCGGATTATGTTGAACTTGAACATTGGAAAGCAGTTCCATTCGGTTGTCATCGATGTAGGCATTCATTCCGGTCGCAGTCATCTGGCCGGATTTATTTTCTATAAGGACTTTTTGATTAGTTTTAGCCAGGTTTTTATCAGGTAAGATAGTGAGGGTTTGAGTTTTTATTTGCAAGGGTTCCTGTGGCGTCCCGCTGCGAAGCCTGACATTTTCGGTAAGGGTAATGACTTTGCCTTCTTCGGAGATTCGCCCCTTGAGTGAGTTTATATGCCATGGGTCACCCTTGCCGTAGAGGGTCATCTCGGGGTTGCTGATCAGGGTAATGTCACCTTCCGGGTAATGCTTTAAATCGGCAGCCTGGAAACGATAGCGGATTTTCCCGTCAAGGCCGTATTCGATGCTGGTTGTATTGGTCATGTAAAAATCGGGTTCGCTGAATTCTGCGAGTTTGGCCGCCTCGGCGATTTCATCTTCCTGCTTTTGGTGAGTCAGAATAAAAGCAATGAGCAGTGAAATGACGCTAATCAAGGTAATAAATGTAAATCGTGACACCGCTGGCTCCCTTATCTAGGTTAAATATTTGTCAACGGCAGGCTGTAAGGTACCCTGGGCTTCCATGATGAAGTCACAGGCTTCCCGAACGGCACCGTCGCCACCGCTGGCCCGGGTGCACCAGTCAGCATTTTGTTTGACAAAATCATAAGCATTGGCAACGGCCATACCCAATCCCACGCGCCTGATCACCGGAAGGTCGGGTAAATCATCGCCCAAATGCGCAATTTCCGTATCCTTCAAGGGTAAAATTTCAAGCAGTTCATTCAAAGCGTTAATCTTGTCTTCGCGTCCGCGGTAGTAATATTTTATCCCGAGATTGGTAACTCGTTGGTCCAGTGCCTCGGTTATACGGCCGGTAATAATCGCAACTTCGATGCCGGTTGTGCGCAGCATTTTGATACCGTGACCATCCAGGCTGTTAAAAACCTTCATGGTTTCACCTTGCGGAGTAAAGTAAAGTTTTCCGTCGGTTAAAACACCGTCCACATCGAGAACCAGGAGTTTGATTATTTTTGCTTTTTTTAAAGCCTCTGCTTTGCTCTGATTTTGTTGAACAGTAATCATAATCTGTTACCGGACAATTTAATTGAAAGTCAAATCCTGTTTTAGTTCATTTACTATTCCCTGAAAACGCCGGCCGGCAGTTTATATCACGCCAGCGCGCAAAAGGTCATGCATATTCAGTGCGCCGATGGGATGATTGTCATCATCAATAACAACAAGCCCGTTGATCTTGTTATCTTCCATAATGGCAAGCGCTTCGGCGGCCAGCAATTCCGGGGTTACGGTCTTGCAGCCCCTTGACATGACCTCGTCAATGGTGGCCTGTCGTATATTCAGATCACTTTCCAGGGCACGACGCAGGTCGCCATCCGTGAAAATACCGATAAGTTCTTTTTTGTCGTTAACAATAGTGGTCATACCCAGTTTCTTTTGCGTCATAACCAGCAGTGCACTGGTCAGCGGTGTTTGTTGCACTACCACGGGAACATCGTCGCCCGAGTGCATAATGTCACTTACCCTGAGTAATAAACGACGCCCCAACGCGCCACCCGGGTGGGAGAATGCAAAGTCGTCCGCGCTAAAACCCCGGGCTTCAAGCAGTGCCACCGCCATGGCATCCCCCAAAACGAGTGAAACGGTAGTGCTGGAAGTCGGCGCGAGACCCATAGGGCAAGCTTCCTGTTCAATACTGGCATCAAGGTGTGCCTCCGATGATTGAGCGAGCACAGAATTTGGCGAACCTGTCATCGAAATAAGCGGGGCTCCCATGCGTTTAATGAGCGGAAGGATAGTTAGGATTTCTGATGTTTTGCCTGAATTTGATATCGCCAGTACCACGTCCTTACTGGTGATCATGCCAAGGTCGCCATGGCTGGCTTCGCCTGGGTGGACAAAAAATGAAGGCGTACCGGTGCTGGCAAAAGTTGCCGCGATTTTATTTCCAATATGGCCTGACTTGCCCATACCCGTCACCACAACCCGGCCTTCACATTCAAGCATCAGGTTGCAGGCTGTTTCAAAATCCGAGTTCAGGTTATTCAGCAAATCACGCACTGCATCACATTCGATTTGAATAGTGCGTTTTGCCGACTCGATATATGTATGTTGTGGCTTCACTTTGAAATAATTACTCTAAATTACAAACCCGGATACATCATCAAATCATTAGTTGTTGAATGAAAATCAGGCTTGATAGTACAGATAAAAAAGATATACAGAATAGCTGACAGTGAAAAAAACACCGGACACCCGACCTACCTTGCCGCCTTTTCCTTTCGACCCACGATAGCACAGGAAGATCAATATGCTAGTAAAAAGGAGCATTAATCCGTAATCACGCCACAGTAGTCGTATAGAGAACTCATAAGGTGCTATGACCCCCGGAATTGACATTACAGCGAGCAGATTGAAGATGTTCGAGCCAATCACATTGCCAATGGCGATATCATGATGTCCTTTGAGGGCGCTTGCCACCGAGGCTGCCATTTCGGGCAGGCTGGTGCCAATAGCCACAATTGTCAGGCCAATAATTAATTCACTTACACCCAGTGTCTGGGCAATTGTCGTGGCCGCCCAGACGAGCAACCTGGAACTTAAAATAAGGACAGTGAGTCCAGTTAAAAACCACATAATGGCCCTGCCTTTTTTCAGATGAGGCAGTTCTTCTTCTTCCTGCTCGATCATCACCGCGTCTTTATAATCGGGATGATATTTGGCGAATAAAACCAGGGTTACTACCAGGCCAAATAACAGCAGGATGCCATCAACTCGATCCAGTATCAGGTCCAGCAACAGGATTCCTGCTCCCAGGCTAACCACCGCGAGAATGGGTAGTTCCTTGTAGAGCAGGGCGGAGCGAACCGGGAGTGGTGCAATTAGCGCGGTGACACCCAGCACAAGACCAATATTGGCAATATTTGATCCTATCGCATTACCGATCGCCAGGCTGCTTGCCCCGGTAAGGGCTGCGGTCAGCGAAACCAGTATTTCCGGTGCAGAAGTGCCAATGGAAACAACGGTGAGACCGATCAAAAGGGGCGACATACCGAAACTTCGTGCCAGGGAGGCGGCACCAATAACAAATTTATCTGCACTCCATACTAAGAATGCAATACCGACAACGATAGAGATCAGGGCTAAATACACGTTGGAAAAGATCCATTATTTAATGGCAAAGGTAGGTCGTTATTAAAGGGAGAATTGCCAAATATTGCAAGCAAGGATGGACCATTGGCAGCTCATGTCTATACTAATTCCAGCGCCCCCTGGTTAGTAGTGAGAATATGATGTATCCGTATTTTGATTTTATAATACAAATGCTATAGTCGCGCCCTTGGGAAAGTTGCAATCACCCGGCGGGTATACCGGCCTCACTATTATTAACTGCAATCACTTCAAGCAATAAAATATGACCGACGAATCTGACAATATTATCGTAATTCGTGATCTTTGTTTCAAAAGAGGTGAGCACGTTATCTTCGATCATGCCGATTTTGATATACCGCGGGGCAAGGTAACTGCCATTATGGGGCCCAGTGGTTGCGGTAAAACCACTTTATTACGCTTGATCGGCGGCCAGTTAAAACCCGATTCAGGCTCTATTTTGTTTGACGGGCAAGACCTTTTTAAATTATCGCGCAACGACCTTTACGAACTCAGGCGCACAAAGATGGGCATGTTGTTTCAAAGCGGTGCACTGTTTACCAACTTAAGTGTCTATGAAAATGTTGCTTTCCCCTTGAGGGAGCACACTAACCTCCCCGAAGCAATGATTCGGGATATCGTGCTGATCAAACTTCAGGCCGTTGGATTGCGAGGTGCACGGGACCTGATGCCCAACGAACTTTCGGGCGGCATGAACCGGCGTGCCGCACTAGCGCGGACTATTGCCCTGGATCCGGAAATGATTATGTACGATGAACCGTTTGCGGGTCAGGATCCCATCGGTATGGGTGTTTTAACCGAACTGATAAGCCTGCTTAACAAGTCACTTGGTTTGACCAGTATTGTGGTTTCACATGATATACACGAAACCGCCAGTATCGCCGACAAAATTTATGTCATTGCCCAGGGTAAGGTGGCTGGTGAAGGAGTCCCTGAACGCCTGATGGAAGATAATTCACAGTTGGTCCAGCAGTTTATGAACGGTTTGCCGGATGGGCCGATCCCTTTTCATTACCCGGCGCAGGATTATTTTGACGATATGATGGGTAGTATCGAATCATGATTGAACGGTTAAGAATACTCGGCCGTTCAGGTCTTGATATCCTTGCGATACAGGGACGTTCTGCCATTTTCGTAGTCCAGTCGCTGTATGGCATACCGAGTTTCAGGAAGGGCGGACGGTTGTTAATGGAACAATTGTACGCGGTCGGTGTTTTGTCACTGCCCATTATCGTTGTTTCCGGCATGTTCATCGGTATGGTTTTGAGTTTGCAGGGTTATACTATCCTGGTGAAATTCGGCGCCGAGCAATCTGTCGGGCAAATGTTGTCCCTTAGCCTGGTCCGGGAGCTTGGCCCTGTGGTGACTGCCCTGTTATTTGCCGGACGGGCAGGCTCGTCGTTAACCGCAGAAATCGGTTTGATGAAAGCCACCGAACAGCTAACCAGTATGGAGATGCTGGGTGTTGATCCGCTTCGATACGTGATCGCTCCACGCTTGTTGGCAGGATTTATCACCATGCCGATTTTAATGCTGATTTTTAATGTTGTTGGTATCTGGGGAGGATACCTGGTAGCAGTCGACTGGCTGGATATATACGAAGGTTCATTTTGGGCCAATATGCAGAGCGCCACCTCCTTCGATGAAGATGTGATGAATGGCATAATAAAAAGCATTGTATTTGCTTTTGTTATCGCCTGGATTGCTGTTTTCCAGGGCTACGATGCCAAACCAACCTCGGAAGGCATCGGTGTGGCTACAACAAAAACCGTGGTTTATTCTTCATTGGCTGTTTTAGGGTTAGACTTCGTATTGACTGCTATAATGTTTGGAGACTTTTAGTAATGCAGATAAGAATGTTAGAAGCAGGTGTCGGCCTGTTTATGCTGGCAGGTATAATATCCCTGACAGTATTGGCTTTGAATGTGAGTGGCCTGACACTATCGAGCGGTCAGGAAACTTACACGCTTTATGCTGCGTTTGAAAATATCGGCGGGCTAACGAAGCGTTCAAAGGTAACGGTCGCAGGCGTTACCATCGGTCGGGTGACCGATATTACCCTGGATAAAAACAGGTTTGCCGGCGTCGTCGAGATGGAAATTCAGGCAGAATATAATGAATTTACTACCGATAGCACTGCTGCGATTCTAACCGCAGGATTGCTTGGGGAAAAATATATCGGCATTGTACCTGGCGCCGACGAAGAGTTTCTCAAGGATGGAGAGGTGATAAACGATACCCAGTCGGCGATAGTACTGGAAGAATTGATCGGCCGATTTTTATTTAACAAGGCGAACAACTAGTTTAAATAAAGGTCTTAAATTGACCGGGGAATTAAACATTTAAGGTTAGTTATGAAGAAGTTACACCGGATTTTTATTTTATTTTTAGCCACGTTGATGATCACCACTTCGGTTTTTGCCTCGCCCAACCAGGCGGCGATTGATCTCGTCCAGACAACCACGGACAGGGTGTTTTCAAGTATCACCGAAAAACGTGAAATATTCAGGCAAGATGATCAGCTGTTTTATAAGGAAATTGATGAGCTTTTAAGCCCTGTAGTCGATTTTGAACGTATCGCACGCAGGGTGATGGCCAAATACTACCGGCAGGCTTCAGCCGGACAAAGGGAAGAGTTTATCAAGGTTTTCAAACAAAGCCTGCTGAAACTCTACGCAAAAGGCTTGCTGGACATAGGTAATGAAAAAATAGTTATCCTGCCGCCCGCCAGAGGGGGCAACCCGGATAGCAAAAAACAAATTGTCGACGTTGAGATAATTTCCGCAAATGGTAATAAGTTTCCTATTACCTATTCAATGTTCATGAATGGTTCAAACCAGTGGAAAATGGAAAATGTCATCGTTAACGGTATTAATATTGGTCTGACCTACCGAAACCAGTTTTCGCACCTGATGGAAGAAAAAAATAACGATATTGATCAGGTGATTGCGGGCTGGACGTCAAAAGTCACATCCGAATAATCGACTCGTACAGGAGAGGATCAATCCTTGGCAGTTGCAACAGTGGCGTTAAAGTCGGATTCAATGATCCAGGTTAGCGGTGAAATGGATTTTGATAATGCCCTGGAATTAAAAATACTTGGCGAGTCAGTCATTAAAAATGCTCCCGATCAATTCGAAGTGAGTTGTTCGGAAGTGACACGCGCAGGTAGTGCAGGCTTATCCGTCCTGTTGAGCTGGATGCGCTACGCCGTGGCAATAGGCAAAGAGCTTACCTATTCACACCTACCCGCTGATTTGCTGGGCGTTGCCAGTGTCAGCGGAATCGATAAAATTCTGCCGATAAAACAAGATTAAAGTCGATAAATCCATCTGGATTTGTTACTTTGAAAGCCTGTTCCTAACCCTTTTATATAAGTAGATCCATGACAGCTGATGAAGTTAGGGCGCTGCTGCAGGCGCAATTAAAAGACTGCGAAATTCAGGTTGAGGGCGAAGGCAATCATTTTCAGGTGACTGCCGTCGGGGATATGTTTTCCGGGTTGAGCCCGGTGAAAAGACAACAACTGGTTTATGCTGCACTGAATGAAAAAATTGCCGATCAAACAATACACGCTCTGACCATCAAGACGTATACATTAGCCGAGTTGGCAAATCGTTAACAATTAGAATAAGGTAGATTTTGAATGGATAAGCTCATGATTGTAGGTGGAAAGCCCCTGCAAGGTGAAATACGCATTTCCGGTGCTAAAAATTCAGCGTTACCTATCTTGGCTGCAAGCCTGTTACTCGATGAACCGCTGACAGTAGGCAACTTGCCGCACCTGCATGACATCACGACCATGGTTGAATTACTCGGGGTGATGGGCGTCGAAGCCAGTCTCGACGAGAAAATGAACGTCGAATTAAATGCCGGTACAATCAAGTCGTTCAACGCTCCGTACGATCTGGTAAGAACCATGAGGGCATCAATTCTGGTGCTTGGGCCCATGTTGTCTCATTTCGGTGAAGCCCAGGTTTCGCTGCCCGGTGGCTGTCTGATCGGAAACAGGCCGGTCGATTTGCATATTCGAGGTCTTCAGGCAATGGGTGCCGACATCGTGGTCGAAGACGGTTACGTCAACGCCAAAACAAATGGCCGACTTAAAGGCGCAAAAATATTTTTTGATACTGTGACCGTGACCGGTACGGAAAACCTGCTGATGGCGGCAACGCTTGCAGAAGGGGAAACGATACTGGAGAATGCTGCACGCGAACCGGAAGTCGTGGACCTGGCCAATTGTCTGATTGCCATGGGCGCCGATATCAAGGGTCACGGAACCGACATGATCGTTATCAAGGGTGTTAAAAAGCTGCACAGTTGTTATTACCCGGTTTTGCCCGACCGTATCGAAACGGGTACCTACCTGGTTGCTGCAGCGGCGACCGGAGGTCATATTCGCGTCAAGGATACGGACCCGGCCATTCTTGAAGCCGTGCTGGTGAAACTGGAAGAAGCCGGGGCAAAAGTTGAAGTTGGTGATACCTGGATTGACCTGGATATGACGGGGCGGGAATTAAAAGCTGTCAATATTCACACGGCGCCTTACCCTGCATTTCCGACCGATATGCAGGCCCAGTTTATTGCCTTGAATGCGGTTGCAAAAGGCAGCGGCAGGGTGACTGAAACCATTTTCGAAAATCGTTTTATGCATGTTCAGGAGATGATCCGGATGGGCGCCAATATTGTTGTGGAAGGCAATACGGCTATTTCAAGGGGTGTGAAAGCACTCAAGGCAGCACCCGTCATGGCGACAGACCTGAGGGCATCTGCCAGCCTGGTTATTGCCGGTTTGCTGGCAGAGGGTGAGACCCAGGTTAATCGAATATATCATATTGACCGCGGTTATGAATGCATTGAAGAAAAGATGCAGATCCTTGGTGCTACTATACGTCGCGTGCCGGCCTGATCGGTCAGTTTCAACAAGTTAAAATATCAATTCATGGACCAAAAACTAACCATCGCGTTGTCGAAGGGGCGAATTCTTGATGAGACAATCCCGCTTTTGCGCGATGCAGGAATCGAGGCCCTGGAAGACATTAAATCCAGTCGCAAACTTATTTTCGATACCAGCCAGGCTCATGTGCGCCTGGTCATAATACGCGCCACAGATGTTCCCACTTACGTTGCCTACGGCGCAGCCGATATCGGTGTTGCAGGAAAAGACGTGTTGATGGAAGCGAATAATCAGAATTTATACGAGCCGCTGGACCTGGGTATAGCCAGATGCCGTTTGATGACAGCCAAACCCGTTGGCCGGGAAGAGGCTGCCGGCCGCTTGCGCGTGGCAACAAAGTTTACCAATATCACCAAGCGTTATTATGCAGAGCAGGGAAGGCAGGTTGATATTATCAAGCTTTATGGCGCCATGGAGCTTGCCCCGATTCTCAATCTGGCCGATCGGATTGTCGATATCGTGGACACGGGTAAAACGCTGAAAGCCAATGGACTGGAGCCAGAGGAATTAATTGCGCCAATCAGCTCGCGCCTGGTGGTCTGCAAGGCATCGATGAAAATGAAATACGCCATGATTCAGCCCTTGCTGGAACGCCTTGGGCGAGTCGTCCAGAGTAAAAAGTAATGACCATGGCTGCCATCAATATCTCCCGCCTCGATTACAAGGCAAACGATTTTTATTCCCGACTTGATAAAGCGCTGGCCTGGAGTTCGGTTAGCGACAGGTCTGTCGAAACCAGCGTTAAAGAAATCATCAATGACGTCAGGGCACAGGGTGACCAGGCTTTATTAAGCTACACCCGCAAGTTTGACGGACTCGTTGTCGACAGTATCTCGGAGCTTGAAATGGGTG
>CAMYIF010000011.1:21737-28779 GCA_947258415.1 uncultured Pseudomonadales bacterium
AATACGCAGCTGGATGCGCTGGAACAGGCCGCCGCGAGAATCCGTGAATATCACCTGCACCAGAAACAGGAATCCTGGCAATACCAGCAGGATGGCGTCATGCTTGGCCAAAAGGTAACCCCGATAAGGCGAGCAGGCGTCTATGTGCCGGGCGGCAAGGCTGCATATCCTTCGACGGTATTGATGAACGTCATCCCGGCCCGGGTCGCCGGGGTCAACGATATTACCATGGTTGTACCGGCTGCAAAGGGACAGGTAAATGACCTTGTACTGGCGGCTGCAGCGATTGCCGGGGTAGATCGAGTGATCACTATTGGCGGTGCCCAGGCAATTGCCGCCCTGGCTTACGGTACCGAGTCAATTACCCGGGTTGACAAGATTGTCGGGCCGGGCAATATCTTCGTGGCTACCGCCAAAAAACAGGTTTTCGGCGATGTGGGAATCGATATGATTGCCGGGCCATCGGAGATACTGGTGATATGTGATGGCAAGACCAACCCTGAATGGATTGCCATGGATATGTTTTCCCAGGCTGAACACGATGAGAATGCGCAATCGATCCTGGTCACGCCGGACCTGGACTTTATCGACCGGGTGCAGCGGAGCATGGAAACCCTTATCGATCGGATGGACCGCAAGGATATTATCAGGCAATCGCTTGTCGATCGAGGCCTGTTGATTCATGTTCCGGGCATGAGTGAGGCCATTGAGATAGCCAATTATATGGCCCCTGAGCACCTGGAATTGTCAGTTGATGATCCGGAGATATGGCTACCCGAAATAGGTAATGCAGGGGCTATATTTTTGGGACGTTACACCGCGGAAGCCCTTGGCGATTACTGTGCCGGCCCCAACCATGTCCTGCCCACATCAGCCACTGCACGTTTTGCATCACCCCTTGGGGTATATGATTTTCAAAAGCGTTCGTCGCTGATCATGTGCTCCGAGCAGGCTGCTTCCAGATTAGGAGAGACGGCGTCGGTACTGGCAAGGGGTGAAGGTCTGCAGGCGCATGCCCGTTCAGCCGAGTACCGGATCAGGAAAGAGTAATCCGGGTTACCGGGCTTGTTACCAGACGTCTTACGTCTGTTTACCCGTTTTAAACTCCTTGATTATTTCGGGCGAAGCATGCCCGGGATTCAGAAATGGATTAACGCTGAATTATTATGAATGATAAAAATCTCGATTCATTGATCGAACGATGGATAAGCCCGCAGGTCAGGGGTTTATCTACCTACCATGTACCCGACGCTTCAGGCCTGGTCAAACTCGATGCCATGGAAAACCCCTACATTTGGGATGACGCGCTTGTCCGGGAATGGTTAGCGCAACTCGGGTCTACCCATGTCAACCGTTATCCAGATCCCGAAGCAAAAGCCCTGAAACAACAACTAAAAAAAATCATGGCAGTCCCGGATCATCTGGAGTTGCTGCTGGGTAATGGTTCCGACGAATTGATCTTATTGCTCGCCCTGGCGGTAGCCACGCCCGGCCGCACGGTGTTGACGGTGGAACCCGGCTTTACCATGTATCGGCAAATCGCGCTTATGGCCCAGTTGCAATACGAAGCCGTCAGCCTGACACCCGACTTCGAGCTCGATATTAAGGCCACTGTTTCCAGGATAAGATCAACTCAACCGGCCCTGATTTTCATTGCTCAACCTAATAACCCGACGGGTAATTTATTTGGCGAGCAAAATATCCGGCAAATTATCGAGGCGGCACCCGGGATCGTGGTTATCGATGAAGCTTATACCGCCTTCACCGATTCGGATCACCTGCCCCTGCTGGCCGAGTATGACAATTTACTGGTAATGCGAACCCTGTCGAAAACTGGTCTGGCGGGATTGCGGTTGGGAATATTGATCGGTGACCAACGCTGGATTTCCGAACTCAATAAAATCCGTTTACCCTATAATGTCGGGGTTTTGAACCAGGTAAGCGCGGAATTTGCCCTTCGGCATTATTCGGTGTTTGAGGCGCAAACCGCGAACATTCGCGACCAGCGCGACGGGGTAATGGCCGAGTTATCAGGCATAAAAGGTATTCGTGTTTGGCCAAGCGATGCCAATTTTATCCTGATGAGAACCCGGCAGGGGTGCGCACGACAGGTATTCGAACGTCTGCGTGAACGCGGCGTATTGATAAAATTACTGGATGGCGCGCACCTGCTTTTGCAGGATTGCCTGCGGGTCACGATTGGTACACCGGCTGAAAACCGGCAATTTATCGACGCCCTGAAGGCCAGCCTTTAATCCGGTAAACGGATTGTCTATTCAGCCGGGTATCTATCGCGGCGTGGCCCGTCTACCGATCAGCGTGGTCAGTTCATAGCGCTGGCCATCGCGCTGTATTTCCATGGTGATGCTGTCCCCCGGCGCCGTCATGGTTATCTGGTTCATGACTTGCAGGCTGCTTTCAACGACGATCGAATCCACTTTTAGCAGCACGTCACCCGGTTTTATTCCCGCCATATACGCCGGTCCACTGCGGTTAACCGCCGTGATCAAAACACCGTTAGTGCTGGCAAGGTTAAAGGATTTTGCCAGCTCCAGGGTCATTTCCTGAACTTCAACCCCGAGCCAGCCGCGGATGACGCTGCCATGGGTAATAATCTGTTCCATGATGCTTTTGCCAAGGGTTGAAGGTATGGCGAATCCAATACCCTGCGACCCACCCGACCGGGAAAAAATGGCAGTATTGATGCCAATGAGGTTGCCATCCGGGTTAATGAGTGCGCCACCCGAGTTGCCGGGATTAATGGCCGCGTCGGTCTGGATAAAGTCTTCGAAGGTTGTTAATCCCAGCTGGTTTCGTCCCGTGGCACTGACGATCCCCATGGTTACCGTCTGGCCTACGCCAAAGGGGTTGCCTATTGCCAATACGACGTCGCCAATTTCAACATCATCGGAAGCGGCGAGGGTAATGCTCGGCAGGCGAGGTAAATCAATTTTCAATACGGCAAGGTCTGTTTCAGGATCGGTACCCACGACTTTGGCAAAACTTTCCCGGCCATCCCTTAGCGCCACGATAATCTCATCGGCATTGGCAATCACGTGGTTATTGGTTAATACGTAACCGTCGCTGCTGATAATCACACCGGAGCCGAGGCTTGATTGCATGCGTTCTCTTTTTGGCTCGTTGCCCCGGCCGAAGAAATCACGAAAAAAAGGATCGGAAAGCAACGGGTGTCGCCGTTCCTTGATGATTTTAGTGGTGTAGATATTGGCAACGGCGGGCGCGGCTTTCTTGACCGCGTCGGCGTAGGAAAATGGTCCTGATTCCTTGACGCCCGTTGTTGGAGCCGTATTTATATGGACGGTTTTAACCTTGCCCAGGTCGGTATTTTGGCTGGGCAGGTATTCGGGAAAATAGTTAAGAATTACGAGCGCTATTGCAATGCCGGCAATTGAGGGCCAGATAAACAGTCGAAGGAGCGATTGCATTGAAGGGAGACCATTATTTTTTCTGAATAGGTGCTATTATCGCACGACTCAAGGCTAAGTAAAGCCACCAGTTTTCGCAAACAAGTCAAACCGGTAACAGTATTTGAGGTAACCATGGCAGTCCATCTCTCCGAAGTATTGACCCTGTGCAATCGATTGCTCAAACCCGAACTTTTCCGGGATTATTGCCCTAACGGGTTGCAGGTGGCCGGTACTGACAGGATTGATAAAATTGTCAGCGGGGTGACTGCCTGCCATGCGTTGATCGAGGCAGCCATCGATAACAATGCCCAGGCAATTCTGGTACATCATGGCTATTTCTGGAAAGGCGATAGCCCGAGGATTACCGGGATGTTGCACCAGCGTTTGAAATTGCTGCTGAGACATAACATAAATTTGATAGCCTATCACCTGCCCCTGGATGCCCAGCCGGAGTTCGGCAACAATGTGAGCCTGGCCAGGCAGCTCCAATTAAAGGTAACTGGCGGGCTGGAGGATGACCCTGATACGGGTATTGGCCTGGTCGGCAAGCTGGATACACCGATGACTGGAGAAGAGTTCGCGCGCTTGCTGGCGCATACCTTAAAGCGTGAGCCACTTTTTATTCCGGGAAAAACCGATCGGATTGAAACAATCGCCTGGTGTACGGGCGCTGCACAGGGCTATATCTCACGCGCTGCCGAATTAGGCGTTGATGCCTACCTTACAGGAGAGGCATCGGAGCAAACGGTTCACGTGGCGCGCGAAACAGGGCTGCATTTTTACGCGGCTGGACACCATGCAACGGAACGTTATGGCGTGCAGGCGCTGGGCCGGGTGCTGGAAAATAAACTGGGCATTGAGCATCAATATATAGATATTGATAATCCGGTTTAGGAAGAAAGACGCATATTCCTGTTTAACCTGTTGGTCAATCGGGTATCGCTGCTGCTGGCTAAACTTATACCGCTTTGGTCTCAGGCTCTTTGGCTTTTTCGCCTTCGGGTTCTTTAGCTGCATAATCCTTGGGCGCTTGCGGTTCTGTAGCTGCTTTTCCCCCGGCGGTTTTTGACTTGTCTTCTTTTTCGCTAATAATGGCATCGAGCGACTTGGCTTGCTGTTGTTTCAGAAGGGGCGGCTTCTTCTTCGGGTCTACCAGCGATTCTGACCCTTCAGCCAGATGTTTGTAGACCTCGACATAATTTTCTGTCAGGTTGTTAACCAATTCGGAGGTTTTGCTAAAATGTGCGGTCACCGACTGCTGGTAAAGCTCAAAATCATGTTTTTTCTGTTCCAGGTCATCTTCGAGCTCAACGATTTTCGCTTCATCCGAATAGGAGCCTTTATAGGCAAGAATACCGATAGCGGCGCCAATAATGAAAGCAGCCAGTGCTATGACCCACGTTGAACTTAGTAAATCCATAAAATCTCCAAAACGGCTCTAAAATAAATTTTTACTTGTTGATAATCCACAGCTATTCAAGTCGTTGTAACATCTTCGGCCTGAAGCCCTTTTTGACCTTCCACGACAGTATATTCTACTGTTTGGCCATCGCTTAATTTACGATAACCTTCGCCACGAATTGCACGGTAGTGAACAAAAACATCCTTGCCGTCTTCGCGTTCGATAAATCCGTAACCTTTTGCATTATTAAACCATTTGATGGTTCCAGTTTGTCGTTCAGCCATTTTTTCCCTCAATAACTTTTATTGTTAATTTTTATTTTCTTGGGTTGCCCGTTTTATTGACGGCAATGGTCTAAAGCATACTACTGATAAGCGTTTCAGCCAACATTATATCTGCAGTGTTGGAATAAACAACCAGCGTAAATACTATTTTAAAGCGGGAATTACAACTCTAATTTATTTAATTCTGATAATTGCCCGGTCAGCTTGTTATGAGCCGCCTGCCATTCGATCAGTTTGGACTTTTCCTTTTCGACAACCGCGACCGGCGCCTTGGCGATAAAGTTTCGGTTATTGAGTTTTCCGTTGACTCTCATTAAATCCTTTTCGACTCTACCTATCTCCTTTTCCAGGCGAGCGATTTCGGCAGTAACATCGATCAACCCTTTCATGGGGACCAGGACTTCCATCGAATCGACCAGTTGAATCGCCGATACGGGTGGTTCTTCCTGGTTATGGAGAGCTTCAATTGACGCCAGTTTGGCCAGTTTTATTAAAAAACGTTTATTCTGTTCCAGGCGCAAAAGGTCTGCTTCTGATGAATTCTTCAGCAATACATTGACTGGTTTAGCCGGAGAAATATCCATTTCACCGCGAATGTTTCTTATTGCCAGGATTACACCTTTAACCCATTCGATGTCGGCAACTGCCTGGTCGTCAACACGAGTCAATTCGGGAACCGGGTAGGGCTGGTGCATGATGGTATCACCGTCTTTTCCTGCCAGCGTTTTCACCCGTTGCCAGATTTCCTCGGTAATGAAAGGCATCATGGGATGTGCCAGGCGCAGGGTGGTTTCCAGCACGCGGATCAGGGTGCGGCGTGTGCCTTTTTTCTGTTCCGGGCGGGCGTTGTCATCCCATAATACGGGTTTTGATAATTCCAGATACCAGTCGCAGTATTCGTTCCAGATAAAGTTGTAGAGAGCTTGCGAAGCCAGGTCAAACCGATAATTCTCGATACCTTCGATAACTGCCTCCTCCGCCTGCTGGAGCCGGGAGATTATCCAGCGATCCGCCAGACAAAGCTGGTAGTCGACGGAGCCATCCTGCCCGCAATCCTGACTTTCGCAATTCATTAGCACGTAGCGGGCGGCGTTCCAGATTTTATTGCAGAAATTCCTGAAGCCTTCGATCCGCCCGACATCAAAGTTAATATCCCTGCCCGTCGAAGCCAGTGAATAGTAGGTAAAGCGAAGGGCATCGGTACCGTATGAGCTGATGCCATCAGGGAAGTCCTGGCGTGTCATCCGGTCAATTTTGTCTTTCAGGTGTGGTTGCATCATGCCGGCGGTTCGCTTGCTGGCCAATGCATCAAGATCGATGCCGTCTATCAGGTCGATGGGATCGAGGACATTTCCTTTCGACTTGGACATTTTCTGTCCATGACTATCCCTTACCAAACCGTGAACGTAGACCGTCCGGAATGGTACTTCGCCCATGAAATGCAGTGTCAACATAATCATGCGGGCAACCCAGAAAAAGATGATGTCAAAACCGGTTACCAGTACATCGGTGGGGTGAAAGGTGTTCAGTTCATCAGTATTTTCCGGCCAGCCCAGGGTGCCAAAAGTCCATAAACCCGAAGAAAACCAGGTGTCGAGTACGTCACTGTCCTGTTCAAGATCGACGTCGTCCGGGATTTGGTTGGCCTGGCGTACTTCCAGCTCGGACCGGCCGACAAATATATTGCCGTCCTTGTCGTACCATGCCGGTATCCTGTGACCCCACCAGAGCTGGCGTGATATGCACCAGTCCTGAATATCGCGCATCCAGGCGAAATAGGTGTTTTCCCATTGCCGGGGTACAAACTTGATATCACCATTTTCGACGGCGTGAATCGCCTGTTCGGCCAGGGTCTGTGTTTTTACATACCACTGGTTGGTCAGGTAGGGCTCGATAACCACGTTGGTTCGATCGCCCCGGGGTACTTT
>CAMYIF010000012.1 GCA_947258415.1 uncultured Pseudomonadales bacterium
TCCCGAACAGTGCGGAGGAATTGTTACCATTGACGCGATCATGCGCATCCCTGCTTCGCCTTGCCCAGCGCAATGAGAGTTGCATCGACTCATAGGCCTGATCGTAGCTTGCCGGGTAAGGGGTACATTCATCGAAAATCATCACGATATCCGAATCCAGGTCTGCCTGGACCTGCATGGAAATTTCCGGCGTCAGTTCGACCGGGCTGCCATCGACGGGTGACTTAAAGTTGACCCCCCTTTCGGTTATTTTGCGCATATCCCCGAGGCTAAAGACCTGGAAACCACCCGAATCGGTCAATATGGGTCGTGGCCAGGCGGTAAAATCATGCAAGCCGCCCTGGTCCTTGATGATTTCGCTGCCCGGGCGTAGCATCAGGTGAAAGGTATTGCCCAGGATAATTTCGGCGCCGGTCGCCTCTATATCGCGAGGCAGCATGCCCTTGACTGTTCCATAAGTGCCGACCGGCATGAAAGCAGGCGTTTCAATGGTGCCCCGGGGAAATGTCAGGCGTCCGCGACGTGCATGATCTGTTTGCGCGAGAAGGTCAAACTTCATATCAATGGCTGCCCTTTGTTTTTATACCGGTAGCAGGTTCCACAACCTGCCGAGACGTTGCCTGCGGACTGCGGGTCAGGAACATGGCATCACCGTAGCTGAAAAAACGGTACTGTTTATCTATCGCGCACTGGTAAGCCCTGAAAACATTATCGTAACCGGCAAAGGCGCAAACCAGCATCAATAATGTCGATTCGGGTAAATGAAAGTTGGTAAACATTCTATCAACGCATTTGAACCGGTAACCCGGGTAAATGAAGATATTGGTATCACCATAGTACGGAGCAATACTTAATCCTTTCTTTTGGGCCTCGGCAGCGGCCGTTTCAAGGCTACGCACGCAGGTTGTCCCTACCGCAACCACCTTGCCGCCACGGGCCCTGGCGGCTTCAATTTTATCGCAGACCTGCTCGCATACTTCGATATATTCACTGTGCATCAGGTGTTCTTCTATATTTTCCACCCTCACCGGCTGGTAGGTACCCGCACCCACGTGCAAGGTCACGCAAGCAGTATCGACACCTTTTTCTGCCAGCGCCTGCAGCACCGTTTCATCGAAGTGCAAACCGGCGGTAGGCGCGGCAACAGAGCCCGGCCGTTCGGCATAAACAGTCTGGTAGCGCTGGCGGTCCAGGTCTTCGTCGGGTCTTTCAATGTAGGGCGGCAATGGCATATGGCCGTATCGCTCAAGGATAGGATGCAGGTCGGATTCAAATTTCAGCCTGAAAAAATCGTTTTCACGACCTTCAACGACTATCTTTGCCTGCTCACCGACATACAATCTGCTACCCGGTTTTGGCGATTTGCTGGCCCTTATTTGACATAAAGCATGACGTGAGCCCAGAACTCGCTCTATCAAAATCTCGACCTTCCCGCCTGTTTCCTTGCGGCCGTATAAGCGCGCGGGGATCACTTTTGTGTTATTAAAAATTACCAGGTCGTTGGCGTTAATGAGTTGCAAGCAGCCCCTGAAGGCGAGGTGTTTTATTTCACCACTGGTGCCGTCCAGCGATAGCAGGCGGCTGGCGCTTCTTTCGGCTTTGGGGTAATGGGCGATAAGGTCTGCGGGTAAATTGTAAAAAAAGTCGTCGCGTCGCATGATGAGTGATCGGCCGGGTATGCCTGGGTCGGGTATTGGGTTATGCACCGAAAGAGATATTTACAGACAATTTAAACAGCCAGGTCCGGGAGGAGAAGTGATTCAGGTCCGGGTTACTTTTTTTGATTGTCGTCTTTGGTTTTGCTCGAAGGTTCGGTAAAACTTTTCATGAAATTAAGGTTCTGCTCGGTCAACTGCTTCATCACACTCATCGGTGTGGTGTCTATAAACTTCTTCATTTGCCTTTGCAGGCTATCCTGTTGATCCAGGAATGTAGTAATACTCTGTTCCAGATACTGGCTTGCCAATCCCTGCATTCCGCTACCGTAGAAGCGAATCAGTTGCTGCAGGACTTTATTGGTTAGCAGTGCTTCTGTACCACTTTCTTCCATTTCGCTAATAATTTGTAATAACACGCTGCTGGTCAAATCCTTACCGGATTTGGAATCCTCTACCTTGAACTCATCATGTTTGAGCACGAGTTGTTTAACATCCTCAAGGGTTACAAACTTGCTATCCGTAGTATCATACAGCCTGCGGTTGGGATATTTTTTCAGCATTCGCAAAGTACAGCCCTCCTGATTGGGTTTTGCGCTCACCTTTCGCTACCTTTCCTTCAGCTTCTGGCAGGCGCAGCGCGCTGAATTATATCTGAAAATATACAAAACGGCACATACTTTTTTTGCAGTGGCAAATAATTAGAGCCAGGGTCAATATATTAGTTCTGCGCCTGGCAATTTAATTGACCTGATTAAGTGATTGGTTATAATTAGCGGCCTTTGCAAATCAGCACAGATCATCCTTGCCGGGATGGCGGAATTGGTAGACGCAGCGGATTCAAAATCCGCCGATGGCAACATCTTGGGGGTTCAAGTCCCCCTCCCGGTACCATCTGTTTTTCAACTTTAGACCCAACAGATTATTTAAGACCCGATATCCCAAATAAGGCTGCCGATTTATTGAACGTACGATTATCGAGGACATCATGGCCTTTGCCTGATTTTAAACTTTTTACAGAATTCCCTTTATAGTTTAATCACGGCCATTTTATCTTGGGTCATATCATGCATGGTGTAGCCGATGCCGCCGACGTTATAACCGGATTGCCTGCGCCCGGCGAAGGGCATCCAGTCGACGCGGAATGCTGTATGATCATTCACCATTACGGCAGAGGCATCAAGATTCTGCACGCATTTCATTGCCACATCGAGATTCCTGGTAAAGACTGAAGCCTGAAATGCGAAGGGTAACGCGTTTGCTTTCTCGATTGCCGCATCGATATCCTCATAGCCGTAAACACTAACAGCCGGGCCGAATATCTCCATCGTGGAAATTTTTGCATCCGCAGGAGAATCAAGCAAAACGGTCGGAGCATAAGTCGTGTCACCTAATTTTTCTCCACCACAGAGAATTTTACCACCGCCGCTCTCAGCCTCCTTAACCCATTCGGCTACGCGGTCAACTTCACCCGGGCGGATCAGTGGACCGCATTCCGTTTGTTCTTCTATCGCATTACCAACGACAAGTTTTGAAGCACTATCGGCCAGTAACCGGGCAATGCCCTCAGCTTGTGATTGCGGTGCAAAAACGCGTTGCACCGAAACACAAACCTGTCCTGAATGGTAAAACCCGCCTTTGAGCAGGCTGGGGATCATCGCCTCCACATCTGCGCTATCCTCGATAATAACCGGGGCGACACCACCATGCTCCAAAGCACAACGCGTACCGGGTGCGAGTTTGGATCGCAGCATCCATCCTACCCTGGAAGAACCAATAAAGGAGAAGAAAGCCACGCGCGGGTCCGTTACCATCTTTTCTGCCGTGGGAATATCACAGGCGACGAAGCGGCACCATTCTTCCGGCAGACCTGCTTCATGCAGGATATCGACAAAAGCCTGGCAGGACAGCGGCGTATCATCTGCCGGTTTCACCAGCACAGGACACCCCACAGCCACAGCCGTAGCAACCTGATGCACGATCAAATTAAGCGGGTGATTGAACGCAGAGACAGCCACCACCGGGCCAATCGGTTCGCGCGAGGTAAAGGCCAGGCGCCCGGCTCCGGCCCTGGTTAAATCCATCGGGATTTCCCTACCGGCCAGATGAGAAAGCTCTTTGATACATAGCTCCACCCCGTCAATGGCGCGGGCAACTTCAACCCGCGCATCAATCAGTGGTTTGCCGCCTTCATTGGCAATCTGAAAAGCCAGAGCTTCAAAACGCTCTTGCATAAGCTTGGCCGTTTTTTTGAGGATTTCGATGCGTACATAGCAGGGTAGCCAGTTGTTGCGATTGCGGAACAATCCGTGCGCATCTTTCAGGTATTTATCGACTGTTTCCCAATCGCTTAAGCGAACAGAGCCTATAGCTTGAAGGTCAAAAGGATTGATGACCTCCAGGGTGCTCATATTAGGCATACCTTTGCTGCCAGCTCATCGATCAACACTTTCTGGTTTTCGGAATAATCAACCGGGATTTCAACAAGGTGCACACCGCCAGCTTTAAAGGCTTTTTCAAAAGTTGGCACAATATCTTCAGCGCTATTAACACGGTGGCCGGCTGCTCCATAGCTTTCAGCGTATTTTACAAAATCCGGATTACCAAAATTCAGCCCCCAGTCCTCGAAGCCCTGATGAGCCTGCTTCCAACGGATCATGCCGTAAGAATTATCATTGAGAATTGTGACAACAAGATTTAGCCCAAGGCGTACAGCCGTTTCCATCTCCTGGCTATTCATCATAAACCCGCCATCACCGCAAATCGCCATCACGCGCCGTTCGGGATAGAGCATTGCCGCCATCATTGCTGAAGGAAGCCCTGCGCCCATTGTGGCCAGCGCATTATCCAGCAATACAGTATTCGGATGATAGGCTTTATAGTTACGTGCGTACCATATTTTATAAATGCCGTTATCCAGCGCGATAATATCTTTATCGCCCATAACTTTACGGGTATCGGCGACAAAGCGTTGCGGAATGACAGGGAAGCGCTGATCGTCTGCACCCTTGGCAATATGCATTTCGATTTCATTTCGGATTTTTTCAAAATAGGATTTATCGTATTTTACCGGGCCGCCAAGCTTGTCTTTCAGTTTCGAAATAGAAGAGGCCAAATCACCGACCACTTCAACATGCGGGAAGTAGACCTGGTCGACCTGCGCAGCTTTGTAATTCACATGAATGACTTTTTTGCCGTCTTCTGTCATAAAAAACGGTGGTTTTTCTATCACATCATGTCCGACATTGATAATCAGGTCAGCGCGATCGATTGCACAGTGCAGATAATCCCCAACCGAGAGCGCTGCCGTACCGAGGAAAAGCTCTGAATGCTCATCAACGACGCCCTTACCCATCTGGGTGTTAAAGAAAGGAATTCCTGTGGTGTGGACAAAATCGGAAAGTGCACTGCGGGCATGCTTACGGTTTGCCCCGGCACCAATCAGTACCAAAGGCATTTTGGCTTCCTTGATCAGTTTCACGGCTTCATCCAACACTTCATCATCAGCCACTGCGTAATGGCGATCGTGCGGTTGCATCACATGAGCATCGCATTCTTCTGCTGCTATATCCTCAGGCAATTCCAGCAATACGGCTCCAGGCCGCTCTTCCTGGGCTATACGGAAAGCCTCACGCACAAGCGCGGGAATCGTGTTGCCATGAACAATCTGTTTGGACATTTTGCAAATAGGCGCAAACAATTTCACGACATCAATAATCTGAAACTGACCCTGCTTGGATTTTTTAATCGGCTTTTGTCCTGTGATCATAATCAGCGGCATACCACCCAGATGCGCGTAAGCCGCAGACGTTGAAAAGTTCGTCGCGCCGGGGCCAAGCGTAGCCATACAAACCCCGGCCTTGCCGGTCAAACGCCCGTAAGTCGCCGCCATAAAGCCAGCGCCTTGTTCGTGACGAGTTAATACCAATTTAATTTTAGAAGTACGCAATGACTCCAACATATCCAGATTTTCTTCACCGGGAACAGCGAAGATGTACTCGACGCCTTCAGCCTCCAACCCCTTCACAAATAAATCAGATGCTTTCATAAGTGTGTTTCCCCTCAATAGATTTTTTTTAAAGGATTACCTTCGCAGTAACCACCAGTTAGACAAATTGTACCACCAGACGCGTTAAAATATAGCGTTGAAAAAGGTATGCTTTTAACGCCGGTCATATTCGAGCGCATTACAGTCGCAGTAACACAACACTAGCAGCGATTGCTCTGCGTTGGAACCTTCAGCCAGACAGCTTTTTTTGATAGCGGATTATATTTGTAAATTAATTGCCGGTCTGCCCAATGGCAAAGGCGTAGATAACAGGCAAAATTTCTGCAATAAACCGTCTCGATAACGCAAGATAGTTTCAAAATCAATGGATGAATTGTTTTTTCAAACTGAGAGCCGCGAACGAACTTTAATGTCTCGGTCTGATTGTATGATGTCTATTTTTTTCTGAAATAATCACCGGTCCGCAGGTTCTTTCCAATTAATTCCCTTAATGGAAGAAACACGCCGGCTTTCCCGGCATAGGTCGGCCACTCCCTGACCACAGACAAAATGCGACCAATAATCCCTGTTGCCTCGCGGGAGAAATTGCCGATCAGGGAGGCAACCTTCATCAAGTCGTCGTAATCAAATTTATCGCGTTTGCCGTTCAGCGAAAGCTGGTGTGAATTGACCCAGGGCGAACCCTTTTTATAACTGTAGGCCACATCGAAAGCGGGCGACAAACGCCATTGGCTGTCGATGTCGTCGAGCAGGAAACCGAAGTTCTTGGTGTGGTCGTCGTGGTTGCGGGCGATCACGTTAAACGCCATGCGTCGAAAAATTTCTATGGCATCGCTGCGCGGCAGCCTCAGTTGCCTGGCAACGGCGAGTAGCTGCTCGTAACTATAAGTACCCGGCTTACGGTAATCGGCGTGATCCATTGCACACAAGGATACATAATGCCGTTTTTTATTGCCTGTTCGATCAAAGCGACGAGTCATAAAATGAGCACGCTTGCCTTCAATCAATAGCTCGGAAGGCGATATGTCTATCCCCACGTCCCTGGCCATTAAATAGTAAGCATACTCCATTCGGCCAAAACCCCTGGGATCACCGAATGCTTCGCTTTCTTTTTTATGCTCCTCGACACCATCGAGTTTTAATATGTAATGCTCGAAGCCTTCAGGTGCGTCCACTTGCCCGGATCGAATCCGCGAACGATCCCTGTTAACCGCCACAACCGCTTTGGCACGCGCACCGCCGGCGGAAGTGCCCACACGCAAAATTGCCTGCATAGCCTCGTCATTATGCCCACGGCTCTGCTTGCCAGAAATAACCTTTCTTTGCAGATGCACTCGCTCGTCCAGCACTTTCTGGGCCATTTCGACCAGTGAATCTATCGCCAGGTTGGCAACGGTTGATTCCAATCCCCGATCGATTACAGGAAAAAATTCCAGCGCACCAACTCCTCGCGTACCCGTATAAAGGAGTCGCTCCAATGGAGTAAAAGAATCCGGACTTCGACCATTACGTGCCAGCCAGGCGTCTATGACTGCGTTGCCAAAATCATCGGGCAGGGTATCGGCAAAAACGGCGGGCAGGCCTCGGAAGGTTTCGTAATTCAACCCGGCAAAAAGATATTTATTTGCCGCTACCGGCATATGCAACGGCGCAATCTCGACACCGTTTTTCTGCCAATCACGCGCATACTCAAAGGTGCTCAAACCGGTAGTCGGGTCATAAGCCAGAGCGCCAACCTGCGTGTCCCATAAACGAACTTCGGCCAGGTTATCCATTACCAGTCCAACGGCTCGTCTTTATGTTTTTCAATGCGGGAACCCGATGCGCGCTTGCGCTGCCTGCCTTTCATTTTCAATTGCTCAATGGGACTAAATGTCGTCTCGGGTATAAAATTCTCGACCAATGCCAACTGGTCAAGCGCGCGAAGAACGGCGATGACATTAGTCAGTTTTGCCTGCCCGGATTCCAGCTTTCCGTAGCTGACGCGTGACAAACCCACCGCATCGGCAAGCTGCTGCTGGGTCAGGTTTCGCTCAAGGCGCATTTGCTCGATGCGCCGACCTATTTCGGCGGCGATGGCCTGGTCTGTCATGGTTTCAAAACCCATAATGCATAATTACCTATACATAATATGATTTAATTGATTTTATGATAATTATATTTATCACTATAGTACTAAATATTACTTTTGCGCAACACAAACGTTTCACTTTTATGATAATCTTTTTTATCATTAAATCATTATTTCTATACTATGAAATGTTTTCTTATCATATTTCTTTCCTTTACCAGGCTCTTTACCAACACAAGCCGCGAGCGCGTCACACTCTGGAATAATTCAATACGGTCAAAGGAGAGAGTTTGCGTTATAAAGCGCACATTTAGCTCAAGGCAATACCGTCACTGCACAAAAATAATGCGCCCGACCCGATTACCTTTATTGAAGCTTTGACTTACTGGCCTACTCGTATTCGGTAAGACTCCAGGTTTTGATATGGGGTTTAAGATATCGGGCGGCGTATTGTTCTGTTAATTCCTTGAGCCTGGCAAGTTCTGCTTTATCCAGCTTGCAACCAATGCGTTCCTTCATGGCAATCGCTTTCCTGTCGCCTTGAGCAGCAGACAATGCGAACCAAACATAGGCCATGCCCTGATCTTTCTCTACACCCAGACCTTTGCTGTACATGTCTGCAACGATATTCTGGTAAACAGGATATCCGCGCTGCGCCAAATCCAGAAAGATGGTATGCGCCTGTTTATATTTGCCCTGGTTGTAATGCGCATAGGCAACACCAGCATCAGCGGCTAAAGGATTTGCAAATAAAAAGAGCGGGGAAAGCAGGCATAAATAAACAATTAAATTTTTCATGGCAGACTCCTTCACCTATACCGTATCCGTTGGTTAACTCTAATTCCAGGCTGGCACCCAGTTAAACAAAACGTTTAAATCCGGCACGGCTGGTGCACGACAATACAGGAATTATGGTTGTCTTATTGTCTGCTTCAAGTGCCCAATGCATATTGATTAACGTCAGTTAAATGAACCTGTATGGCTTGCGGGATTCAAATCCTTTGTGGATTTACTGCCAACCACGATCAACCGGCAATCAAGCTTCATAGCTGATCCCAGTAGGGATTATCACCAAAGCGCTCGATTAAAAAATCAATCAACATTCTTACTTTTAACGGCAGGTAATGTGTCGGCGGGTATAAAGCGTGCGCGTATAATTCTGGCAATGAATAGTCCTCAAGAACAGGTACCAGAGTCCTGGTTGCAAGCGCTTCCCATAGAATAAAAGTCGGCTGTATGGTAATACCATGACCGGCCATGGCCATGGCCTTGAGGAAGTCACCATTATTCGCGGACATGCTGGCGTTTAGCCGTATCTTGAACTCCGTTTTGTTTTGGTCGCGAAATACCATCGGCTCGGACGAGGAACCCCGATAGGCCAGTATTTTATGATCATTAAGTTGCTCCGGCGTTTCTGGCTTACCGAATTGCTTGATGTAATCCGGGCTGGCACAAACCACGCGCCTGACAGAGACTATCTTGCGTGCCCGCATCGACGAATCCTGCATGCGACCTATACGGAATGCCAGGTCAAAATGTTCCTTGATAATATCCACATGTCGGTCGGAAAAGTCGATATCCACCTTCAGTTTTGGGTGTTCCTTGATGAACAGATCGATCGCCGGACTCAAATGCGCCAGGCCAAACGACAAGGGCGCCGCCAGTTTAAGCACTCCCGATAATGCACACGCCCTTGCTGACAGTTGCTCATTAAGCTCGCTAACTTCTTCGAGAACCCGCTTTGCCCGTTGGTAGTAAATATTACCGGCCTCGGTCAGGCTTGACGTGCGAGTCGTGCGGTTGATTAATTTCGCACCCAGATGCGCTTCCAGGTCGCTTAACCGTTTGCTGACGGCTGATTTCGCAAGACCCAGTTGTTCCGCCGCACCAGTGAAACTGCCTGATTCAACGATGCGGGTAAATAATTGCATATTTTCCAGTTGGCCCATAGTTTGTTCTCTTTATAAGCACAATAATTTCTTATTTTTACTATTTATTCTTATTTACGCAACAATTATGCTGCATCACACTTAATGATGACTCGACAAAGAGTTAATACAATTTTGACTTAAGGGAAAACTGACGATGAAAATTTTACAAACTTTGGCAGCACCAACAGGGCGTCTATTCCTGGCCTTTATATTCCTAATGGCCGGCGTATCCAAGATAGGTGGTTACGAAGGAACCCAGGGGTATATGGAAGCCATGGGTGTGCCTGGAGACCTGTTACCCCTTGTCATCGCCACAGAAATACTGGGCGCCCTGGCGATTATTCTCGGCTGGAAAACCCGTTTTGTTGCGGTCGCCATGGCCGGTTTCAGCATACTCTCGGCTCTGTTTTTTCATGCCGATTTCAGCAACCAGGCTGAAATGAACGCCTTTATGAAAAACATTGCCATAGCCGGCGGCTTTTTAATGCTGTTCGCCAATGGTCCCGGTGCATTTGCCGTCGATAATCGATAGTCAGAAGCGATGGCGGAGAATATAACCATGCAAACCGAACATATGCCCCATAAACTCACCCGGGAGTTGCAAACAACAACCCCCGGGATGCCAACCTCCGATGGCGACGGCGTTAAAATGACGCGTATTATCGGTACCCCGCAATTAAATATGCTGGATCCTTTTTTGCTGCTTGATGCCTTCGAAAGCGACAATCCCGACGACTATATCGGCGGTTTCCCGAGCCACCCCCACAGGGGATTTGAAACGGTTACCTATATGTTGGCCGGTTCCATGCGCCACAAGGATACTACCGGTAGTGAGGGCGTGATCGAGCCACTGGGCGTGCAATGGATGACGGCCGGCAGGGGCATCGTGCACTCGGAAATGCCCGAACAGAAAGAAGGCTTATTAAAGGGTTTCCAGCTTTGGGTAAACCTGCCCAAGAAAGCAAAAATGACCGAACCCGGATATCAGGAGTTTCCGGCCAGTGAAATTGCCGAGCAGGTCCTGGACAATAGCGGCCTGGTCAGGGTGATTGCCGGCACGACCGATGAGGGCACTACCGGGCCGGTTAAAAATCATTTCGTAGACCCGGTGTATATGGATATTGAATTACCCGGTGGCGGGAGTTTCGAACAAACGTTGCGCCAGGATGACAATGCCTTTATCTATGTTATTGAAGGCACGGTAAATGTCGGAGACATACAATCCAGACTGCCAGAAAAACACCTGGGTATTCTCGGCAAAGGCAACAATGTAAAAACAACTGCTCCCGATGGAGCACGATTTCTGCTGGTGGCCGGCAAGCCGCTCAATGAATCCGTCGCACGGGGTGGCCCCTTCGTGATGAATACCAGGGAAGAAATTCTGCAGGCCTTTTCCGATTTCCAGAATAATCGCTTTTAAGCCGAATTTTTAAAAGATTGAAGTTAATTTGCAGGCTAACGGTGTTTGGTTTTAAATAAGTCAAAGGTTAATAATCCTTGCGAAAGGGTTACAATAACAACAAGCAGCCTGGACATATACTCCGGGCAGAAACCACCCGATTATCTAAACTGGAGAACGACATGGCAGATCCTGTTATTGCCAATGAGGGCCCGTACCCCGTGGATGTAAAAGCCGGCAAGAAATATTTCTGGTGCGCCTGTGGCAGGAGTGACAAGCAGCCTTTCTGCGATGGGTCACACAAGGGGACCGGGTTTCAACCGGTGCAATTTGAAGCCGAAGACGATGAAACGGTTTATTTATGCGGTTGCAAGCATACCGGAGAAAAACCCTATTGTGACGGCACGCACGCCAGCTTGCCCTGACTGCGGGTTTTTCAGCGAATGAAGCAGCGGGTAAATTTTGAAAACAACAAACCTGCTTCATTCAAAACCGGCCGAACCCGATGGTTACTATCTATTTTTACACCGGGTTTGAAAATGTGAATAAGGCGTTGCGTCCAGGCCCTGGCTAAACAGGATTTTAACAGCGGCGTATACCCGAACCCTGTTTCAATCTGCGTGTTATGGACCGCGATTTAGGCATTCACTTTTTACTCGAAAACGGGCACAGCTATTATTTGGCATTCCCTGACCATATCTTTATAATTCCTGCAGCTTATAGTCTTACCACTGAACACAGGAACCGTAACCATGAGTTTTAACAGAGTCCCCGTTGGCGAAGATGCACCCGATGATATTTACGTGATCATCGAAATACCGGCCAACAGCACGCCTGTAAAATACGAAATTGACAAAGACTCTGATACCCTTTTTGTAGACCGGTTTATGACTGCGCCCATGTTTTACCCGGCCAACTATGGCTATATCAACGGAACCCTTGCTGACGACGGCGATGCCGTTGATGTGTTGGTGGTTACACCTTGCCCGGTGAACACGGGCTCGGTTATTCGGTGCCGCCCGATTGGCATACTGAACATGACCGACGAGTCCGGCATTGATGCCAAACTTGTAGCCGTGCCGCACGAAAAGCTTTCAAAAGAGTATGGCGATGTCCAGGAAATCTCCGACTTGCCCGAATTGCTTGTCAACCAGATCAAACTGTTCTTTGAGACTTACAAAACCATCGAACCGGGCAAATGGGTAAAGGTAGAAAACTGGGCAGACAGCAAGGCGGCAAAAAAGGTGATCATGCAAGGCGTCGAGGCTTACACCAAAGCCGAAGGCGGACCGTTTGACGGCAACTAGGGGTCCAGGCTTTTATGAGACGACCCTGTTCACTGGTCGTCTTCAGTCGATGTTAAAAATGTTTTTAACTGACCGCTCAATCCCTGGCAGGCGGTGGTCTTGACGCGCGCGACCAGCGGTATGGGAACCATGATGGCCGGCATATAAGAGGTACCTTTTGCCTCGGCACTGACCTTGCCCACCGCGCTACGATTTTTATAATCCCAGATAGAAGCCACGTAGACCGCTTCACTATCCCAGGTAACAAAGCCAATGCAACTGGCGCCCGTTAACGACGCGCCACAGGCCATGCTGCCTGCCTTGCTGGTCACTTCGGTTGAACCATCGATCCAGATAATGTGACGCACACCCATAGCCGAAAGTTGCGTTTCAATATCCGTTTTCTGCAACAGGTTTTCCATTCCTTTCAATCGCAAAGGAGCGGTCCTGGGTTCAAACCATGGGTAAAGGCTGTCTACAAAAACCTGTTCCGGGACAACCTGAATACCCGATTGCCGGAAAATGCCGTCACCGACGCACTCAACGAAATCCACCTCCGTTTCGTATTCACTTTTATGGTGACGACCAACGATAACTATTTTCTCTCCATCGGCCACGTCGATGTAATCATGACGAACTTCATCAATAATCGCGGTGGTACAGGCCGGCAGCATCAAAAACAGCCCGATCACCCCGTAAACAGGCAAATTTCCCTGGCTGCAAAAAATATTTTTCATTCTGGATCGGCTCCTGATCGGGATGGATAGCGCGTCGCAACCGGTTGGGAACTGAGCCACTTTCGCAATTGGGGTTGATCAAGGCCGAGTATAAATTGTGCGCCCGCATCTCTCAGGGCAACATGGGTTGCCCGGGTCAACGACGATTGTTTAAGCTTGAAGAATTTAACCGGTGTTTTACCGTAAGCGACCAGCGGCCATTCCATGATAAAGCTTCCGTCCGGGGCGTACAGGCGCATCCGGTAGTTGATCCAGACTTCGTAAATCTTGTCCTGTGTATAGTCTGGAATAGACAGCTCGAATTTGACGATTTCCGGTACGATAATACCACTGGCGTCAGGTTCAGGGTCGATCGGCGGAAAAGATTCTATTTGTTTTATATCGCTGAACGTACCGGTCAACAATGTATCAAACAGGGACACCTGCGAAGCGCCAAGCTCGACAACAAAGGTTCCCCTGTCCTTTATTTTCTTTACATGACGGAAGGTTTTGAAATCTTCTGAATAATAAACAGCCAGCGATAAGGGTATTGTTTTCACCAGTGGCCTGGGGTAGCTTTTATCAAGAACCACGCTGGTTCCCTGGCAGCCCGCCAATAAAACCACTACGCCTAACAGATAAAGACGTGCCAACACGCTCCATTACCTCTTGTGTCTATCCATAAACATTTTCCTTTTAAAATTAATCGGCCACGTGCATCAATCCGTGATCCGGGCTAACGGAAAGAATGCAGACCGACAAAAGTACCGCCATTTCGAAAAGCCAGTTCTCGCATCAAGGTCGCAAACCTTATCCCGGTAATTTGCAAATTACCCCTGCGTTGAAACTGCACCGGAAACCCCAGTGCGTGAATACGCACCAGGGGGACACCGTGCCGATCCCTGGTATTTATCCGATCGACCGTATCAACCACTTCCTCGATGGACGGGCCGGTAAATTCATCGCCGAAAACATAAATGCTGATTTTTTTATCCTTTGCATAAAAAGTACGTATCGCGTGGGTAATCCCTTCAACCGGGCTACTGTTACTAAAAGGATGCCAACCCCGCAAGCGCTCAACAATGGCTTTTCTCCTGGCGGGTGAATCGGGAATCCACTGGCCCCGGTAGCGACTGAACATGTATTCGCCCATATCATTCATTACCTGGATGCCTTTTACTTCCGGGTAAATGTTGAGCGTCGCGATCATTTGCCTCTGCACTGCGTCCCAACTGTTTTCAACCATACTGCCCGACGTGTCGATAATAAAAATAATATATTCGCTATCGACCGGAATTCCGCCGACAACATCGTCCTTACGACGATAGCTTGCTCCCAGAAGGCGCCTCATTTCATCGGTTAGCCGTTGCTTCGCCTCTTCCAGTTCCTGGAAGACACGCGCACTGACAGTGGTATCCAGCCTGGACGATTCAAAACGCGATCGAATGCTGGACAGATCGCCCTGTAGCCGGGCGACCTTGTCCCTTATTTGTGAAAGTTGCTCGTGTTTGGCCGTGAGCTCACGGTTCAGGATCAGGCTCTCACCGCGAATTTCGAACAATTTGTCTTGTAAATCGGCAACCAGGCCATCCAGATTTTTTGACGAAGCTTCCAGCACCATCGGTTCTACAATCTTGGTTATCATCAGCAGCAAAATGATAGCGCCGAAGCCGCAACATATTACGTCAAGGAAAGACAGGCTAAACCCTTCGACTTCTCGACGTCCGAACCTCATGGCCAGTCCTTCGATGGGCTAAGGTAGGATCCCCCGGTTGCAATTGCCAGCTTCCAGAAACTCGAAGAGGCGATCGGATCGCCTTCCAGGGGGCTGAGAATCACATTAACCGGCACATTTGGTGGTAACTCCTTGATCGCACTTACGAAAAAGCGCTGTCTCTCACGGCCGGAAACGGTTCCCGATGTGACCGGGGTCCTGCCCTGGGTGGGCAACCCATCGGTTATAAGGATAATATTATCGGGCCAGGGATTAAGTTGTTTGACAGTTCGAAACAGGTTCTCAAGACTGGTGCCTTGTTGCGGGATTATTCGACCCGTTGCCGCCAGCGCCTGCTCAACCTGGCCAACATTACTGACGGGTAACCATTGCCCGAGTGTACCGGGCAGTGCAGCATGGACCTCGGTATTAAAGGTATAAATCTGGTACTGGCTGCCAGGCGGGAGTTGCGCGGTCAACCAGTTAACGGTTGACAGGGCCCGTTGCCACTTTTGCGCTGAACGCTTACTCGCGTCCGACATATTGCGGCGGCGAATGATGTTGACGATAGTGTGATCGAGCATGCTCGCCGAAGTATCCAGCAATATCAAATTACGCCTTCCACCCAGCCGCAGTCCGGTGAGGTATTGCCGGTCGCCATCGCCGGTAATACGCCGGATATTTTGACCCGTTTTTTTCTCATTCTCGAGCATGAGACGTTGTTTCCGGATCTCCAGCGACCGGATATCAGCCTTTAACTGATTAACGTGGGCATTCTGCGCCTGTGTCTGTTTCCTTGCAAAAGCAACCTCCCGTTTTGTTTCGCTGATTTTTTCCAGTATCTGCCGACTCAAGCCATCGGCATCGGCTATCTCCTGGCTTACCAAATCGATCGTATTACGCACTTCTGCCAGGTCTTTCTCACCCGATAGTACCTGTTCTTCCAGCAGGCTGACTTCTGCCAACCGGGCTTTATTCAGTGTTTCACTATGGACATTGGAAGCATGATCGATCATCAAAAATACCAGTACCACGGCACCAAAACCGCAAGACATAATATCCAGGAAAGACAGGCTGAAGGTGGAAAATTTACGCCGGCGAGCCATTGGATATTTCGCCTATGACGCGAAGCGTAATCGCGCAGGGCTCCAGGGTTATTCGGTCGGAAACATGGATTGCCCTGGTGCCTGAAACCGGTTCATCATTAACCAGCACCGAGGCATCGTTAAAGACCCGCAGCTCCATCACGCCCGCGTTGTTTACGATAGTTGCATATAAACATGAAAAGTCCTGGGCACTGTATCCCAGTTGCAGCTCTGAACCTGTCTCTCCATGCCGAGCACCGCCGGGTATGTTGTTTTCGATCGTGTCGGTACCGATAAACAGGGGCTGGTCGAGTGAATAGGCAACATGCCCGTGCAGAACATGGCTTGCCCTGTTACCAGCCACTGCATTACTGGCAGACATGCTTTCATGATTGGCTATGCCTTGTTCCGGGTGATTGCCCAGCGTGGTTTTCATTGCAGCGCACACGGGTAATGCCGTGACAAATGCCAGTGCCTGGTTTTCTGAATTTTCACCAGGCTTGCAAACAACATCCAGGTGCTGGTTACAGGCCGTTGCGATGGCGTTATCCGGTATCACCTGGTGTATGGGCAAGCATTTATCCAGACCGGGTAAACTTGCAATTTCCTCACTAACCAGCAAATTGACGTGGCTCGTGCCGGGAAGGGTTTGATCCACGGTCCATTTCAGGTTTTGGTAAAGCGGCATTACCTGCTCAATGGCCTGCGCCGATTGCAGCCTGGCCTGCACACGTTGTCCTGACGAGGTTAACTCCAGCAATACTTCCTCGCAATTCCTGATCGCTGTGAACCAGTCGGCGAGTTTCAACATTAATGCCTGTTCGGTGGCAGCATCGTGCAACGGGTCAAATCGGCATTGGTCAATGAAGGCGTCGGCAAAAAGCTGCATCCATTTCTCATGGATATCAATCAAGCCAGGGTTGATCGAATCGACCCGCTGCCGACAGATACTTCCGTCCCTAACGGATAATGTAACGATATCCGTTTGTTGCAGTTGCATATCCACCACACAGGTTAAATCTGCCGGTAGCTCACAGGCTGAGGCCGCGGCAACTGCCGAATCGACAAGGCCAACTACCTGGAATTCACAGGCCCGGGCAATACCGGTGAGCAAGGACAGTTGTTCCGAACTGTAACTGCTTGGCACACTGAAAATCACCCGTGCCGGAACCTGCAGGTATTGGCTCAGATGCTGTAAATGCAGGAAGGCAAGATCGGCATAATGGCGTGCAAATGGAGTTGACTCGGGAAGACGGTCGGTACTCAATCGATGCCAGAATTGATGATTAACCTGGCGCGGATTCAGGCGCGCCCTGTTCAGGGCTGCGGATCCAACCTCGATACCTTTCGATGTCATCAGGGCGAAACCCGGGCTTTGGCAAACCTGTTCCCCGCCGAGAAAGACGTGCAGGTTGGCATCGTGTAAACATACAATATAGGGGTCCATGCCTTTGCCCTCAATGACCGTCATCGTTTGCGTACTTGCAGAAAGCGGATGAGATTGGTATCGCAATAACGCTGGTTATCCAACACCAGGCGCTCCTGCGTCAGCTGTAGCTGGTGGACCAGGAACATGATAATGATGCTGATAACCAGGGCAACGAAGGTGGAGTTAAACGCCACCCCCAGGCTGGCGGTTACCCCGGCGATATCACCCTGGACCGCCCGATGCGCTTGACCGAGTGCTTCCCCGATACCACGCACGGTTCCGATAAAACCGATAGAGGGAATGGCCCAGGCAATATAGCGAATCATCGATAGCTCCGAATCCAGGCGATCCGATTCATTCTCACTGATTTCCTTGACCACCGAGGAAACGTCCTGGATATTCCGGGTTGAACTGAAGCGCTGCAATGCATTGAGCAACACTCTTGCCAACAGGTATCCCTGCTCGTGCTCGGGTAATGCCTGGACCGGGCGCATGTAATTCCTCGCGTCCTCGGGCAAAATACTGACGCCGTCCCTGACTTTAACCAGGTCACGATCAAGCAACTGGCGTTCTCGCCTAGCTGCCTGTGCCTTGTAACCCATAATCGCCATCGACCAGAGCATCAGGATAATACAGGTTTCCTGCTCAAAATCGCGCAACACCACGTAAAGCGAACGTGATGGCGCAAAGTTTTGTCCGGCTTCCTGGAGCGCGACCTGTTGCTCGAGTATGGCGTCGGCATTGGGCCGGATTACCCCCACATAGACGGAGTGCACAATAATGACCGAGACCAGCAAGGCAAATACCTGGTAAACGAATTCAGAGGAAAATTTAGTTTTCATATGCATTCCGGGTATTGAATTTCATGGCTATATGTCTACCGGGAAAGAAACTGACAGGTCCTGGGAAATATTCTCTGTAGGGACAAAGGTCTCGGGGCTGATACCTGCAGCTTTGGGGGCCGGCTTGCCGGGCTGACCAGTTCCGGTCCTGTCGATCGGTTTATCTGTTGCTGTTTGCTCCTGGCCCGGTGTTTCCTGCTTACCCGAATTCCTGGTGGTACTATTATCGGGTTCAGCAAACGCCCACGTGGCAAACACAATCAAGGCAACCGAAAGGTTCAATTTCGCACTGTTAAATTTCATCATGTCCCTAGTTTACCCTTCCCAGCTACTCCAGATAACGTGCAATTCTGAAACCGACATCATTTCTGCCCCTGTCCCCGTAATCACGATAGGATAAGCGCAATTCGGTAATATCGCCATGCGCCCAACTGGCACCCCTGATGACATGGTATTTACCTGTAGCCGGCCCGACAGGATCCTTGTCAACCTGGCCGGACAGGTTGATCTGGGTTCCGTAAAAGTCATTGACCCATTCTGAGACATTACCATCAATATCAAACAACCCCCTGGCATTGGCCTTGAAAGAGGCAACCGGCGCACTCACGATAAAGCTGTCGTTGTACTGGTCAACGATCCTGCCAACAAGCGATGCCGCCGAAAGATCGGCGTAATTCCCTGCCTGTGCGGGTGGGGGAAGACTGTTTCCCCAGGAAAACTTTAGCGACCCCCCGGGGTGGCCTCGTGCCGACCAGGCCCACTCGGCTTCTGTTGGCAAGCGGAAGCCGGTCGATTTTTCATCAAAACCGGTGACCTTGCCTTTCTCGACCTTGTAGGCGGGCGGTAACGATGCCTGCTGGCTAAGCCAGTTGCAATAAAGGGCCGCCTGCTCCCAGCCGATGTTAACCACGGGCTGCCTGTCACCATTCAGGTTGATGGATTTGATTTCGCCGGAATTATGCGATTTATTATAACGCCTGAATTCCTCGTTGGTCACCTCGTTCAGCGACAGGTAAAAGGCCCGCTGCATAGCCACTTTCTTCAAAATTTCGTTGGCTCGCCTGCCGATTTCCCGGCGCGAAGAACCCATGGTAAAGGGCTCCGGGCGAAATAACTTCATACGTTGCCCGGCGGGCGAAACGATTTCCGGCTTGACGTTTTCCCACCTGGCCTGTTGCAGGGATTTGAGGGTGATGCTTACCTGTTGCCCAAGCCCGGTCCTGGGAGTAATAAAACCCTGGTAATCGACGTAGCCCTGTTTGCGTATCACCAGTTTCTGGCGTTGGGCAGGTAACACAAAAGTCTGCCCGGACTGGCCTTTATAGGCACCATCAACGTAAACTTTTGCGTTTCCCGGGATGGCGTTGATGGTGATTTTTGCCAGTATCGGTTTCAGGCTGATGATTTCATCCCTCGAGGTTCCCGACTCAACGGACAGTTTGCGGCTCGTGGTTTTATAGCCTGGCTTGAAGATGTCGACCCGATGCTGTTTATCCGGTTCCAGATTTAATTCAACGGGTGACTGGCCAATATACCTGTCGTTTACGGTAATATTTGCACCGGCGGGCCGGGTAACCAGTCTGACCAACCCGCCCTCTTCCTGCAGGTTAATTTCCGGCAGGGCAAAGGGCTGGTTGGCATTTACCCGGAACCTCTGGCTCCATTCCTGGTAGCCCTTTAGCTGTAGCGACAACGTATGCTCACCCTGGAGCAATTCGATCGTGGCCGGGGTTGCACCCTGTTCCTGGCCATCGATAATTATCGTCGCTTGCGCCGGGTTACTCGTCAGCGTCACCGGTGCCCACGCCGGGGTCAGTTTTGCCTGGAAACGGACATCCCTGTTCAGTCCCTCCACGCTAATCTGTCCCGTCTCGGGCAGGTAACGCTCCAGATTAATATCTATCTGGTAGTCCCCCGGTTCTATCCTGAAGCCATCGAGCGGGGTCACGCCAATCGACTGGCCATCAATCAGTACCGACGCACCCTCCGGTTTAGATTCAACGTGTAAAATTCCGGGCAGTTTTTTAAGTGCGAAGGTAAACGTCTGGTTGGCCTGCCGGGAAACATTGATCTGCTGGTCGAGAACCTGGTATCCCTCAGCCATGGCGATGATACGGTATTCACCCTGGCGTAATAAATAACGGTCGCCAAACTTGAAAGACAGGCCACCATCTATGTCCAGTTCCTCGGGAAGCGGATCCACCTGCAGGTATACCGAGCGCGCCGTCAGCACATAACCGGCGATGACAGCAAGTACAAGGAAAACCACCAGCAATAACAGCGGAACAGGTTTTATCAAGGCTTTAATCGGTGTCCGCTGTGCCGGGTCAATTGGCTTGTATTTTGCCGGCTGGATCAGGGTCTGCTGATCCGATGCCTTGCCATTTTCCTTGTCAGCCATGGCACCTATATCCTATATTTTCTCGGTACATTGAACCACAACTGGCTGACGGGCAGTCATTTTACCGCCTTTCCCGCCGGCACCACCAGCTTCCGGGCTGACAGTGATATCCAGCCTTACATCGCGATAACCCAGCCGTTTGCCTACAAGGACGTAGCTTCCGGGTTTTAACATGATTTCTCGCCGGGAAAACTTGCCCAAATCGGCTATCTTTTTGATGGTTACTTCGGTCAGGTTATCCGACTGAAGGGTTAACATGACAGGAATAACGGCTAATCGCAATTGCGCTTCAATTTTGGCAATCTGGCTAGCCAGGCGTGGCCCGGGTGCAGAGACATTTTTGGCCACCTCAAGCAAGGCCTGTGTTTCCTGAAAAACCCCCGGACTGCTCAACCGTTCGGGATGCGCGATTCGCTCGGTCAGCATTCGATCCAGGCGTGCGCGCGTGCTGGTATGCTGTTTTCCGAGCTGGGCAAACTGCAGGCTGTTATCAAGCTTGAGTACCCTTTCATAGTTCTCCAGCGCCGATTGCCATTGCTCCGACTGCTCTTGCTGTTCTG
>CAMYIF010000013.1 GCA_947258415.1 uncultured Pseudomonadales bacterium
AAGTGAAGTTGCTTGGTATAATGACCGCTAACGACCCAAAGCGGACATTCAACGATTTGCATATCGGGGTTTCAATTTCTCTTTTCAATATTTCTCTATAGTCAATAAACTGCTATCTTAATCAACAAGATGCGTTTCTATATAAGTAATTATTAATTCAACTATACAGACAGAGGGTGTCTGGTTAACAACTGTTAGATTTGATACACCCTTTATTTGTACAGAGTTTCACTTTCTGAAACACTTGCGACAGACCAAAGCATAAAAAAAGCAGGCCTATTGGCGAAGCTGATAATCCGTTCATGAAATCACACGTATTGATTTGTTTAATAAAAAGGAAACGGCATGAGTAAATTAACACTGGGAGTCATTGGGACTTCAAGAAAAGAAGATGAGCGACGGCTTCCAATCCATCCAGAGCATTTGCTGCGCATTCCTGAAGACATTCGCCGCCAGTTAATATTTGAGGAGGGTTATGGTGCACCTTTTAGTATCGCAGACTCGGAAATTGCTGCTATGACAGGTGGCATTGCCACCCGCCACACATTACTGGCCGACATTGGCTCGGTTATTATTAATAAGCCAGTCTTAGCTGATTTACAGGAACTTCGCGAAGGAGGAACACTTTGGGGCTATGTGCATTGTGTGCAGCAACAGGACATCACCCAGACCGCTGTCGATCGTAAGCAGACCCTCATTGCCTTTGAGGATATGTATGTTTGGTCTCCTAACGGGCACATTGGTCGTCATACCTTCTACAAGAATAACGAAATGGCTGGCTATTGCGCAGTCATACATGCCTTGCAACTTAAAGGTATCGATGGGCATTACGGCAATCAACGCAAAACAATTATTTTCGGTTTTGGTGCCGTCAGCCGTGGTGCGATATACGCGCTCAAGGCGCATGGTTTTAGAGATATCACCATCTGTATTCAGCGCCCTGACCACGAGGTACGTGAAGAGGTGCTCGATTGTAACTATGCCAGAATTCGAGCAGGCAGCGAGGGTGAGGCACGCATGATGTTGGAATACGATGGAACCGCGCGGCCGCTGACTGACTTGATTAGTGAAGCGGATATCATCGTAAATGGAACCTTTCAAGATACAGAAAATCCTACCGACTTTGTCATCGAAGAAGAAAGCGCATACCTCAAGCCCAATGCTCTGATTATTGATGTCAGCTGCGACGAGGGAATGGGATTCTTTTTTGCCAAACCAACCACATTCAAGAATCCGATATTTAAATATGAAACCATCGATTATTACGGCGTGGATCACACACCCAGCTATCTCTGGGAAAGTGCCACGCGATCAATTTCTGCCGCTCTCATAGTTTATTTACCGACTGTACTGGAGGGCAGTGATAGTTGGCAGAAAAATGAAACTATACGTCGGGCGATCAATATTGATGGTGGCGTGATTCAAAATCCCTCTATTCTGTCGTTTCAAAAGCGTGTGCCGACCCACCCTCATGCGCATTTCAATCCGGCTGGCAATGCTGTCCCAAATAAGATTGCCTAACAAGGCCAGTCAATCTGACCTCCATAAACTGTCTTCTTTTTTGCAAAAAGCCGCAAAAAGTAAAATTGTGCTGATTGCGACAATTGTGGCCGCAGCGATCCTCTTGTTTTTTGTTGTCGCTGGAGAGCTCATCCTGATTGCAATGTCGATACCACTTCCCGCGTTTCAAATTGCAGGTGGAATCGCCCTTTTTCTGTTTGCATTAACGATGATCTTCGGTGAAAGCAAACCGGACGAAGAGGTTAAACTTGCACACGGTCATCATGAAACCGCTATATTTCCGCTCGCAGTTCCCTCTATTGCAAGCCCGGGGGCAATGTTGGCCGCAGTCTTATTGACCGAGAACAATCGATTCAGTATATGGTAACAAGCGCAAACAGTAGCCATGATGTTAGCCGTGCTGGTTGTGACATATTTCTTAATGCTTTTAGCAGGCCATATCAATCGGTTGATTGGATCCAGTGGCGCAAGTGTAGTTAGCCGAGTAATGGGTCTGATATTGGCATCGGTTGCAACGTCAAACACTCTAGCGGGAATTAAGCTGTATTTTGGTTTATGAGTTTGATCTCATAACGAGCGCATACAGTCGGGCCAGCAAGCCGCTACAGTAATTTAGGGTCAGTAAAAAACTCTGGTTGATTTTTCGGGATAAGACGAACAGTGTATCAGGGGCTTACCAATAAATTTTCCTTTGATCCTGATTATTTATGAATATGAACACGGCACTACGTATCGCAGCAATTTACCTGATTATCGCAGGAGTCATTGGCACAACCTGGGCACTACTCAACACTAATCTAAATCCTGCTGGAGTTGAGGGCCAATCACTTTGGTACCATCTGAAACCATACGCCCGTGAGCTTTCTATATTCCTTGCGTTTATTATTAGCGGAGCAGGATTACTCAAGTATAAATTGTGGGCTCGCAAAGTTGGCCTGGTGGCCCTGGGTCTGGCATTTTTCTACTTTGGCAATGCAATGGCATGGACTTGGGCTGGAGGAAAACCAACCACAGAAATCATTATCTACTCTTATGCCCTGTCTTTTATCTGGTTTGGTATTTGGTTTTTAATTCTCTACAGTGGATCAGCTGTCAAACAGTTAACAGATAAAGCAAACGGGTCGCCAAAAAACGGCGATCCTGATTGAGGTAGCAGGAAAACAAAACTCTCAGTTTATAAACAAAAAGAGATAGTTACGAAGACACAATACAAAATGATTCGGTCTAATTGGAGTTTTCCGATGCAGGTTTCGAAGCAAGTTTTTATTTTTATTGTTTTTTTGCTTGTCAGCTCCCTGGTATGGGCAGAAAAAGACAGCTCGGAGCTGTGGAAAAATTTACCTTCCGGGGAACATTTTGTCATGATCCGACATGCTTTAGCCCCAGGGATGGGGGACCCGGCTACGTTCACCATTAACAAATGTGAAACCCAGCGTAACCTGTCCAGGGAGGGACGTGATCAAGCCCGTTACATTGGTGAGCTTGTTCGTAATAATGGAATTAGTTCGGCACAAGTCTATTCCAGCCAGTGGTGTCGGTGTAAGGACACTGCGGAACTCCTGAAGTTGGGGACCGTAAAGGAATTACCAATACTGAATTCTTTTTTTCAAAATTATGAAAATGAAAAACCTCAAACTGAAGCACTCGCCCAATGGCTCCAAAAGCAGGATTTGAGTACGCCTACTGTCCTGGTGACCCACCAGGTTAACATCACCGCCTTCACTGGCATTTATCCGAGTTCTGGAGAAATGGTGATCGTCCATCGACAAAAAAATGGAGATTTCGTTGCGGCAGGAACAATTAAAACTGACTGAGCACGTCTAGCTTGGATATTTTTTGCAGCCAATGTGAAAACACCCATTGATTTCTCGCGGATAAGACAAATAACTATGGCAGAAGCTCTGCCAAGCTAATTATTATTAACCACCATGAATGATAAATATCATTTCGGTTTCCCGGGCATCGTTTGCCCACCATTAGAACTTTAAATTCCGGATCATTGTTATGGAATCACCCCGATTAAGTGCAAGAATTGAATCCGAAGATCCATCGATGCGACTAGCTGTGCTGATTGACGCTGATAACGCCCAGGCCGCAGTAATTGAAGGACTATTGGCCGAGGTAGCACGATTTGGCGAGGCTACAGTCAAACGTATCTACGGTGACTTTACATCTTCGCATAGCTCTTCGTGGAAGAAAGTCCTGCAAAAATATGCGATTAAACCAGTACAGCAATTTGCATATACAACAGGAAAAAATGCAACTGACAGCACCTTGATTATTGATGCAATGGACTTGTTGTATACCAGAAAATTTGACGGATTCTGTCTGGTTACAAGTGACAGTGATTTTACTGGTCTTGCAATGCGCCTGCGGGAAGAAGGTATTATTGTTTTTGGCTTCGGCGAGCAAAAAACGCCTGATGCATTTAAAAATTCATGCCATAAATTTATTTTTACTGAAGTGTTGCGACCTACTCCCCAAAAAAGAAGCGCTTCAGGTGCGCGGACATCAGACGTGGCTAATGGCGCTCTGGCTAAAGCCAAATCTCAAGCGACCCCTAAAACCAAAGTAAAGTTTCCAAAACAATTCGTGCTCGATGCGCTTGAACAATCAAGTGACGAAAACGGATGGGCACAACTAGGAACATTTGGTAGCTACTTGACTAAACTTAAGTCCGACTTCGACTCGCGAAATTATGGCTTCAAGAAACTATCTGATCTGGTGAAGGCCAAAACTGACCTGTTTGTTGTGGAGGAACGCATTCCTCAAGGCTCAAATAATAAGCAACTGTATGTTCGGGCGAAATAGTTCTTATAATGTGTCCGGGTTGTAAGGGATGGTTCAGCGTGAAAACTCCCGTTAATTTTTTAGAACTAAAACTGACAATTTGCCAGAGCCTCACTAACAAATTTGACCCTAACTCTCATTATTTGAAAGCCCTTTAGAACCGATCTAACGGAAATTACTCGTTACCAGCTGGGCAGTCTATACTCACTATTAAATTAAGGAGAGGCTGGTATGAAATCATTCCTGCGCGATAACCCCACCATTGCTTTTGGCCTGGGTTTACCGCTGTTACTCGTTGTCGCATTCCTGCTGATTTCGGGAATACCCAGCCTACTGGTCGCACCTCCACAATACGATGTGATCTATGCGACTGAATATTACAATTACCAGAATGGTGTGCAGATATCCGTGGTAGACCAGAAGGTCCAGGTCATCTACCAGGACGGTTTACAGGGCAGGCAGAAACCGCGCCTCTGGCGTTACGAACCAAAAACCGGGGCGGTGAGAGAAATCGCAATCATACTGCCTCCCAGCCGGAATAAGGCTGGAAAAGCACCCGCTACTCCCGAGGAAGTTCCAGAAACCATCCTGATCGATATCCCTGATCTTGAAGGATTGACCATTGATTCGTCCAGCATTGCGCCGGATGGATACGAATTCAGGGCAGGCAGGGGTCGATATTCGGGTGATATATTCGGTGGACTGTTTTATTCCTCACGCTATCGCCATGACGCGGTACTGACCAAAAACGGGCGCAGTATCCGCCTGCCTAATGCCGCCGGGCGATATTACAGCCATAACACACAGTTGATTGGCTGGGTAATGTCACCATGATTACGTTATTGATCTTCATCGTCATTCTATTGTTAATAGGCGCAGGCATATGGGGATGGCCGCTGGTAGCTGGCGTCCTTGGCATATCGAGCGTAAGCGATAAGCCCGGCGCGCTGAAGAATATAACGCAACTCATGAACACTTACGACATCACGCCAGCCGAAGTCGAAACAGCTTTTCAGGAGCAAACCACTATCCATTCTGAAACCAGCCGGCGAAGCAAGGGCGATATCGCCAAGACCCTTTTTTCCTATCTCGGCGCGATTTTCATTCTTGCAGGCATCGGCACCTATATCGGCATGTTCTGGGATAGTATGGGCAGCGCCATGCGGATTTTCGTAACGCTGGGCGTTGGCTACGTTCTGCTCATTGTGCTGGTTTCCGCTCTGCATGAGAAAAAATACCCAAGGCTCGTCCTGCCACTGACGCTCGCCTGCGTATTTATGATGACCGGTGGCTGGTTCGTACTGATCCACGAATTTTTCCCGCGCAGCGATGACTGGCATACTGCAGTGCTCTTCGTTTTCGGCATCATGGCCCTGCAGATGGGTGTGCTCTTTGCTAAATACCGGCGCACGGTGTTGGCATTCACATCGCTGTTTTTTGCTTATGGCTTTCTTTATACAGGCCTCGATATGCTCGGCGTCCCCCTCGCTTATAACGCCATTGTACTTGGCGCCTCGCTGTTCCTTGTTGGCACGGCACTTGAAGAAACGCCTCATCGTGTTCTGGTAGAACCGGCTTTATTGATCGGAACCTGCTGGCTAAACAGCGGCCTGTTCGATCTCGTCGCAGATTACACTGCCGTTAACCGGGCGAGCCTGGTCATTGGCGTAAGCCTGATGTTAACGGCTTACGGTTTGCAAAAGGCAGGGCAATATCCACGCCTGACAGGTCTCGGCTATTTCATTGGCTCTATCATGGCTTATAGTGGCTTGTTCGACCTCGTGCAGAATACACCCTTTGAACTCCTCTATCTTGCAGCAGCCGCGTCAGTTCTTTATGCCTGTGTGGTACTTCAAAGCAAGGCACTGCTGTTGACCACTGTCATTGCGATGCTCGCCTTCATCGGTTATTACTCCGCAGAGCATTTCGCAAATTCATTGGGATGGCCGGTCACGCTCATCCTCATGGGTACTGCTTTCCTGGGTGTTGGCACACTCGCCATCAAGGTAAAACAACGCATCTAGCCCGATGTAAATAGCCAAAGGAGCAGAATCGATTTATTATTAATCATGGCCGGTGAAATGAATGCAGGTAGAAGCAGAAGAAAAAAAACGAATGCTCCTGTGTTAGTCAAGAAACCAAACGTGCCACACATATTCTACTGATCGAATCAGTACCGACTATACTAATTTTTGTATAAATCTAAAAATTACACTTTCAATACATATCAACGGCCGAATGAGATTAAGAAACTGTGCAAAAAGATGGTAGATATGAAAGTATTCTCTTCGAAAAAACGGTTATCGGGCTAGCCTTATGCCGAATGAACGGTGACCTGGTATACGTAAATCCCGCGTATGCTGAAATAATCGGAAGGCCGGTTGAACAGGTGCTAGCACTAAGCTATTGGGAAATCACGCCAGAAAAATATGCAACGCAAGAAAAAAAACAATTGGAGAGTCTGGAAAAGACAGGAAAGTATGGCCCTTATGAAAAAGAGTATATTCATGCGGACGGTCATCTTGTCCCTGTAAGGTTATCGGGTCAGATCGTGGAAATAGATGGGGATGAATACATTTGGTCAAGTGTTGAAGATATTACTGAACAAAAACAGGCAGAAAAGGAACTCGAGAGATTATTAAAAGAAGTTAACCAACTTTCTTTCCAGGATGGATTGACCGGTATCGCAAACAGGAGAATGTTTGATCAAACTCTGGATAGGGAATGGAAACGCGCTCAAAGAGACCGAACACCCTTGTCAATGATCATGCTCGATATTGATTATTTCAAGCAGTACAACGATTACTTCGGGCATCTGCAAGGCGATGAGTGTCTTAAGCAGATTGCCAAGGCATTAAGCGGGGTAACAAAGCGGGCAATAGATTTGATTGGCCGATATGGTGGCGACGAGTTTGTTGTATTACTTCCTGAAACAAACAAAAAGCAGTCGATCCAATTAGCCGAACAATGTTTCAGTGCGGTCAAACGACTGAAGCTTCCACAAAAACCTTCCATCGTTAGTGATGTGGTGACCGTTAGCGCCGGAGTCAGCACTTCCAATCCTCTCAAGGAAATTAGTTCATCAACACTTATCGAAGCCGCGGATAAGTTGCTATATCAGGCAAAGAAAAAAGGTCGTAACCGATTTGAATACCATAAAGACTAGGGTCGCGTCTTTTGCCCGAAAGCAGGCATAATAGGGAATTGGCTGCAAAGCTGCGGATCTTCTTTAGGTATTCCTAATCAAAAAATGCCCTCTCTCGAAAATAAAATTCCACCACCCGTCATCGTTACCGGTTTCGCTGCAGCAATGCTGGTACTCTCGCCCATCGGTCCGGATCTTGGACTAACCGAGTTTGCCCGTTCAGTCCTGATTATCCTGTTGATATTTTCTGGTATTATTTTTGGGATCTTCGGCATCGTTTCATTCAGGCAGGCCTCGACATCGATAGACCCGATGAAACCTGAAGAGGCTTCCTCCCTGGTTACAAGCGGTATTTATCGCGTTCTTAATCGGAATACCCGGGTTTGTCCTGTTCATGAACCGGTTCCAGATAAAACCGGAGGAACGGGCACTTGCGAAAAAATTTGGCCCCGAGTATAAAAACTACCAATCCAGAGTTCGTCGTTGGATTTAGTGGAAAACTCGCCATGCGCTGGTTAAGGCGTTAAAAAACTATGCCAAAAGAAATCATCAACAATCAAAACGATTACCCTTATTTATTTGATAGCAAAGCCTGCAAAACCTGTGGCGGGAAATGCTGTCGCGGTCAGGAAGGCTATGTTTGGATAGGCATAGACGAACTGGAGAAAATGGCCGCTACGAAAAAGATGAATCTAGATTCATTTGCCAGGCAGTTTGTGCGCCGGGTTCAAGGTAAGTTGTCACTCCGTGAGCGGGTTATCAATGGCGAACACATTTGCTGCTTTTTAGACCCCATCGATGGCAAGTGCACCATCTATGAGAGCAGACCCGGTCAGTGCAGAACATTTCCCTTCTGGGATAAATTCAAGGCAGATACGCAGGCGCTTATTCTTGAGTGCCCTGGGGTTTCTTTGAAAGAAGGCAATGAATGAAGATGAGCCCTACACCACCTGCCCGGCCACAAAACCGGAAGCCCAGGCCCACTGGAAGTTAAAGCCACCCAGGTGCCCGGTGACATCAAGCGCTTCACCGATAAAATACAGCCCCGGATGCCGTTTGCATTCCATGGTTTTCGAGGAGATGCCATCGGTATCTATACCGCCCAGGGTCACTTCGGCGGTTCTATACCCTTCAGTGCCGGCCGGTTTAAGCCTCCAGTCCGATAGATTTTCAGCAAGCTCCCTCAGCGCCCTGTCTGGCCATTCCGAGAGAATACGTTCGGCATGTTCCTGCCACCATAATTGCTCAAGTTCCAGGACAAGTTTTTTGGGCAGATGCTGGCGAAGCGCATTCCGCAGCAGGGCTTTTGGACTGTCCTGCTTGAGTGCCAATAACCATTGACTGGCATCCAGGCCGGGTAATAAATCTACTTTAACCGTATCGCCCGTTCGCCAGTAGCTGGATAGTTGCAACACAGCGGGCCCGCTTAGACCCCTGTGTGTAAACAGGATATTCCCGGTAAAACTCTTTTTGCCGGTAGTCACGCACACAGGTAAAGATATACCCGTCAGGCGCCCGGATAACTGTTTGAAACTATCGGTAAAGGTAAAAGGAACCAATGCAGGGGAAGTGGGTTTAAGTTTCAGCCCAAACTGCTCGGCCAATTCATACGCAAACCCGGTACTGCCCATGGTCGGGATCGACAATCCGCCCGAGGCGATGACTAGTGATTCCGATAAAAACTCGCCATCACTGGTTTTTACACGAAAACTACCCGCTGAGTCTTTGCCTTTGACGGACCCGACGTCGCATTCGGTCCGGATTTCAATACCCGTTTGCTCGCATTCGCTCAACAACATGCCCAGGATGGCTTTGGACGTGGTATCACAAAACAGTTGTCCCTGTGTTTTCTCATGGTAGGCAATGGCGTGCTTTTCCACCAGGTTGGTGAAATCCCACTGCGTATAACGGCTCAGCGCCGATTTGCAAAAATGCGGATTGGCCGATAGATAACATTCGGGGTCAATGTACAAGTTGGTAAAATTACACCGCCCGCCCCCGGACATAAGGATCTTCTTGCCCACTTTATTGGCACGTTCGATCACCAGAACGCTGCGACCCCGCTGCCCGGCAGTAATGGCGCACATCAAACCGGCGGCACCACCACCGATGATGATGACATCGTAATCAGGCAACAAAATCACCCGCCAGGCCAGCAAGTATAAATAGCATAACTGATTGAATATAAGACATTTTAAAAACAATAACAGGATGTGGGAATGCTTCTACTGGCCGATAGTCGGTATGCAGGCCCGAAGTGGATATGCAAGCCTGCTTTGAGGAAGGCCAGGAGAATGTCGGAACAGGAGGAAAACAGCCCTTCAATTAATGGAGGGGCCCGAGGGCTTCACTGCCTTTGTCGGGGATTCCGCTAGCGTTTGCACACTGGCGATTTTTCCCGGCTGAGCATGAAAGGAGTCCCCAGGCCCCATAAACTTTAAACGTTTATTACTGCTTTATAACTTAGAGGGTATTCTAATACAGAAGCTGTTTTTTATACAAACACAAAGCTGATTAAACATGCACAGGCATGGAAATTATTTATTGCCAGTTGCTGGCTTGTCAAATTCACGCAGAACCATTTCACATAAAACCAACTGTGCTGGTATTATGCAGCGCTTGAAGCACGAGAGCAAAACTTGTTTAGACCAACACCAAAACAAACTGATAATTGATTATATTTTTATACCAGGAATTTTATGGCCCCGACCAAAGATAAAGAAAAAGTACTCGACGAGGTACTCGACGACGCGCGGATTGAATATTTCCTGCACATCATGCCACCCGAAGGCGTAAATGCTGATTATCACTGTCTTGAGAGGGCCTATCGCGGCATGATTGCCAGGGATTTCGAGGTATTTCTTAAACTGTTCGACAAGGCAGGCAGAGACATTAACGCCAGGAATCCGCAGGGACAAACATTTCTCCAGGTCATTTCAACGCACAAGTCATCGGATGATTATATTGCCCTACTGAATAAACACGGCGCCGAATAATCCCTGACAACCTAGTAAGTCGCCAGCCAACCGGTTAACGTTTCCCGGTAAGGGTTGTTTGGGTGCAGCTCCATGGCGCGGTTTAAATAGGCAAAAGCTTCGCCCTTGCGTCCCGACTTGAATAGCCGAATTCCGAGCATCGCCTGGTATTGCCAATGCTCGGGATACTCTTGCACGCACCGCCTCAAGACCCTGTAAAAGTTATCTTCGTCGTTCCTTTCCAGGTTCAGGGTGACAAATTCATTGATAATCTGCGCCGAATAACGGTTTCCCTCCGTTACCAGTAAGTCTGCCAACTGCCGGTAATAATTATCGGCTTCATCCTGCTGCTCTAGTTGTTGCAGTGACCTGATTAACCAGGGTAACACCGCCTGCCTTGCATCTGCGACCGGCAGCTCGATAGCCTTTTTACCCAGTTGGGCCGCTCGCTGGAAATCGCCCTGGTTCATGTAATAACCCATCAACCTTAAATACGGCTGGTAGTCGTACGGCTTGAATTTCAGGTAGGCATTGGCCAAACCGACGTTCCAGGAATACATGAAACCCTCCGGGTCTGCACCGGCCGAATATTCGGACAAGCGATTCAGGATATGCACCATCTCCGGATGGGTAACCAGGGTTTTCCGCTGTTGCGCATCGGTTAATTGCCAGTTGCTGGTCTGCGTGTGAATACTGCGGTCAATATGGTTAAAGTAGGCTATCCACTGGATATTCAGGAACAGCACAACTCCAAGCAACGCAACGGAAAGGCAGGACAGCCCTGCCCTCGCCGTCTTTGGCCAGAATATCTCGCCTTTACTTTCCGGGTAAGCGACACGGTATAAAAACACCAGCGCGGCCAAACATACGATTAAAAACAGTGGCGGGATGGCCTGGGAATAGGGAAAACTGAAACAGGCATTGATACCGCTACCTGTAATGGCCGCCGTTACGCTGACAAACATCAGATAATGCTCACCCGAAAGCCTGCTCCAAAGTCGAATGATCATGGTGACAAAAGCGACGAATAACCAGAGCGCGAGGCACAGGCCGATTAATCCCAACTCGTAAATAAATTCAAGGTAATCGTTGTGCGCCCGGCGCAGATTATGCATTTCCGGCCCGGCCTGGTCGGGTAATGCGTATTCAAAACTACCCAGTCCCCTGCCCAGCAGCGGCGCCTGCCTGATGCCCTCGATAGTCTCGCCCCAGATCTGGTAACGCGAGTAAACCTGCTTGCCGCTAAAATTACCGGCGTCTAGCTGTATAGTTTCCAGGGTTGCCCAGAACACCCCTTTGGAAATAAAACCCTTGTCAGACGCGTTAACCAGAACCAGGAATAACAGCCCGCCCAGAACCAGGGCGCGCTTGTGATGGCCGGCCATCAATGGCTTGCCCGCCTCTATATCCTGCTCCTGCGATTGGCCTAACCTGTTTCTTCCCGTATAGAGGGCAACGAGGATAAATAGGCCCTGCGCGGAAACGGCCAGCCAGCCGCTGCGAGTTTGGGTATAAACGAGATAGGCGGCGATAATGGCCGTGGCGACCGAAATATAAACAGGCATCGCAGGTCTTGCGCGATCGTTAAAAAACAGGAAAACACTCATAGGTAGCGTAAATACGATTACCTGTACGGCTATGTTTCTATTAATAAACGTGGCTGCCGGCGCGGCTGTTTGCGGTAACCGGTCAAAACCAAACAGGTGCTGGGCAATACCCGTGAGCGCAATCAAAACACCACTGATAAATAGCCATAAAATTAATTTACTCCAGTCGGACAGGCTGCGTATTTCGGCAACCAGTAAAAAAAAGCCGGTCGCCACTGCCAGCCAGAAAAGTAACCGAACCAGGGTAAATTCCGGGTAAACCGACCATACCAGGGAGGCAGCTCCCCAGATTAATATTGCCATTAATGGCTTGTTAACCGGCGCTGACACCCAGTTGAAACAATCCGGGTTTGTGATTTGGCGCAGGCTCCACCAGGCAAACAGACCGAGCAACAGGCACTCGATAAAGACGGCTTTATGAAACAGAGCCGTATTCAGGTGAGGTGGCGTCCAGGCACCGATCATGCCGGCGCCGACGAAAAGCAGCGCGAACCATTTCCATTTCAGGGTTTGTAACTGAATACCTGACCTTCCCTGCTGTTTAAATAACTTGATCACATGCTGCTTCCGTAAAATCATTAGAGCATTAATTTAAAAATACACCCGGGTTTGCATTGTTCAGTTGCAGATGGATGCTATACAGGATCTATCACCAAAAGTGGCTAAACGCCTGCATAAGGGATAAGCGTCACACATTCAGGGTGGGCAGATAATAGCAGATCATCGAATAACTGTTTATTATCGAGTGTAATCAATCCGGGCTGCCAATCTGGTTACTTTTTTACCATCAAGTCGCGCTTAAACAGACGCTGGTAAACTTGGTATGATGGTCTCGACCAGACAAGAAAAAATAGCAGTTAAAACCCGAAGGCGATGGTTTTATTGGTTAAAACAAGAAAAAACGCAGGTATCTAATGATTATATTGGTATTAAATTGTGGATCGTCATCAATCAAATTCCAGGTTATTGAGACAGATAAACAGGAATCGTCCGCCAACCCAAATGTTTGCCTTGTTAAAGGCCAGGCCGAAACTTTGGGTGCTGATTGCAAGATTAAATACGAAGTGCCAGAACAGGAAGCCGTTAAAATATCCGTGCCTGCCGGTAGCATTGAGTACTGTATCGAAACCGTTTTACTCTGGGTTTTTTCTGATATTTCGGGTGTTGAACGCGTAAATGGCTATCAGGATATCGACGCCGTCGGCCACCGTGTCGTACATGGCGGCGAGAATTTCAAACAATCGACACTGATAAACCAGACTGTTATCGAGGCCATAGAAGCCTGTGCCGAACTGGCACCACTGCATAATCCTGCCAATATTCAGGGCATAAGGCATATGACCAGCTTGCTGGGACCACAGATTCCGCAAGTTGCCGTATTTGATACCGCTTTTCACGCCACTATGCCTGAGCAGGCCTATATGTACGGACTGCCGTACGAGTATTATCAACGCTATAAAATACGGCGCTATGGATTTCATGGAACCTCGCACCGTTATATTGCCCACCAGTATCAGGCCCTGACCGGCTTGAGCAAGAAGAGGATTAATTTAATTTCCCTGCACCTGGGTAATGGCTGCTCGGCTTGCGCCATTCGGGCGGGAGATTCGATCGATACCTCTATGGGCTTCACCCCCCTCGAAGGCTTGTTGATGGGCACCCGAAGCGGGGATATTGATCCGTCGATACTGGAATACCTGCACCACAGGGAAGGCATGGGGTTTGACCAGCTTGATAACATGCTCAACAAACAATCCGGTCTGCTGGGAGTTTCCGGGCTAACCAGTGATATGCGCACCCTGCTTAAGGAAGAATCGGATAACGAAGACCCGCGGGCACGATTGGCCATCGATATTTTCTGTCGCCGCGTGTGCCGGTATGTTGCCAGTTATTATGTCGGCATGCAGGGCAAGGCCGATGCCCTGGTATTTACCGCGGGGATTGGTGAAAATTCAGCATCAATCAGGCAACGTATATGTACCGGGCTTGAATGCCTTGGTGTACACCTCGACGAACAGCTCAATAGTGGCGAGATTTCCGAATCGGGCAGCAAAATCAGTTCGCTGGAAAGTGCGATTGACGTCTATGTTATCCCTACCAATGAAGAGGGCATGATTGCGCGCGACACCGCCAGGTATATTAAAACAGCCGAAGAAAACGAATCACCTGAATAATATTTCCACGCGTTTCAGGACCACAGCACCCAGGTACTACATCCCCCAATTAAAGGGGTGAACTTAACTTTTGGTTAAACCCAACCCGGTAAAAAATGCATCAAGCGCCTTTTCCCTGTCCGATTCCCAGGCTTTGAGCGCCGCGGTGCCGATAATGGCAATATCAGCGTTAGCCGCGATGAAATCCAGGTCTTCCCTGTTGCTGACGCCGAAACCGACACCCAGCGGCAAGTCCGTATGTTTTCGACAGCGCTCGAGAAACGTCGCCACTTCGTTGCTCATCTCGGTTTTGGATCCCGTGACGCCTTTACGAGCAACGGCATAAACCATTCCTTTGGCAACGGCGCCGAGTTTTTCGAGACGCTCATCCGTGTTAGTCGGTGTCATCAGAATCACCGGGAACAGGCCCGCCTCTTCGGACAGGGCATGCAGTTCTTTCGCTTCCTCGATGGGTAAATCGGGCAAAATATAGCCGCATGCCCCGGCTGCCTTCAACCGCTTTATAAATGCTTCGTGACCCATTTTAAAGGCGGTGTTGTAATAGCCCATCATAAGCACCTTGAAATCAAAACGTTCGGTTACCCGTGCCATGAATTCAAAGCACTGGGCAACCCGCGTACCGTGATCGATCGACTCCTGGTTGGCCTTTACGAACAGCGGCCCATCGGCCGAAGGCTCGGAAAAAGGAAACTGTAACTCGACAAAATCAACCCCGTATTGGGCCATGATTTCGAGTTCTTTCATATTGTCTTCAAAAGATGGGTAACCACAAACAACATGCGTCATCAACAAGGGCGCGCGCACTTTTTTTCGCGCTCTGATATAAGCCTCAACGTCCATACTCACCCGCCTTGTTCTTGATAAAAGCTTTCCAGTGATCGTCCTCAAGTGCATCGGCCACGGTAAAAATATCCTTGTCTCCGCGTCCCGACATGTTCACCAGGATAATCTCATCCTTCGACATGGAGGGAGCCTCGGCGATGGCCGTAACAAAGGCATGCGTGCTTTCGAGCGCGGGTATCAGACCCTCGGTTGCCATCACCAGCTTCAACGCTTCCCTGACTTCGTCGTTGGTGGCCGCTTCAAAGCGTACTTTCTTGTGTTCCCACAAATGAGCAAGAATGGGGTTAATGCCAATATAATCGAGACCCGCCGCGATCGACTGGGTTTCCAGCATATTGCCATCGTCGTTTTGCAGGAAGTAGGTTTTATACCCCTGGGCGACACCCACGGATGCATCATGATAGGCCAGGCGTGATGCGTGCCGGCCGAGGCCCGGTCCCATCCCCCCCGCTTCACAACCGACCAGGTCAATATTATCTTCGTCCATGAATCCCTGGAATATTCCGATCGAGTTGGACCCGCCACCGACACAGGCGTACACCCGGTCAGGCGCACGCCCGGCAAGTTCGTGTATTTGCCGTTTCGCTTCCCTGCCAATAATGGACTGGAAGTAGCTGACCATTTCCGGGAACGGATGCGGACCGCAGGCTGTACCCAGTACGTAATGGGTATTAGCCATATTGGTCACCCAGTCGCGCAGGCATTCGTTGATGGCGTCTTTCAGGGTTTTCTGGCCATCCTGTACCGCAACCACCTCTGCACCAAGGTTTTCCATCCAGAATACGTTGGGACGCTGCCGTTTTACGTCGACCTCGCCCATGTAAATTTTACATTCGAAGCCGAACTTGGCCGCCATGGTAGCTGTTGCAAAACCATGTTGCCCGGCTCCCGTCTCAGCGATCACGCGCGTTTTCCCCAGGCGCCGGGTCAACAGGCCCTGGCCAATAACATTATTGATCTTGTGCGAGCCGGTATGGTTCAGATCTTCGCGTTTAACGTATATCTGTGCGCCGCCCAGTTTTCTGGACAGGTTGGGTAAGTGGGTGACGGGAGTCGGCCGACCGGAATATTCCTGTAGCAATTGCTCGTATTCTGCCCAAAAGCCCGGGTCATTTTTACATTCCCGGAAACAATGTTTAATTTCCTCGATGGTCGTGGTCAGAATCTCGGGCAGGAAGGTACCGCCGTACTGGCCATAATAGCCTTCACGCCCTTCTTCAAAGTCGAACAAATCCATATAACGCTCGTCCCAATGTTTTAAACAAGGCCACATAGCTTAAAGCAAAGCCATAAAAACTCAAGGCACATTGCCCGCGGGTCATCGACTAAATCAGCACAGAAAAGCCGATCTGTTGGTTATTTAAGACAGCAGGGAATGCCCAAAAACAGCCAGGATGGCTAACGGGCAGACGTATCGTATATAAAAGGGCCAGACTTTCCAGAAAAGGCTGTTCTCGGCGTTGTCAAAACCGGATTTTATTTCCTGTAATACCTGGTTGCGTTGCCATACCCAGCCTGCGAAAACGCAAAACAGCAAGCCGATCAGGGGTTCACTGTAGCGGGTGGTAATTTGTATGGTTAGCCCGAACAGTGTTTTGAAGTTAAATGTGATCAACAGGCTGATCAATGTCACCAGGCCGCCGACCATAAATGCAGTATGTTTGCGAGTAGTCCGGTGGTTCTCCATTACGTAGGCAACCGGCACCTCCAGCAAGGAAATAGACGAGGTTACCGCGGCAATGGTCATCAGGATAAAAAAGGCAAATGAAATCAATAAACCAATGGCACCCATTTGCTCGAACAGGGCTGGCAGCACGGTAAAAATAAGGGTGTCCTCGCTGATCAGCTTGCCGGCAGCGTCAAAAATTTGCACCCCGTTATGCTGGGCCACGTACATTGCCGGCAACACCAGCAAGCCGGCCATCACGGCAATACCAATGTCAATCAGGGTCACGCTTCGCCCCAGTGAAGCCAGGTTCTCCTGCTTGCTCACGTAGGAGCCGTAAATCAGCATGGTACCGACTCCCAGGGACAGCGAGAAAAAAGCTTGTCCGAGCGCGCGGATAACAAGCTGGATATCGATCACCCGGCTAAAGTCCGGTAGCAGGTAGACCTTTAATCCTTGCATGGCCCCTTCCTGGGTAAAGACATAAGCGATCAGCAGTAACAGGATAACCAGCAACAGGGGCATCAACAGGGTTGACCATCTTTCGATGCCTTTCCTGACACCGCCGCTGACAATTAATGTGGTAAACAGCATAAATACCAGGGTAAAAATCGCATTCCTGTGGACGCTGAACCCGGTAAGCCAGTCAACCAGGGACATCATACCCAATGCCTGGAAAATGGCCGACAGGAAATGGGCAACCATCCAGCCGGCGACGATCGAATAAAAACTCAGGATTAATATCGCCGTCAGTATGCCGGCGTAACCGGTTAACCCGCCAAAGAACCTGGTCAGGGGATTATCCGACAGGGAACGCAACGCCGTTACCGCATTAGCCCGGGCGTGTCGTCCAATAATCAATTCTGCCATTAACGCCGGGTAGGCCAATGAAAAAGCCATGACCAGGTAGATCAACAAAAACGCGGCGCCACCATTGCTGGCCGTTTGTGTCGGAAAACCCCAGATATTCCCCAGACCCACGGCCGACCCCGAAGCAGCCAGCAAAAACCCGAGCCTTGAACTAAATTCAGCACGAACAGCACCCAACTGTATTTCTCCCCACCGTCTACAGAAGCAAGCCGTTAGTATACCGGAACCGGCATAGTGCAAACAGGATTTAGCGCGTGGAACCCGGGGACGACTAGGCAGTCAGATGAGGCAAGCGGATGGTTATTTCTATTCCTGATTCGGTTAAACTCGGCGTTATTTCAAAAATGCGTTAGCGCAACCTGCGAGCTAGCAAAAATAGCCGCACTACCTGTTTTTTAGCGGAGAGACTGTTGATAAAACCCTACGAATTCTGGCACCCGAGAATTTTTGAAGCCCCATTTTACGCATACCTGGGCATTCAGTGTTTGGCCAATGCAGTCAGCGTTCGCTCCCTGGCCAAGGCCAATTATTGCCTGGATCACGGGGACATTGGTATCGGTTCAAAATATGACAGTCAGCTTGCCTTTGACCAGCGTTATTTCCTGCCAACCAGGTTAATACAGGATAGCTTGAGCCACGATGAAAAAGAATCACTGATCCTCGAATTCATCGAAGAGCACGGCCTCCCGGTGTTGCTGAAATCGGATGTCGGTTGTGTTGGCAAAGGTATATGTAAAATCTCGTCACCCCGGGACCTGAAGGCTAAAGTACCCCTGTTACTGGGCAGCTATATACTGCAAAAATTTACCGATTTTCCGCTCGAATGGGGTATTTTTTATATCCGGCACAACAACCGGCCCAGGATCACCGGCATCAACAAGAAACACTTTCCCTCGGTAACCGGCAATGGGCGCGATAACCTGATAACCCTGGCAAAAAATCACGAACGCTTCAGCCACCACTGGAACTTATTTCTCCAGTACATCGATTCAACCCGGATACCCGAAGCCGGCGAGGAAGTCGGTTTGTCCTTCATCGGATCGCATACCATGGGATGCAAGTTTACCGATGAAACGCACACCCTTACACCAGAGCTGGAACGGGCTGTATTTAAAATCTTTGAAGATCAGCCAGGTTTCAACTTTGGCCGTATCGATGTCAAGGCCGAGAGCGAGGCTGCGCTTTATGCAGGAGAATTCGTTGTGATCGAGGTGAACGGTGTGGCTTCGTTACCTACGCATATGTTTGACCCCAAATATAATGTCCTGCAAGCCTGGAGGATCTTTTTCGAACACGGCAAATACCTGGTAAAAATTGCCCGCGAACACAGGAACAAGCAGATGAACCTGCTACCCTACCGGGAAATCATTGCCAGGGTAAGAACCAACCAGAGCATGCTTGACGAAGTACACGGTCGCCTGAAATCTGAAAAAGCCGGTTAATACCCCGGCATTTGATGGCAGGTTTGACGCACGATGGTCGCGTTATTGCTTACGCACCCCTTCGATATCCAGGTAAAGTTCCACTTCCTGAGAGAACGGCCCCAAATCTTTCTTGATGTTGAAGTCTTTCAGCACTAATTTGGTTGTACCCTGGAAACCCATGCGATACCCGCCCCAGGGATCCTTGCCTTCGCCCACCTTTGCGACCGCAATTTCAATACTTTTGGTAACACCACGAAGGGTAAAATCGCCAACCAGGGTGGCCTTGCCGTCGGCGACATCCTTGACCGCCGTGCTGACAAACGTAGCCGTTTCATATTTTTCGACATCGAGGAAATCGTCACTGCGTAAATGCTTGTCGCGTTCGGCATGGTTACTGTCAATGCTTGCCGGATTAATATTCACTATGATTTTGGCGGCTTCCGGATTTTTTTCATCGTAGCTGAATTCACCATCGAAATCGTTGAACCGACCCGTGAGCCAGCTAAAACCCAAATGCTGAATCCGGAAATTAATAGAAGCATGTTGCCCTTTTTTATCGATAACATACTCATCACTCCACGCGGGCGTCACGCTTGCCAGCGAAAAAACCAGTGCAATGGTAACCAAATTCCTAATTTTCATGACATATCTCCAGACTTGAATGATCAACATAAGGATTTTTAAAGTCCATTCCTTGTTCTTTTAAAAAAATTAATTTCAACGCCAGCCTGGCACTAATTGCTTCTACATGTGACTTCTTTGCCACCAGGGCGCATTACCGGTTTCGACCCAGCATTTTCAATAAGGTTTTGTCCCTGTCGAAAAAATGATGTTTTAACGAGGCCAGCGTATGTAATGCCACCAATGCCATCATCAACCAGGAGGCGGCCAAGTGAACCTCCCCTGCTATATCTTCCTGGTGCTCGAACGGGGTAAACAACCCGGGCAATTCGAACCAGCCGAAAAAGGGAACCGGGTTTTTACCCGCAGTCGAAATAAGGTAACCGCTGAGGATGACGATAAAAATAAGCAGGTAAAAACTGATATGGACAAAGCGAGAGGCCTTGCGCTCCCAAACTTTCAGTGACGGTTCCGGGTCGGGCAAAGGATTGGCGAAGCGCCAGGCAACCCGGAATAAAAAAATAAACAACGTCAGGATACCCAGGCTTTTATGCAGTTCAGGGGCGCGATTATACCAGGAATCATAATAACCCAGCTCGACCATCCATAGCCCCATAGCGAATAAACCAATGATGAGCACGGCCATCAGCCAGTGTAATATAATGGCGACCGAGCCATAGCCTTGGCGGTTATTAAGCAACATAATCAATACTTTACCACAGGCTTTAAGTTTCCAGGCAACGCTTATTTGCTTTGTTTCTGTGCCTTTTCAATGATGGAATACTCGTCTTCCTGCTGGTCAGCTTCCGGTTTGACGTTTGTACCGGTGAGGCTGTCTGCTTCCATTTTCTCCACGATTTCTTCGATCGACGGGTTATCCTTGCTGACTTCGTTCTTGGCCCAGGGAGAAGTAAATGAAGATTTCACGTCCGCTGCAGGTTTTTCCTGCGCGGGTGACAGTGGCTGTTCTGGTTCCATTCTCCGGGTAATAGCGGGCGGTGATTTTTTATGCAGCAACTCTATCAATTCGGCTTCGGCGCGAGACACACCACAACTGCTGACAAGATCCTCGACGGTTGCACCCTGACCGACCATACGCACAGCCTGGTTGTAGGGTAAATTTCCCAGGTCATTTTGCTCAAGCTGTATTTGCTTCTCTGCGGTCTCTTTTAGCGCCCTTTTGACTTCTTCAAGATAATCGCTCATACCAAAGGCGCCATCCATAATCGCCGATAATTCGTGCTCAATCAGATCCGTTTTTTCTATCAACCTGCGTTCGATTATCGCGTTTTGTGTTTTGGCTCGCCAAGCCACCAGCAATGCGTATATGCTGATAAATCCCAAAATAGAAATAATGATCAAGTACACGATGTCTTTCATGGAAATCCCGTCTTATTTTTTATCATCCTGAGTAAAAAGCAGCCCGCCGCCATCCAGCTCGACCGATTTTACCCGATTTTTCTCTTTCAGGAAGCTACTGCGTTTTTCTTCTGCATCCCTGAGTAATAATTCTCGCTCTGTATTGGCACCCAGATCACCTGCTCCGCTGACCGAACGCCTGATATTCAGGTCCCGGGAAACCACGAGTACAACTCGGCGGTTTTTCTCACGGCCTTCAACGGTTGAGTTTGTTGCTTTCGGCTGGAATTGCCCGTAACCGACGGCGGCAAGCCGGTCGGGGTCGACGCCCTCCTCGGTAAGCAGGCGTACGACGGTTGCCGATCGAGCGGCGGACAACTCCCAGTTAGACGGGTAAATGCCGGTATTAATGGGAACATTATCGGTAAAACCCTCCACGTGTACAGGGTTTTCGTAGCCACCCAGGATATCGGCAATCTGGCGAATGATAGGAATGGCCTGAGCGCTCGGCCTGGCGCTGCCACTGCTAAAAAGCAGCTTGGAATTCAATGATATTTCAACCCATGTTTCATTGCCGTTGATGGAAATATTATTGTCTTCAATCAGGTCAGCAAAAGCAGCCTCAACCTGTACAGAAAGTTCTTCAAGTCCGCTCCCGGAGCCTTCGCCCTGCAGTTTGATATCAGAGCTGATATCGCCTTCCTTGTTGGCACTGCCCGGAAAGTCGATCACGCTGTTTTTATCGTATTCCCTGATATTAAGCGCTTCCGGCTTAGCGGCCGACTTTTCGGGTACATTAAAGGCGCCAATCAGTGTTTCGGAAAGTACCTTGTACTTGCCTTCATTGACCGAGGAAATGGAATACATGACGACGAAGAAAGCAAACAGAAGGGTAATAAAATCAGCGTAGGAAACCAGCCAACGCTCGTGGTTTTCCTGGTCATGGTTGGAATGCCTGTCTCGCCTGGGCATTGGACTACCCTGATAACCGGCTTTTTTGAATTAACAGAGTCACACCATGTAGCCCTGCAATTTCATTTCAATCGCCCTCGGGTTTTCACCCTCGGCAATGGCAACGACACCTTCAACAATCATTTCCCGGTAATGGTACTGATTCTGGACAACCGATTTGAGTTTGCTGGAAATCGGCAAGAATAACAGGTTGGCCAGACCAACCCCGTAAATGGTGGCGACAAATGCCGTGGCAATACCTGAACCCAGCTGACTGGGGTCAGCCAGGTTTCGCATGACATGAATCAAACCCATAACCGCGCCGATAATTCCAATGGTAGGCGAATAACCGCCCATACATTCGTAAAACCGGGCACCCTGCAAATCGCGCTGTTCCTGGATATTCAAATCAACTTCCATGATCTTGCGGATGGCCTCGGGTTCGGTACCATCGACCAGCAACCGCAGTCCTTTCTGGGCAAAATATTCCTTTTCGGTATCGACGATCACTTCCAGGCCTAGCAATCCTTCCTTGCGAGCCGTCATGCTCCAACCCAGGATTTTATCGACCGCACTGGGCACATCCTGTTTCGGTGGTGCAAATACCCAGGAACTAATATTGACCGCGCGAGTGAGGTCGACCTTTGATGTATGTAATACCGCGGCACCAATGGTACCGCCGATAACGATTAACGCCGCCGGGGCATTAAACAGGGCACTGAGCGTACCGCCTTCGATGAAATTACCACCCAGGATTGCAGCAAATGCCAGTATCACCCCGATTATACTTAAAACATCCATTGGCATTCCTTGAGCTGAGTGGTCATTATAAATTGCATGTTTGTGTTCATATCTTCATTAACCCTGCCATTCAACGAGTCGCGACCTTAATCGCAAGGCCGCCTGGCTATGAATCTGGCTGACACGCGATTCGCTTACACCCAGGATATTGCCGATTTCCTTGAGGTTAAGCTCTTCGCGGTAGTACAGCGCCAGGATCAGTTTTTCCCTGTCGGGTAAAGTAGCGATCGCTTTCGCCAGGTTGGATTTAAAATGTTGCTGCTGAATCTTGTCAAAAGGATCCACCCCCAGTTTGGAGCTGTTTTCCTGAATACCCAGGACAGATTCATCGTTTCTGGTAATATCGTCAAAACTGAATAATCGTGCGCCGGCACTGTCCTGGAGGTGCCGATAGTAATCATCCAGAGAAATACCCAGTTCTTCGGCGATATCGGTATCCTGCGCATCTCGCCCGGTCCGTCCCTCTATCGATTTTATAGCTTGCGCGATATTGCGCGCATTCCGATGTACCGAGCGCGGCGCCCAGTCTTCCTTGCGCACATCATCGAGCATCGCACCACGAACCCGAATGCTGGCAAAGGTTTCAAAACTGGCGCCCTTGCTGGCATCATATTTACGGGCCGCCTCGAGCAGCCCAACCATCCCTGACTGGATTAAATCATTAATCTGGACATTGGCTGGCAAACGTCCCTGCAGATGATGGGCAATCCGCTTGACCATGGGGGAATGACGCTCAACCAGGGCAGTCAGGTTAGCTTGCAGCTGTTCATCCGAATACATGGCTATTTTTTGCATAAGCATCATAGATGTGACGGTTACCTGCCAGGACCCGACTCCAGGTCATTCATCTCGATAACAAGGGTATTGATAAGCCGGTCAAACATGCTCCGCCTCGGTTTGTATTAATCGTTCGATAAAAAATTCCATATGGCCCTTGGGTGATGTTGGCAATGGCCAGCTATCGACTTCCCTGGCCAGGTTGTTGATCGCCTGCGACGAAGCGGAACGTGGATAAGCTGAAAGGACCGGCTGGCGTTTTTTTACCGACTGCCTGAGCATATCGTCGTAGGGAATCGAACCGGCAAATTTCAGGGCAACATCCAGGAAACGGTCGGCAACCTGGCTCAGCTTGTTGAATAATTGCTGTGCTTCCTTGGGTGAGCGCACCATGTTGGCCAGGATATTAAACTTGAAAACACCATGATCCCGGTTCAATACCTTGATCAATGCATAGGCGTCGGCAATCGAGGTTGGTTCGTCGCAGACAACGACCAGGACTTCCTGCGCCGCGTGCACAAAACTGGTAACCGAATCGGAAATTCCCGCGGCCGTATCGATCACCAGTACGTCGAGCTGATTATCGATTTCACTGAAGGCCTTGATAACCGCGGCGTGTTCGTGCACACCCAGGGAAGCCATTGAGCGGACACCCGAAGAAGCAGGCACGATTTTAATGCCCATCGGGCCATCGGCCATAATGTCCATCAGGTTGCAGTTGCCAGTGAGTACGTCCGACAGGTTTTTATCCGTTTCAATGCCCAGCAGCACATCCACATTCGCCAGACCCAGGTCGGCATCCAGCAAGACCACCCGGCGACCCAGTTTGGACAGCGCCATACTCAGGTTGACAGAGACATTGGTTTTGCCAATCCCCCCCTTGCCGCCTGTCACCGCGATCACCCGAACGGGATGCATTGGTAAATTCATTGATTCGTTCCAGTTAAATACGCGCACCAGCAAATACCTGCGCCGGGTTTATTGTTTGTCTGGCATTGTTGGTGGCAGTCTTTGTCACCTGGTTTGCGGGTTTTTGAACAGCAGCTGGAATTTCAATATATTTACCGCAAGTTTTATCGATTAATGCTTTCGCCTGCGCCAATTCAATATCATCAGGAATTGATTGCCCATTTGTAATATAGGTCACAGGTAGCTGTTTTTCTACTACCAGGCTTAATACTTCACCCAAACTGGTAATTTCGTCGGTTTTGGTCAGGACACAGCCGTCAACCCTGTAAACTTTACCGACCCTGATCGCCGCGCTTAAAACGCTGCGCTGGCTGGTGCAGGGCAGAACCAGCAGTTTGCTGATAGCCGCCTTGGCGTGGCGTAACTGCTTCAACTGGTTATTCTGGAATCCATCACCGGCAGAGAAGCCTGCCATATCGATCAGCACCAGCCGCTTGTGACGCAACGACCGCAACACGCTGTCCAGGTCATTCTGTTCGTCGACAAGGCGTACGGGCACGTCGATAATGCGCGCCAGGGTTCGCAACTGCTCGTAGGCGGCAATGCGGTGCTGATCTGTACTCACCAGCGCCAGGTTTTCAGCACCGTGGCGTAACGCATATCGAATCGCGAATTTTGCAATGGTCGTGGTTTTCCCGGCACCCGTCGGCCCGATAAATGCGAAAGTGCCACCTTCTGAAACCAGGTCCTGGCCAGTCACCGGCAGGTGCTTGATGATTAACCTTAATGCCGCCTGCCAGCTTTCTTCAATGGTCCCGTAGTTGGCGGTTTTTCGCGCCAGTTTCAGGGACAGGCCTTCATGGAAGCCACAGTCTTTAAAGCGTTTGAAAATGGCTGCTTCGGCTGGATTTTTCATGGCGCGGTGCTGGTCGCCGATGTAATTCATCTGGTCTTTTAGTAACAGCCTCAGATTTTCAATCTCCGAACGCATGGTGTCCATCAATTCGACGTCAACGGAAGGTTCATTTTTAGGCGCCGGTTGTTGGTACTGGCTCAGAAAAGTTTCGAATGCCGCGTCTATCTGTGACTGGTTCGCCATGGGTGCCTGCCCTGGCACATCCGGGTTGCCATTGATTGCCTCGTTACCTGTGGAATTGGCACTGGCAGGATTCGCATGGACGGTATCCGGTTCAGGTGTTGCCTGATCAACCGGGCTTCGCATTGATTGAAATTGATTAGGTTCGGATGAGTCGTATTCGAGCGAAGCCAGGATTTCAATACCATCCTTACCTCGACGGTTAGACAGGATGACGGCCTCGGGACCGAGCTCATCTCGCACTTTTTTCAAAGCACGGCGCATATCGACATCCACATAGCGTTTAACATTCATAGGATATTTCCTCGTCTTCTTTCATTTGTTTAGCCCAATCATTCACCTTGTTAAGCTCATCTTCCAGGCCAAATTTTACGTCTGGCATTGCCTATTCACGGCCCACTGTCGCGACAATGGTGACCTGCCGGTTATCCGGTATTTCCTGGTATGCCAGCACATGTACATTTTGCAGGCCAAAACGAACGAAACGTGCCAGTAGAGGCCGGACCGGTCCGGCTACCAGCAGCACGGGCGCCTTGCCTGCCATTTCCTGTTTTTCTGCGGCTGATACCAGCGAACGTTGCAAACGCTCTGCCAGGCTCGGCTCCAGTACCGCCGAGCCATCACCGACATCCCCCACTTGCTGGGCCTGTTGTACCGACTTCATCAATAACTGCTCAAGCGCCGGGTCCAGGGTTATGACCTGCAATTCGGGTTCATTGGGGGCAATTGACTGGACAATCGAACGCGCCAGCGCAATTCGTGCGACCGAGGTCAGGGTGTTGGGATCCTGGCTCCTGGGCGCCATTTCGGCTATGGACTCGGCGATTGATCGAATATCGCGAATCGGTACTTGCTCGATCAGTAAATTCTGTAACACCTTAAGTAACGTGCTATGCGGCAACAGGTTCGGTACCAGGTCCTCGGCGAGTTTGGGCGAAGCCTTGCCGAGTACGTCGATCAGTTGTTGCACTTCCTCGTGACCGAGTAACTCGTGAGCATGCTTGTGCATGATGTGATTCAAATGTGTGGCAATCACGGTACTGGCATCGACCACCGTGTATCCCTGTGTTTGGGCATAATCCTTCTGGCCCGGGTCGACCCATACCGCTTCCAGGCCGAACGCCGGATCCTTGCCGGGAATGCCTTCCAGGTTACCGAATACCTGCCCCGGGTTAATCGCCAGCTCCCGGTCGGGATGAATCTCTGCCTCGGCCAGGGTAACGCCCATCAAGGTTACCCGATAGACATTGGGCAGCAATTCCAGGTTGTCGCGAATATGAACCGTTGGCATCAGGAAACCCAGGTCCTGTGACAGTTTTTTCCGAATGCCCTTGATGCGCCCAAGCAACTGGCCACCCTGGGTTTTGTCAACCAGCGGAATCAGCCGATAACCGACTTCCAGACCAATCATATCCACGGGCATGACATCGTCCCAGCTAAGTTCTTTAGTCGACTCGGCCGGCGTCTCCTCGACCAGCTCCTGCTGTGATTCTGCCTGTTTAAGGTTACCTGTTTGCTGATTCTGTGCTATCCAGTAAGCTGCGCCACCCGCCAGTAACGCCAGGCCCAGGAATGCAACATGAGGCATGCCCGGAATCGATCCCATTACACCCAGGATACAGGCAGCCACGGCCAGGGCCTTGGGCGAAGAAAACATCTGGCTGGTGACCTGTTTGCCCATTTCGTTTTCACTGTTAACCCGGGTCACCAGGATGGCTGCCGCCGTCGACAGTAGCAGGGCGGGAATTTGCGCTACCAGGCCGTCACCGATGGTCAGCAATGAGTAGAATTTCAACGCGGTTGCAAAATCCAGCTCGTGTTGCATCATGCCGATACCCAGGCCACCGATGAGATTAATCACCAGAATCAGCAGCCCGGCAACCGCGTCGCCACGAACAAACTTGCTGGCACCATCCATGGCCCCGTAAAAATCCGCTTCGCTGGCCACTTCCTCTCGGCGGGTTTTCGCTTCCTCCTGGTTGATCATCCCGGCGTTTAGATCCGCGTCGATGGCCATTTGCTTGCCAGGCATGGAATCGAGGGTAAACCGGGCACTAACCTCGGAGATACGCCCCGCACCCTTGGTAACCACCACGAAATTAATAATGATCAGGATGAGAAAGACCACCAGGCCGACAACATAGTTGCCGCCAATGACGACTTCGCCAAACGACTGGATGACCTTGCCCGCGGCATCACCGCCTTCGTGTCCGTAAAGCAGTACGACGCGTGTCGAAGCGACATTCAGCGCCAGCCTCAACAGGGTTGCTACCAGCAATACCGTCGGGAAAACGGCGAAATCGAGCGGACGCAGCGAATAAATGCCGACCAGCAGAACCACGATTGCCAGGGTAATATTAAACGAAAACAATACATCCAGCAGGAACGGTGGGACCTGGAGGGTCATCATGCCCAACAGGGCCATTAGCAATACGGGAATCAACAAACTCCCCTTGCCGGCATCCCTTATGTTATTGAGTACTGCGATATGATTCATTAATTCGAATTCTCTTCCCGTCTGAATTAACCGGTAATCATCTGGCTAACTGCAAATCCCGTCCTGCAACAATAATTTGACGCTTTTCTACTTTTGAAAGCTGCAGGGCTAATACACTGCAAGAATCTTTCCAGATTCAGGAATAAGTCGGAAATTTATTAAAACAATCGGTCAACGGCTAAAAAGGCGAATCCAATCCTGCTATCCTCCCGCATGAAAACTTCAACGAAACGGGCAATCTCGGCCGGCAAAAAAAGATGATCAAAAATAAAACGGGTAATGAAATCACGGCTGATGACCTGCATATCTGGGTCATACCCCCGCTTTTGGCCATGCCGGACGAACAACGTGCTTTTACAGAGACGAATAGCTGCGTGCAGCAATTAAGCCACCAGGAACGACAACGAGCAAAACGCTTTAGCCATCCCGATAGCCGCTACGATTACATATATACCCGACTTGCAATGCGCATCATCCTGGCCGGTTACATCAATACCAGCGCCAGCGAATTGGCACTCGACACTAGGGCAATGGGAAAACCCTTGCTCAAACAGGGCATCTATCCCGTGGACCTGCGTTTTAACTTGAGCCATACGCAGGGATTGGCCCTGCTTGCCGTTGCCAACGGGCAGGAAGTGGGCATCGACATCGAAAAAATGGGCAGGCAGCGTAAAATCATGGCGCTGGCGCTTCGTTACTTTGCCCAATCGACGACTTCCAAGCTGGCAACCTTGTCTGCCGAGCGCCAGGAGGAAGCATTTTTATATTTGTGGACCCAGTTTGAAGCATTCAAAAAGGCCAAGGGCGAAGGCTTGCGTGGTGGCGATAAAGCGCACCTGCGGACGAGCAGTTTTATTACCTGCTACCCGAAGGCTATGCGCAGCAAAACTGGCAGGCCGCCATGCTCAATCTCGAAGGCCATGAGCGGCACATCGCCTGCGTCGTTGCCGAGCGGCGTTCCCGGATCAGGCATTTTCAATTTAGATCGGTATTGGAACTCGGGTATTAAAGCCGCAGCTAACACCAAAATACCCTGGTGATGCGACCGCATTAGCTTCCAGGGGTACTGCCCATTTAACCTGACCCGGAAAAAGGCTATTCATCCCGGCGCAGGTTCTCAGGAATGGGGACATTCGGGAACACCCCCGGGTTTTTCGCTTTACCCTGCCGGAAGCGGCGCAGCTGGAAAACATAGGCCAGTACCTGGGCCACCGCAACGTAAAGGCCCGCGGGGATCTCGTGGTCAATCTCGGTGCTATAGAATATGGCACGCGCCAATGGCGGTGCTTCCAGTACAGTTACATCGTTGGCATTGGCGATTTCCCTGATTTTTTGGGCAACAAAATCGGCACCCTTGGCCAACACAACGGGTGCACCCATGTTGTCGGAATTATATTTCAGCGCTACAGCGAAGTGTTCGGGGTTGGTAATGACAACATCGGCTTCCGGCACGGCAGACATCATTCGACGCTGGGATAATTCGTTCTGTAACTGGCGAATTCGGGTTTTCACCTCGGGCTTGCCTTCGGTGTTTTTCATCTCGTCCTTGACTTCCTGCTTGGTCATTTTCAGTTTGCGAGAGTGATCCCATAGCTGATACGGCACGTCAATCAATGAAATCAGGATCATGGTGGCGCTAAGCCCCAACCCGGCCCAGCCAACTACGGATACCGCCGTTGCCATGGCGCCAAGCGCTTCACGCTTGCCGATGGCCAAAATATTCGGTGTGGAAACATGAAGAATCAAAATGGCAAGGGAGGCTACGAGCAGGAACTTGGCGATGGATTTGACAAGCTCTACCAGTGCACGCGCGGAAAACATGCGCTTTAATCCGGAAATCGGGTTCATGCGCTCGCCCTTTGGGATCAGTGCTTTCCCGCTCATGGACCAGCCGCCGAGAGCAATGGGCCCGACCAGCGCGGCAATCACCAGCATGACAAACACGGGCGATAACGACATAAGTCCGTGGTTGATCGAACTGCCCAGGTGATCTGCCATCAGGTTAACGTCGAAAGCATCGTCTCTCGATAACACGAAGTTGAAACGCATCATGCCTGCCATGCCCCCGGCGATAGTGTCGCCAAAAATCAGCAGACCGCTTGATCCTGCCAGCAACACGGCCGTGGTATTGAGTTCTTTTGAACGGGCGATATCGCCCTTGTCACGCGCGTCCTGGCGGCGCTTGAGGGTTGCTTCTTCCGAGCGTTCCTGGCTGCTGTCCTGTTCAGCCATTATTTATCACCTCGATGCCTGGTTTTATGGCTCATGATGCGCCTATCCACTCGCGCAGCATCGCCATGCTCTGTTCGACCACCAGCTCGTACTGGGGCAGGAATCCTGACAGGCTGATAAAAACGATTAACAGGCCGAAGATCATGGAGAACGGGAAGCCGAGCGAAAAAATATTAAATTGCGGCGCGGCGCGGTTCATGATGCCAAACGCAAAATTTACGATTAACAGCGCCGTGATCGCCGGCATGGCCATGACCAGTGCTGATGCAAACATCCACAGCGCCCAGTTAACCAGCATACCAAACAGGCCAAAATCCAAACCCGTTAGCGCAACCGGCATGGTTGTAAAACTTTCAACCAGCACTTCGATGACCACCAGGTGACCGTTCATCGACAGGAAAAGCAGCATCGCCAGCATCAGGTAAAACTGGCTCAGGATAGCCACCGAAACACCGTTGGTCGGATCGATCATCGAGGCAAAACCCAGTCCCATTTGCATGGCGATCATCTGTCCAACCAATACAAAAACCTGGAAAAGCATTTGTAATATGAAGGCCATCGACAGACCGATCAGTAACTGTTGACCAACCAGTAAGTAAGACTGTACCGACAGGGGATCAACGCGGGGCATCGCAGGTAATAAAGGCGCGGCAACCAGGGTCACGACAATGGTCAAAAGCAGGCGAATACGCATGGGTACCAATTGTGTGCCGATGATTGGCATCGCCATGAAAAAGGCACCCACCCGGAACATCGGCCATAAATAACGACCGATCCAGGCGGTTATCTCGGTAACAGGAATCTCAAGCAAGATGCCTCCGAAGATGCCTGGCAGGGTTTGACTGGCTGAGGTTTGTTTCAGGCATAAATTCCGGGTTCCTAATGCCAGCTGGCGTTATCCAATCAGGTGGGGGATATCCATAAAAATGCGGTTAAAAAAATCCATGACCCGGCCAATAAGCCAGGGACCGGTAATCATAACGGTTGCCAATGTCGCCATCAGGCGCGGCAGGAAACTCAGGGTCTGTTCATTAATCTGGGTTGCCGCCTGGAACATGCTGATCACCAGGCCCACCAGCAAGCTGGGCACCACGATCACGGC
>CAMYIF010000014.1 GCA_947258415.1 uncultured Pseudomonadales bacterium
AACTCGTCGGTGAAGAACAGCGCGACCATCGTCACCAGGCCGCCAACGACGAGGCCGCGCATGACGCCGCCGGCGACGTAGCCGATGAGGATCAGATAGTTCGGCAGCGGCGAGACCAGGATCTCCTCGATGTGCTTGCCGAACCGCGCGCCGAAGAACGACGAGACGACGTTGCCGTAGGAGTTGCCGATCACCGACATCATGATCAGCCCGGGCGCGATGAACTGCATGTAATTGAAGCCGTCCATCTGCCCGATGCGCTTGCCGATCAGCGTGCCGAAAATAACGAAGTACAGCGTCATCGTGATGGTCGGCGGCACGATGGTCTGAACCCAGATTCGGGTCATGCGCCGAAATTCGCGGCGCAGTAGCGTCGTAAACGCGACGAGGTTTTCACGCCCCCGCATCGGCGCCCCCGCTTTTCTGGTCGACCAGCTTCAGGAACAATTCTTCCAGCCGGTTTGCCTTGTTACGCATGCTGGTTACTATGATGCCCTGCCGGGTTAACCGGGTGAATACATCATTGAGTGAATGCTGTTCCTCGATCATCACCTCAAAGCAGTTTTCATTTAAAACTTCACATTTATAACCATTTAACTCCGGCGCTGAAGTCAGTTCATTTTCAACATCGAAAACAAAGGTTTCCGTATGCAATCGTCGGATAAGGTCGCGTGTATTGGACTCTTCGATGATCGAACCATGATCGATAATGGCGATATTGCGGCACAGGCTTTCGGCCTCTTCCAGGTAATGCGTGGTCAGGATAATGGTGGTACCGGCGGCGTTTATTTCTTTCAGGAAATCCCACATTGAACGGCGTAATTCAATATCGACACCGGCTGTCGGCTCGTCAAGGATCAGCACTTCTGGTTCGTGTACCAGGGCGCGGGCAATCATCAGGCGGCGTTTCATACCACCGGAAAGCATGCGGGTGACCGTGTTTCGCTTGTCCCACAGGCCCAGTTTTTTCAGGTACTTCTCTGCCCTGGGTTTGGCCTGCTCGCGGGGAATACCGTAATAACCGGCCTGGGTAACGATGACCTCGAATACTTTTTCAAACTGGTTAAAATTGAATTCCTGCGGCACAACACCAATATGCCGTTTGGCCTGCGGGAAATGGGTGTCGATATCATAGCCAAAGACTTCAACTTTTCCGGCTGTTTTTTGCACCAGTGAAGTAATGATACTCAGGGTAGTCGATTTGCCTGCACCATTGGGTCCCAGCAAGCCAAAGAAATCTCCCTGCTCTACTTCGAGATTTATTCCTTTTAGGGCTTCTATTCCACCGTCATAGGTTTTTTTCAGGTCCCGAATAATTAACGCTTTAGGCATAAATGGATCTGGAGTTCATTGAATCGAGCCAATATAGTACGGGTAGACGGGTGCTTTTCCAAGAATAAATGACAACATCGCAACCGGGCTTTGAGCCTTTGTACTCACTTACCTGGCGTATTATTTTTGGTATTGTCTTCGTTCTCTTCCTTGAGCACCCGTCGAAGGATCTTGCCGACATTTGACTTTGGCAATTCGGACCTGATTTCTATGTATTTGGGTATCTTGTAGCCGGTGAATTTATCCCGGCAGAATTCCTCGATATCATCAACCGTTAATCCGGGATCCTTGGGTACCACGAATATTTTTACCACCTCGCCGCTATGCTCATCCTCGACGCCGATTGCCGCGCATTCAACAATACCCGGGTGCGAGCTGATAACATCCTCTACTTCGTTGGGGAAGACCTTGAACCCGGAAACAATAATCATGTCTTTTATGCGGTCAACAATACGTAAATACCCGTCTTCTCCGATGATCGCCACATCGCCGGTATGTAACCAGCCATCTTCTGTTAATACTTTTTCTGTTTCATCGGGCCGTTGCCAATAACCCATCATCACCTGCGGCCCTTTAACCAGCAGCTCTCCAGATTCATCATCGCCTTCCTTGAGTACCTTTACCTGGGTTCCCGGCACTACCGTGCCAATGGTGCCCATTTTGGTTTTTTGGTACTGGTTACTCGACACCACGGGCGATGTCTCAGTCAAGCCATAACCTTCGCTGATCTCGCAACCGGTCAGTTTTTGCCAACGCTTCGAGGTATCGAGGGTCATCGCCATACCGCCAGCGACACAATAGCGCAAATGGCTAAAATCGAGTTTGTTAAAGTCACTGTTTTCCAGCATCGCGTTATAAAGCGTATTCAACCCGATAAAAGCGGTTATGGGGTGGGCTTTGAATACTTTGACGATGGAGCCAATATCACGCGGATTCGGTATTAATACACTGTGATTACCACTGGCCAGGCTGCAAAGCAGGTGCATGGTAAAGGCATAAATATGGTACAGGGGTAAGGGCGCGCCGTATATCTCCTGCCCTTCCCTGAAGATCTCGGGTAAATGTTGATGAATTTGGCAGGTATTGGCAACCAGGTTGGCATGACTGAGCATCGCGCCCTTGGCAACACCCGTGGTGCCGCCCGTGTACTGCAATACGGCCAGGTCTTCCGGTTTTGTATCGACAGGTGTTCGGCCATATTTTTCACCCTGCTCTAGCAGGTCCGGCAAACGCAGGCGACCCGGAATGGAAAAAGACGGTACATCACCCTTCAGTTTAAGCACGGTGTTAACCAGGAAACGCTTCCAACCGTGATTGATATCGCCCACCTGCGAGGTGATAACAACCTCTACACTGGTCTCTTTGAGGATTTTTGACGCCGTATCGGCAAAATTCTCCAGCACCACCAGCGCTCTGGCACCCGAATCCGTTAACTGGTGTTTAAGTTCATCCTGCGTGTACAAAGGATTGGTGTTCACAATGACCAACCCCGCGCGCAACGCACCAAAGGCGGCAATGGGATACTGCAGTAAGTTGGGAAGCTGGATGGCAAGCCGGTCGCCCGGTTTCAGGTCGGTCTTGTTTTGCAGGTAAGCGGCAAATTGGCCTGATAACCTGTCCAGGTCTTTAAAGGTCAGCGTATAGCCCAGCGCAGTGTAGGCAGGATTGTCGGCATATTTATTACAAGCTTCATCGAATACCTGAACGATGGTGCGCTGCGTATCCATGGGATCTCCAAAGTGTTTTCTGTGTCACTTTTCTGGTAATGCAACCGGTGGTGTGTTCCAGCAGTATAGACAAGAAACCGTCCCAATTGCCACAAGACAAATGCCTGCAAAAAACCGGCGCACAAAAAAAGCAGCTAAAAGCTGCTTTTTTAAATTGGAGCGGGAAACGAGATTCGAACTCGCGACCCCAACCTTGGCAAGGTTGTGCTCTACCAGCTGAGCTATTCCCGCGTAATTTTTGGATTAAATAGTTAAATGACTATTTTTATTCCGGTCTAAACTTTTTGAGCACATCTTTTTACCTGTGCTCATTCCGGCCACAAACCGCAGATTTGCGTCGTTCACAGCGTGCAAAACGATGTTTTGCCCTACCGGAAAGCGCGAATTCTAATTTAAATTACTTTTAAAAACCAGCCTAAAACCGGCTATATGGATAGAAGTTCAGAGGCTCGTATTATTTATTGATTTAAAACAATCGATTCGCAAAAACCGACGAAATACCTCTCACTATAAAAACCCTGCAGCATCGGGCTTGATGTCATCGGGAATGTTAAGCCTGGCCTGACTTCTCGGGTGCGCGAATCTGAAACAATACCCGAAAATTACCGTTTTTATAGGCATAAAAATTGGACAAGGTTGGAATGGCAACGCCCCACAATTCAGGCGACAGAACTTCTTTTGCAATATGTTCGGGAACGTTGCCCAAAAACCTGCGTTTTTTTCCGAGTAATCCTTTTGTGCATCCTATAACTTTCAGCTTATCGCGTTCGCGTTCCAGTTCAACCCAGCGAGCGCTTGCCCTGGCGAAGGCGATAGCTTCTTCCTGGTAATCGTCTATCCCCTCAGGTTCAATCCGATCATGGTAAATTTTGTAGTTTCTGGGAATATCACTGGTTTCAATGAGGACGTCTGATTTATTCATAATGATCCCTTTAAGATAAATATTGACTGGATAGATAGTATTTTTATGCGACTGACACTTGCCCCGTATCTGTCCGAGTTTCCTTGCCTCAAGTCAGATAAACATCTGCGCGTAAATTACCATAAACAGCGGGTATGTAAATAACCTTGTTGAATTAATTACTATTTTTAGATACGCCTCATCTGTTACACAAATCACACAGGCACAAAAAACCCCGCACCATTAAACTGAGCGGGGTTTGATGTAACCCGAGAGGGTTAGGTTTTTTTGCGTCTTGCGAAGCTGAGTCCGGCGAGACCGAGGCCAAAGAGTGCAAGGATGCCAGGTTCGGGAACCGTATCCAGTCGGACTCGTCTACCGGGCGTAAGTACTAGTGGAGTGGCGGTAAAATCTGACGAAACAACCGACCAGCTGGTTATCCCGGTTGGGGCTGTCAAGAACTGACCAAAGATGCTCCAGTTCCCGTCCAGGGAGCCGATGGCATAGCCGTCTGTACAACAGGCAATCCAGTTTTTTGTACTATCGAATTGCGTACCACCCATAGAGACAACAAGGTTTTCACCCGGGTCATCCGCCAGGATTTGGGTCGCAGTGTCACCCATAAGGTTCCACCTGGTCTGGGTTGACCCACCACTTCCGTCGCTGGGATTATCGTGAACTACCACCAGGGAAAGGCCATCAGACGCATTCACCAGAAATACCTGCGAAAGGCTGGAAACCGGAATAGGGCCGCCATTTAGTTCGCCGTTATAGCTGGCACCATTAGGGACGTTGTACTGGTAGAAACCGGCCGTTGTGAGGCCAGTGTTAAACTCATTAACGAAACCAAGGATGTTAGCATCGAAATCCGCAGCTCCGGGAGCACTCTCCTGGGAAACCCGGATATTAATGGCGTATGCGTTGCTGGTTATTGCGAGCGCTCCGATGGTGAGGACCAGACTAAACATCAAAGCATGGTTAATACGGCGAGCTATAAACATTGACATTGCTTTTCCTTAAACAATTAAATTTTTTTGTAATCAAGAGTGAAGCAATTAGCATGCCACTCAATAAAATCAACCAATTACAATAAATTGCAGCTACAACTGTAAAATAACCTGACGTTATTTCAGAAAGAGGGTATATGTTTGATAGTTATAAAGTATTAGTTCAATGTGTTAAAAAGGCTATTGGTATATGCCAGCTCTAAAGTTTGCTGTCTGTGTAAAAATCTATCTGCAGATATTTAAGATCAGTGTAAAAATCTATCTGTATTTGCCTGGTATGAGGTAATCATCACTTTTTCGGGACACAAAAAAGGGCAGCCAATGCTGCCCTTCTGTTTTGCGTTACTATTCAGCAAATTGTATGGCGTCCCCTAGGGGGTTCGAACCCCTGTTACCGCCGTGAAAGGGCGGTGTCCTAGGCCACTAGACGAAGGGGACATCGGAAAGTTTTATAAATTTTAACCATTCCCGAGGCAAATAATACGCCTCAATCGCGGCCGGAGTTGCTAACAAGCACCCCGCCCGCTGGAATCTGGTGGAGCTAAGCGGGATCGAACCGCTGACCTCAACACTGCCAGTGTTGCGCTCTCCCAGCTGAGCTATAGCCCCAAAAAGAGGTGGGCATAGTAAGCACTGTAATCAGCTGTGTCAAGAACACTTGGCCCCTGATTAATAATCTCGCCTTCGACATTCTTTTGCCTGGAAATGAGATCCCCGGCAAATGGCCTGCCGAGTGGCCGGGCTAGAGATTCTCTTCGGCAAATTCGGCCAACCGGCTGCGCTCAACGCCCTTGATTTGCATGATGCCGCCATGGTGGAATGGCTTGAATTTCTCTACGATATAGGTCAATCCGGAGGTCAGTGCCGTTACGTACTTGTTGTCGATTTGTGCCAGGTTGCCCAATACCACAATCTTGGAATTTTGCCCTACCCGGGTGATGATCGATTTAAGCTGGAAGTGGGTGAGGCTCTGGCTTTCATCGATAATGATATAAGCGTTATTAATGGAGCGGCCACGCATAAAATTCAACGATTTAAACTGGATATTCGCCTTTTCCTTGACGTAGTCCATACTGCCGATGCACGACTCATCGGCGCCGTGCAGCACTTCGAGGTTATCGTCAAACGCGGCCAGCCAGGGCGTCATTTTTTCCTCTTCGGTCCCGGGTAAAAAGCCGATTTCCTCGGCTATGGGTGGCGTGGAGCGTGCCACGATAAGCTTGCTGAAATGCTTTTCCTCGATGATGGCGTGCAAGCCGGCAGCCAGCGCCAGCAGGGTTTTACCCGAACCGGCTGCCCCTGTGAGTATGGTGAGGTCAATATCGGGGTCCTGCAGCAGGTAAAAGGACATCGCCTGGTGCAGGTTCCTGGGTTTGATACCCCATAGTTCCTGGTGCATCAACCGCTCCAGGTTCAGGTCCCGGATAAAGACCGATTCGTTATCGACCGATTCGACAAAACCGACAAAACCCTGGTCATCATGAATAAACATATTCGGGTAATAGTCGGGAAACAAATCACGACTGACCACATGAACGGTATTGTTGTTCTGGGTCAGGGTTTGTACATTTTGTATACGCTCCCAGAAATCCCCCTCAACATAGGTCCGGCCATTGGCAAGCAGGTCAATGTCATCGAGGATCTTGTCCTTGCGATAATCTTCAACATTCTTCAGTCCCGACCCCTTGGCCTTGAGACGCATGTTAATGTCTTTTGTGACCAGGCAAACGTATGAATTGGGGTTATGGTTCTGCAATGAAAGTGCGGTATTAATGATCAGGTTGTCTTTCACATCCTGCGACAGGAACCGGTTTGAATTCTCGTTATGTAGCAACTGGTCAGGAAAAATGGACAAGGTACCATTCTGCGAGTTTTCGTTATCCACCGGGGTGACAATCTCAACGCCTTCCTGTATTTCCCGGGTAGTCGCGTTGGCCAGCAGCTGGTCGATCTTTTGAATCGAAATACGCGCTTCCTTGCTGACATCCTTGTCGCGCCGGTCTTTTATCTCGTCCAGCTCCTCCAATACGGTCATCGGAATGATGACCTTATGTTCGTTAAAGGCATAAACAGCACAGGGATCATTCAGTAGAACATTGGTATCAAGCACATAAATTTTTTGCATTAACAACTACTCCATACCGGAACATGTGTAATTAAGGGGCGGGAAATGCTTGGTGTACGAGTTCTTGGCTTTGATCATTAAGGGTCGGTTGCTGGACTGGAAATAACGCGGCACTCACAGGTCTCCCAAAGCAGTTGGTTCAGGTGAACTTGCAGGGCGGCCAGGGAAATTTTCATGGTGGTGATAAAGTGTGTTTTCCAGGGGGCAGAAAACTGTGTTGCGAAACAACAGGGAAAAATGCGCAAGAAACTCGACTATTGGCATTATACCTCGGTTAAAAACCTGAATATGTTTAACCAACCTCAACGGTTAGTAGCTACATAGTAATGGAGTCAGGTTCTGTATCAACCTTTTTTTTTAACAAGATGACGTTCCCCTCCAAAAACTCCAGGTCATAGTGAAAACGATGCGCAATATAGCCAAAGGTTTCGCTGGAATAAAAACAAACGTGGGTTGGGTCATTTTTATAGTGCCAATCGGGGAACCGGCGTTTATCCGGGGCCAGGGAGGTCATGATTCCCAACCAGCCTCCCGGTAACAAAATGGCGTTTAGTTGATTTAAAATCTTGCCGGGCGTGTGCAGGTGCTCGACGACCTCGGTGGCGGTAATAAACTGGTACTGCCTGTTCAGTACCAACATATCGGGCGCAAACGCGGGATCGTAAATCGCTACCTTATGACCGGTCTCTTCAAGCATGACCGACAGGGTTGGGCCGGGACCCGAGCCAAAATCAAGTCCGGACGAATGCGGGGCCAAACGTTTACACAAGGGGACGCAAAGCCTGGATAAGAAAGCCCGGTAACCGGGGTCTTCGGGATGGTTATCGTGCTGCCGGTAATGCCCCCTTTCCGCCTCGATGGACAGGTAATGCGATGCCGGGACAAATACAAGCAGGCAAACATGACACTGGTAAAAGGGTCGATCCTTACCCTGGAAAAACAACCGGTTTTGCCGCGAGCAACACAGCGGGCAATCCATTACTTCAGGCATTCCTGGCCACCGCCCCGCCCTTGTTGTTCAATCAATGGTTGGACAGCTATTAAGGCGTTCAGCGAATGAATTCCCGGTAATCCTTTTCCCATTTTTTGGTCTGTTTTTTCGACAGCCCGCCCAGCGTATTGACAGCGTGCCGCAGGCGAGTCCGGGTCATATCGGCACCCAGTATTGCCATCGAATCGTACACCGAGGTTGACACCGGGGTACCCGAAATAGCGACAAACAGCGGGAACAGGTAATCGCGAATCTTCAAACCCATCCGCTGTGCCAGGTCTTTGATAATGGCTTCAATATTATCCCGGTTCCAGCCCTGTTCGGTTTCCAGGCGCCACAGGGTAAATTGCAGGATACGTTTACAGGTTTCCTGTTCGAGCGACTTGTGATCAAAATCCTTCTCGTCGAGATCGAGCATGCCCGAACAGAAAAATCCGGCCAGCGGAACGATATCGGTAAACAGGGAAATACGCTCCTTGATCAAGGGTGCAATCTGCATCAGGTATTCCCTGTTAAAGGCCCATTGCTGGATCCGCTGGGCAAATTCTTCCAGCGACAACTCGTCGCGAATCCAGCTGCCATTGAGCCAGCCCAGCTTTTCGACATCGAATATTGGCCCGCCGAGCGAGACGCGTTTGATATCAAAATGCTCGATCATTTCCTTCAATCTGAATTTTTCCGATTCATCCGGCATCGACCAGCCCATCCGGCCCAGGTAGTTGAGCACGGCTTCGGGCAGGAAGCCCATACGCCGGTAATACTGGATACTGGTCGGGTTTTTTCGCTTGCTCAGTTTGCTTTTATCCGGGTTACGCAGCAGCGGCATATGGCAAAGCACCGGCATTTCCCAGCCAAAATACTGGTATAACAATTGATGCTTGGGCGCTGAATTAATCCATTCCTCACCCCGGATTACATGGGTGATTTTCATCAGGTGATCATCGACAACATTGGCCAGGTGGTAGGTTGGCAGGCCGTCCGCCTTCATTAATATCTGCATATCGACCTGCTGCCAATCGATGCTGATGGGGCCTCGCAGGAAGTCTTCGAAATTACAAACGCCTTCACTGGGAACTTTCATACGGATAACGCAAGACTCACCATTATTCAATTTTGACTGCACCTGGGTTTTATCCAGGTGCATACAGCGCCCGTCGTAACCGGGTGTCTGCTTGTTGGCCATTTGCTCGGCACGCAGTTCGTTCAAGCGATCTTCTGAACAGAAGCAATGGAAGGCATGCCCGCTATCGACCAACTGATCGGCGTATTGTCGATAGAGATGGCTTCGATCACTCTGGCGATAAGGGCCGTATTCGCCTCCCACATCCGGCCCCTCGTCCCATTCAAGACCCAGCCATCGCAAGGAATCCAGGATAGCCTGTTCGGATTCCTTGCTGCTTCTTTCCTGGTCGGTATCTTCAATACGCAAAATAAACTGTCCGCCCTGGCTGCGGGCAAAACACAGGTTGAATAAGGCGATATAGGCTGTGCCTACATGGGGGTCTCCAGTGGGAGATGGCGCAATACGGGCGCGAACGGTCATAGTCGAAACTCAATGGCTGGGAAAAGGGGTTTTAATTTAGGGCGGGATTATACGGCTTTAGCTTTAACCGCTGAAGTCTTGCGAAGAAATTCTTTCACCAATTCCGATACTTCGGCGGCCTTGGTCACCATCAGCAGGTGCCCGCAGTTAATAATTTCAAGGGTAGCGTTGGGTAACAGCGATGCCAGGATCTTTTGGTTGACGCTGGGGATAATCGGGTCGTCCCTGCCGGCAATTATCAGTGTTTGATGCTTGACGGTATGCAGCCACGGAGTGCTGGCCCAGCTGCGGCTGGCCATTAACTGGGAATAATAACCGTACATACTCGGATCAATATTGCGTCTGTCGTGTTCGTTCGCCAACCTGGGACGATCATGCACAGTGCCACCGTAAAGGTGCGCAGATATGAATTCCCGGTAAAAACGATTGAAATATCGCATGGGAAAGGTCAGTTCCATCATCACGTGTAAAGGGCCGGGGATGGTGACGCCATATCCTGCTGAGGTGACGGCGAGGATCAACTTGTTGATTTTATCGGGATATTTTCGGGTGACTTCCTGCGCCAATATGCCGCCCCAGGAAATACCCAGCAGATCGACCTTGTCATAACCCAGGGCTTCGATGACTTTTATGGTGATATCCGCGTAAGCGGGCAAGGAAAGGGGAATGGAAGGTAGAGATGATTTTCCGACAGCCGGTGCATCAAAATGAATGATTGTCCTGTTGGCCAATAATTCGGTGAAAGGCACAATGGTCTCGATCGACATGCCCAAACCATTACAAACCAGTAAAGGTACTGCATTGGATTTTTTCTTATTGTCAGCATGCCTGACATATGTGCGTATTTTATGGTTATCAATTTTCTGGTAACGCTCGGCCGCTCGTACCATCAATCTTTGTCGCATCATCTACGTATTCCCCGTTTCCAGATAACAAAAATCGTTACCCTCTATGCATACTTGCATAGCAAAATGAAAGGGGAAAATTAAAAAGCAGGCGCTTAAACGCGACTCGAGTGAACTATCATTTATCCTGATTTATACCATCCATCCGGATCAATAATCCCGACTCGTTTTTGTTGATTTGTATCATCCCCTTTTCAATTTTTTTTATAACCACTGGTTATTAGTTTAGCAGATTTTTTCAGGATTTTGCACTACGTAATATTTGTGCAATTATTTTGGGAAATAACAAGCCCCTCTAATACCCTTGTTTCAAGGGCATTTTTTTCAGCGCCACATGGCGCCTGGCTAAAGGTTGGTTTCTCAGGAATCCAGATACGCAGGAAAGTAACAATCATTTTTCAGAATAAGCTCAGGCATTGACATCGATAACGATTCTACCCTGAATTCGTCCGTCAATAATTTGTTCAGCCAGCTCGGGTAAGGAAGTCATGGGCTTCATCTGGTAGATGGTTTCGAGATGCTGGCGATCGATCAATTTGGCCAATGCATCCCAGGCTTTTTTTCTACGCGCTAATGATGCCATTACCGAATCGATTCCGCGCAGGGTAACGCCTCGCAAGATAAAGGGTGCCACACTGCTCGGCAGGTCCATTCCCCCGGCCAGTCCACAGGCGGCAACAATACCTTCGTAACAGGTCTGGGCCAGGACCGTTGCCAGTGTCTGGCTTCCGACAGCATCAACAGCCGCTATCCAGGTTTCTTTTTCCAGTGGCTTGCTTGGACGGGCAAGCGAGTCCCTGGGAATCAGCGCACTGGCGCCCAACGATTTCAGGAACGCTTCGGATTCATCTACCCGCCCGGTAGAAGCCGTCACTTGATATCCCAGCCGGGACAAAATCAACACGGCGATCGAGCCGACCCCGCCAGCGGCGCCGGTAACTACAACCGGACCATCTCCCGGTTTAACACCATGTTCCTGGATAGCCTGAACGCAAAGCATGGCCGTGTAACCCGCCGTCCCGATCCCCATAGCCTGTTCAAGGCTGAATACTTTCGGGACGGGTACCAGCCATTCGGCTTTTAAGCGTTGTTTTTGACTATAGCCACCCCAGTATTTCTCGGACAGTCCGAAACCGTTGACCATGACCCGGTCGCCCGGTTTCCAGGCAGGATTGCGCGATTCTATTACTTCCCCTGCCAGGTCAAGGCCACACACCATGGGAACCGTTTTACATATTCTTCCCCGGCCACTCACCGCGAGTCCGTCCTTGTAATTGAGCGTTGAATAGGCAACCCTGACCAGCACGTCTTCGTCGGGCAGGTCGCCCAGGGTTAGTTGCTTTAATTTCCCTTTAACTTTTCCATCGACCTCGTCGGCAACGACAGCGGTAAAGGTTTCATCAGAATTATCTATCATGTCATTATCCCTGCCAGAAAAGATGCTGGTCACAACGATTGGTAAAATTTACAGCAATTACTTCTACTCATTTGCCCATTAAAACAGCAACGTTCCGATCGCTTCAAGACAAAACATACTTTAGCGGAGGAGACTCCTCAAATGACATAAGTTCTACTTCTGCCATAAGCAATTCAGCAGTGGCAAGTGCATCATTCAAGGCATTATGTGCATAATGATGTGGCAAATTGTGCCAATCCCGTAGTTTTGACAACCGAAGTTCAGACGGATCATAGGGTAATCCACGTTTATCGAGACGTTTCTTGGCAATTACCAGGGTGTCAATGATCGGAAATACTGGTGCCATGCCGTATAGCTGTTTACAGGCCTGTTCCAGAAAGTTTTTTTCTATGTGGGCAAAGTGTACCAGCATGGCTTTTCCTGCCAGTGCGGCAAGCAAATCCGAAGTGACCTCTTCCAGAGAAGCGCCCCGTGATTTTGCAGAATCGGTGATTTGATGGATAACAACATTTTCTTCTTTAAGCTCGCCCTGTGCGCATATAACCTGGTGATATGCACTGGAAAGTAGAATCTCATTATTTTCCAAGCATATAAATCCCACGCTCAAAATCTGTTCCCGGGCCGGATCAAGGCCTGTCGTTTCAAAATCAACGGCCAGGATTGATGCCGAATCGATAAGCCCGGCCTTATCCGGAAAAGGAACCGACAGGAAATCTTTTAACGCCCCTTCGGGCGCTTTACGCAGTAGACGTTTGCGGCGCGCTTCAAGACCAAAAAGTTGATTTAGCATTAACACGGATTTCCTTCTGACCGTCAGTAGAGCGATTGAAGATTACTCTGCATCGTCCGGATAACCTTGAATGCATCTTTCAGGTGTTCGCGCTCGAGTCTGGATATATTAACCGGCTTGATATAATTATCCGGCGGCTTGTTATCTTGAATTTGCCGGGCCTGGTGCTGGATACGCAGCGCCCCGAGAAACTCGAAGGCATCAATTAAATTGGCGGCCCCCTCTTTACTAAGCGAAGGAGTACCAGCGGCCATTTTCAGTCGTTCAATGGTATTTACCGGGGTTATACCTTCTGAAAGCGCGTATATTCTCGCCAGATCGACAATCGGCGCTATGCCGTTATGCTTGATATCCAGGGTATCGTCATGCTTGCCATCGTGCACCAGCACAAAATCCCTGAAGAACCCCAGCGGTGGCCTAAGCTTTAACGCATTCTTGGTCAAATGTGCCAGGAATAAGGTGTTTTTGCGGGTTTTAGTCAGCATATTGGCGCGTATATCTTTGAGAAAAGCGTGATCACCGTGCACTGTATTCAGGTCAAAAAAGATACTGCTATACATCAACGCCTTGGGTTCCGGGGTTTCGACCCAGGTATTAAAGTAGCCGTTCCAGGCAGATTGTGTCTGCCGCCATTTGGGGTTCATCGCCATAACATCACCGGGACAGTAGATGAATCCACAGTCTGCAAGACCGTCGTTAACATACTTTGCCAAAGCCTCAAACCATGCATCATCCTCAGGCTTCATTTCATCGGAGATAATCAGGCCATTATCCTGGTCCGAGTGGGAGGATTGCTCTTGTCTGGCTTGCGAACCGGCAGCCACCCACTCGTAAGGAACCGGTGCAGGACCCAGTTTCTTCTCAGCAAACTCAATTAATCGGTGGGTGATGGCCGTTGTGATGGCAGTTATACTCTTGCCTACATGCTCAGCCGTGGTGCCAAGTTTTGCCAGTTTGACGTGCAACTGGGGTATTAGCTTACTTGCCTCTATCACATCTTCAAGCGATTTAACTTTATGGATAATGCCGGTCAGGTGAACGGCGTTCTGCCCCTCCTGTCGGATCAGGTCGGTAACCGAAACCATACCAAGCAGGTTGCCATCTTCGAGTACCGGTAAATGGTGAACATGCTTTCTAGACATGAGCATCAGGGCATCGAAGGCATTTGCAGTGCGCTTGATTGAAATCAGGTTGGTACTCATTATTTGATCAACCGGGGTATCCGTAGAAAGCTCGACGGCAACGCAACGCCGCCGGATATCCTTATCGGTGATAATGCCAACAAGCTGGTTTTCATCATCAACAATCATCAGCGAGGAAAATCCCAGCTCGGTCATTTTGACAGCCGCATCACGGATGCTTGATCCACTTTCAATGGTAATAGCCGGTGAATTAAACATGTCGGCGATAGAGGTCGTCATCAATGTTGAAGTGACGATGGCTTCCCCGCTCATCGAACTGACTATCTGTTTCAGGCGCTGTGAAGCAGACATGATTAAAAAAGCATTAACCGCAGGAAAAGACTGGGTAATGGCACTCAGGTCTGCGAAAGGAATGGTATAGAGCAGAGAATCTTCTTCGGTTTTGACGATGAATTCGTTTTCGTCTTCCTGGGTACAAAAAACGGTACAGATATCCCCTTCACCCAGTTTACCAAGTAATTTTCCATCAGCCGTAAATACCGACAATGCTCCTTTGCGCACCAGATAAAGCCGACGATCAGATACGTTTTTGGGAGGAAGGTTTACCCCACCCCGGAGATAGCGGATAGTTACTTTCCCGGTTATTGCCTCGGTGGTTGCAGGGGGTAATTCATTGAAGGGTGGCGTGTTAGCAATGAAGTCATGAATCTCTTTTAATTCTGCATCCATGTTAAGCCACCCTGTTAAATTGCGTCCTTGATTGATGAACTGGCAGTTGGACTGAATTCAGCCAGGTACATACTGCCCTTTATTTTTACCAATATCCTGAGTTTTTCGGCTAATTTATCTTGGATAATAGCTGAACGAAAGTCGGTTTCTTTCTGCCAATATTGTTCATTTCCCGATTTATCAAAAACATAAATTGTTTCATCGCCTGTATTATAAACCAGGGAGATAGCAACGCTATCGACAGGGAAACTGGTATTGGCCCGGGTCAATCCACTCTCATCGGTAATGCTGATTAACATCTCACCCGATTCAAGAATACATTGTCCAGCAAAGATATCGCATCCATTCTGTATCGATAATTGATAGATATTTTTTTCCTGGTTGGCTTTGTATTCAAGATATTGATCCGAGGCTATATAGCCGCCCACCAAAAGAAAAGGCGCCAGGAAAAAAGCCAATTTTGTATCTCTGTTCATGCTCATATATCGTGTTGCCTTTCTAAACCAAAGTCCGTGTCACCCGCTGAATGATCAGGCTTAATGAATAAAGGCCCCTGAAAAGAGGCCTCTATTAGTCTTTCAAACACGAAGGTTAGAAAATTTAACTTTAGTGTTCATGTGCAGCTGCTTTCGCACCCGAGGGGATTCGCAGGTTGGCCACCAGATGCTGAATTTCATCCGGTGCTGGTCCTGTCAGTTTAACCATAAGAAACGCTACAGAAAAGTTAACTAACGCTCCGACGGCACCAAAGGCATTGGGAGAAATACCAAAGAACCAGTCTTGCTCCATGCCGCCCATGAACGATGTCCCGGGGATAAACATAATGCCCTTATGCTGGAACACATAGAGCATGGTGACACCAATACCCGCGCACATACCGGCAATAGCCGCCTTATCGCTGACAGTCCTGGAAAAGATACCCATCATGAGTGCTGGGAATATCGATGATGCCGCCAACCCGAAGGCCAGGGCCACCGTCCCCGCGGCGAAGCCGGGGGGATTTAAACCCAGGTAGCCGGCCACCAGTATTGACAGCGTCATGATAATACGACTGGCAAGCAACTCCTTCTGTTCGGTTAGATTGGGTACAAACACACCTTTCATCAAGTCGTGGGATATCGACGACGAAATAGCCAGCAATAATCCTGCCGCTGTAGATAATGCCGCGGCCAGCCCTCCTGCAGCTACCAGCGCAATCACCCAGTTCGGGAGGTTGGCAATCGCCGGATTAGCCAAAACCATGATGTCACGGTCTACCTTGACCATCTCATTAGTCGTATCATCAGCGGTATACTGGATTTTGCCGTCACCGTTTTTATCTTCAAATTGCAACAGACCTGTTTTTTCCCAATCCTTGAACCACTGCGGGCGTTCATCATAAACCAGGTTTTGGCCCGGAGCAGGTTCAATCGTATTCATCAGATTTAAACGGGCCATTGCGCCAACTGCAGGGGCAACGGTATACAGCAAGGCGATGAAAACCAGGGCATATCCGGCAGAAGCCCGCGCTGCTTTAACAGACGGTACCGTGAAGAAACGCATGATGACGTGCGGCAAGCCAGCGGTACCGATCATCAAGGACAAGGTATAGGCAAACATATTAATGCCATTACCCAGCTTTGACGTTGTGTATTCCTGAAGGCCAAGATCGGTCACGATCAGATCGAGTTTATCGAGAAGATACATCCCGCTACCATCGGCCATGGTACTGCCCAGGCCAATTTGAGGGATCGGGTTACCCGTTAATTGCAATGATATGAAGACCGCGGGCACCGTGTAGGCAAAAATCAGGACGCAGTACTGGGCAATCTGGGTGTAGGTAATGCCCTTCATACCACCCATTACGGCGTAGACCCAGACAACGGCCATACCGATTCCCAGGCCAATGTCATAGCGTACTTCCATGAAGCGCGAGAAAGCCACGCCAACCCCCTTCATCTGGCCAATAACGTAAGTCAGCGAAGCGATAATCAGGCAAACAACAGCGACCACACGAGCCGTCTTGGAGTAATACCGGTCACCAATAAACTCGGGCACGGTGAACTTGCCGTGCTTACGTAAATAAGGCGCAAGTAACATGGCCAGAAGCACATAGCCACCGGTCCAGCCCATCAGGAATACCGAACCGCCGTATCCTAAAAAGGCGATCAGGCCGGCCATCGAAATAAAGGAAGCCGCACTCATCCAGTCGGCACCAATCGCCATACCATTTGCGACAGGGCCAACGCCTCCACCAGCGACGTAGAAATCACTGGTCGACGCCGCTCTAGCCCACCAGGCAATAGCGAAATAGAGCCCGAAAGTACTAAATACAACGATATAGGTTAGCGTTTTTAATTCCATTACTCATCCCCTCCTTCTTCATGAACGTTATATTTTTTGTCGAGCTTGTTCATCGCATGTGAGTAATAAAAAATGAGAGCAACAAAGACGTAGATTGAGCCTTGTTGGGCGAACCAGAAACCAAGTTTGTAGCCACCAAGACGAATGTTGTTCAGGGGTTCGACAAGAAGCAGACCGAAACCGTATGAGACAGTAAACCAGATAATCATGCATACCGTGATTAGTCGGACGTTTTCCCGCCAATATGATTCGTGTTCTGATTGCATAGTAGTCTCCCATTGAGGATAGAAAGTGCCGCTTGATAGCAGGGAGCTTAGAAGACTTGGGGGCAGTTTGTGCGCGCTTGTCCTTAAGCCCGTGATGAAATATTACCTTGCTTGGGATGGTAAGTAAAATCGGGTAAACAGACAACTTTATCCGGCACGATCACTTATGTATCATGTAGTTTAACGAATGAGTGAAATCAGTTTACCGTTGTTATATAGCAAAAGGAGAGGTCGAATGTTAGAAATCAAGAGTCACGCTGTAAAGGATGCAATCAAGGCAAAGGCTTTCATCACACCCGAAAAATATGCCCAAATGTACGAGGCATCCATTAAAGACCCCGATAAATTTTGGGCCGAGCAGGCTAAACAGTTTCTGACCTTCGAAAAACCCTGGGACAACATCTGTGAATATGATTTCAAGACTGGCATTGCAAGCTGGTTTAGTGGCGCAAAACTAAATGTCAGCGTGAATTGCATCGACCGTCATTTACCGGAGAAGGCTGATCAGACCGCGTTTATCTGGGAAGGTGATGACCCGGATATTTCAAAAAACATCACCTATAAAGAATTACACGAACAGGTCTGCCTGATGGCCAATGTGCTCAAACAACGTGGCGTCAGCAAGGGCAACAGGGTGTGCATCTATATGCCGATGATCCCCGAAGCCGTCTATGCCATGCTCGCCTGCGCCCGCATCGGCGCCATTCATTCTGTGGTATTCGGCGGTTTTTCTCCGGAATCCCTGAAAGACCGCATCCAGGACTCTGATTGCAGGACATTGATTACAGCCGATTTCAATGTTCGTGGTGGTAAAACCATACCCTTGAAAGCCAACGCAGATATCGCCCTTGGCGATTGCCCAAATGTTAGTACATGCCTGGTGATTCGACGAACCGGGGGCGATGTTAACTGGCAGGAAGGTCGGGACATCTGGTATCACGAAGCGATCAAGTCAGTCGATAAAACCTGTCCGCCCGAGCCAATGGATGCTGAAGATCCTTTGTTTATCCTTTACACTTCCGGCTCTACCGGCAAGCCCAAAGGTGTATTACATACAACGGCTGGCTACCTGCTTTATGCAAGCATGACACACAAGTATGTTTTCGATTACCACGAAGGTGAAGTGTACTGGTGTACTGCGGACGTTGGCTGGATCACCGGGCACTCCTATATTGTTTATGGACCATTGACCAATGGGGCCACCAGCGTCATTTTTGAAGGGGTACCTACTTACCCTGATGCCAGCAGGTTTTGGCAAATTGTCGACAAACACAAGGTCAACATTTTTTATACCGCACCGACTGCACTGCGTGCACTGATGGCTTTCGGCGATGAATATGTCAATAAAACTTCACGGGATTCATTAAGGGTACTTGGAACGGTCGGCGAACCTATTAACCCGGAAGCCTGGGAATGGTATTACCAGGTAGTCGGTCAGAAACGCTGCCCGATCGTCGATACCTGGTGGCAAACAGAAACCGGCGGTATCATGATCACACCACTACCAGGAGTCGGCAACCCTGCCCTTCTTCGGGGTGAAAATCGAATTACTGGATGAAAACGGCAAGGTCGTAGAAGGTCCCGGCGAAGGTAATCTGGTTATTTCCCAGTCCTGGCCCGGCCAGATTCGATCGGTATACGGCGATCATCAACGCATGATCGATACCTACTTTTCTACTTACCCAGGCTATTATTTTGCCGGAGACGGCGCCCGCCGCGACAAGGATGGTTATTTGTGGATAACCGGGCGCGTCGATGATGTTCTTAACGTTTCCGGGCACAGGATGGGCACGGCAGAGATAGAAAGCGCGCTGGTCCTGCACGACGACGTAGCCGAGGCAGCCGTGGTAGGTTTCCCGCATGATATAAAAGGCCAGGGTATCTATGCATACGTAACACTGATGCACGGTGTCGAGCCTTCAGATGACTTGAAAAAGCAATTAGTTGAAATGATAAACAAAGAAATTGGGCCTATCGCCAAGCCCGAGTTTATCCAATGGGCTCCGGGTCTGCCTAAAACCCGATCCGGCAAGATCATGCGCCGAATACTGCGAAAAGTCGCAGCTAATGATCTTGAAAATATGGGTGATACCAGCACCCTGGCCGACCCGTCAGTAGTGGATGATATTATTGAGAACCGCTTAAACAGCTAGGCCGCTCCGCCAGCCAGGCAGAAGCAACCGGATAACCAAACCGGTATTTTGAAAGCTACAGGAATATTTTAACCAATAAAAAAGGCAAGACCGATGGTCTTGCCTTTCCTGACCTGCAACTCAATGACTGAATTGCAGGTTTTATTTCGATGCAGTCTAAACCTAGATTGCTACGATGTTCTCAGCCTGAGGACCTTTCTGACCTTGAGTCACAGTGAACTCAACTTTTTGGCCTTCTGCAAGCGTTTTGAAACCTGAACCAGAGATAGCGCTGAAATGTGCAAACACATCAGGGGCCAGATTCTTGCTCGATAAAACCAAAACCTTTAGCTTCGTTGAACCATTTAACAGTTCCAGTAGTAGTAGACATAAATATAACCTATTTTTTCAAAAGTAATTAAAGCCTTTTTCAAGGCTGTGATGCTGGAAGTGGTGCTATTACTTATGAAACAGGACGAAGTTCTAAAGACAAGAAATCGAAATAGTTGTACATAAATATAAGACGTACTTTCAAGCTGTTTGAATTATATAAGGCTTTGCTTATTAGTCAACCAATTTCCCTGCTATATATACTCGACAAATCCAGCAATGGCAGGCTTTAGTGACCGTTCGGAATAATCTGCCCCTAAGCCCGGATGGTCAGATCGGGAATAATATATATAGAACCGCATGTTACTACCTTCCTGTTGCCAAAGAATACTGAAAACCAGTCCTGAATTTTTCAACTGAAACGAAATTGGAATAAACAAAAACCCAATGGGATATTCGATTCCTTCCTTATATTAACCGACTGGAATTAAGCCTGTTTCCTGTTTGAATGTTCTCAGGGAAAATGCAACGTTGCTGAGTATACCTCGCCAAAAACAGGTAACCCTGACGGATCAAAAATTGCAAAAAAGGATATAATGGCAGTAGTATGCCAAGGTGATAATGGGCATTGGTTACAGGTTAATCGAGTTATATTATCCACTCAATCAGAGAATACACCGAAGATACAGCCTGCAGATGTATTTTCACCAAACAATAAAAGGAGAAAAAAATGAGCAACCAGATTGAATCCCGCCTGAAACAAATGGGCATTGAATTACCCGTTGCTGCCGCACCGGTAGCCAACTATGTACCTTTCGTTATTTCCGGTAATCTTGTGTTTGTCTCGGGGCAACTTCCAATGGCCAGCGGCAAACTTGTCTGCACCGGCCAGGTAGGCAATGAGGCCAGTCTTGATGATGCAAAAGGGGCGGCCCGGCAATGTGCGATTAATCTGATCGCCCAGGCAAAAGCAGCCTGTGGCGGAGACCTGGACAAGATAAGTCGCGTTATCAAGCTCGGTGGCTTTGTTAATTCTGGCGGTGGTTTTACCGACCATGCCCAGGTAATCAACGGTGCGTCTGACTTATTCGTCGAGGTTTTTGCCGACAAGGGCAAGCATGCCCGTGCCGCTGTCGGCAGCTCATCCCTTCCCTTCGGGGCATCGGTTGAAATTGAAGCTGTATTTGAACTGGAAAGCTAATCAGTCGTTTTTAAACATGCAAAGTCTCGATCTACAGGCACGGCCAGGGATCGGCTTTACCGGAATGAACTTATTTTTTTAATTAACTATATTTCTTAACTAATCGTTTATATGTGACTTTTATTAATAGAAAACTTAGCGTCGCGCCGATGATGGACTGGACTGACCGTCATCAGCGCTATTTAATGCGCCTCTTGACCCGGCGTACACTCTTGTATACCGAAATGATCACTACCGGCGCTTTATTGCACGGTGATCGCCGATTCCTTCTGGATTTCGACGACAAGGAGCATCCTATTGCGCTACAGGTCGGTGGCAGCAACCCTGGTGAATTGGCGCAATGTTGCAAGATTGCCGAGGACTGGGGTTATGACGAAATCAACCTTAACGTTGGCTGTCCCAGCGACCGTGTACAAAATGGTGCGTTTGGCGCATGCCTGATGGCCAAGCCGACCCTGGTAGCCGATTGCATCGCGTCAATGATACAGGCAACCAGTTTGCCGGTGACTGTCAAGTCGCGCATTGGTATTGATGAAAAGGAATCGTACCAGGATCTGTCTGCTTTCATCAGCACGGTTGCAGCCGCCGGTTGTAAAACATTCCTGGTGCACGCCCGTATAGCCATCCTGCAAGGATTAAGCCCGAAACAAAACAGGGAAATTCCGCCCCTGAAATATGACTTTGTACACCGCTTGAAAAGGGACTTCCCGGATCTTGAAATTATCATAAACGGCGGCATCCAGAACCTTGATGAAGCCGCGGAACAACTTGAACATGTCGATGGCGTAATGATAGGCAGGGCTGCCTATCACAACCCCTATATACTGGCCGAAGCAGATCACCGGATTTTCTCTTCGAAACCCGCACCGGTTAGCCGGCATGAAATAATCGAAAAATACAAACCCTATGTTTCCATGCACCTCGAACAGGGAATCCCGTTAAAGCACATGGTCAAACACCTGTTCGGCTTGTATCATGGCCAACCCGGGGCGAGACAGTTTCGTCGCTACTTAAGTGAAAATGCATACCTGCCCGGTGCCGACCTTAAAGTACTTGAGCACGCAGTAGAAAGGGTTTCTAATTGCTGAAAGAAAGCTATAATTCCGACAAGCCTTTTATTGACGTATAAAACCATTTTGACTGTTCAGCAAGGCTGTCAAAAGCGATACCATCTAATACGAGTAACACTATGAGCAACAAACTTGAACAACTTCGCACTATGTCCACCGTGGTTGCCGATACCGGCGAACTCAACGCGATTAAACAATATGCCCCTGAGGATGCAACCACAAACCCGTCCTTACTATACAAGGTGGCGCAAAATCCCGAATACACCAACATCATTCTGGATGCTATTGAATGGGCCAATACCCAGGGTGGCAGCGACGCACAACGCCTGGAAAATACCCTGCACAAGTTCGCGGTAAATATTGGTTATGAAATCCTGCAGGTGATTCCGGGCCGGGTTTCAACCGAAGTTGACGCACATTTATCTTTCAATACCGACGCCTCTGTCAAACAGGCACAACGCCTTATCGAGTTATATCAGCAGGTCGGCATCGGCAGGGAACGAATCCTGATAAAAATCGCCTCCACCTGGGAAGGCATACGCGCCGCCGAAATCCTTGAAAAACAGGGTATTAACTGCAACCTGACCCTGTTGTTCAGTTTTACCCAGGCCGTTGCCTGTGCCGAAGCCGGGGTCACGCTAATATCCCCTTTCGTGGGCAGAATTCTTGACTGGAACAAGAAACATACCGGCCGCGATCATTACCCGGCTGCCGAGGACCCAGGCGTTTTATCGGTCACCAGGATCTATAATTATTACAAACAATTTGGCTATGACACCATTGTTATGGGCGCCAGTTTCCGTAATACCGGAGAAATTGAAGAGTTGGCCGGTTGCGACAGGCTAACCATTAGCCCACAACTAATGGAAGAGCTTCAACAGGACCAGGATAAACTGCTGATAAAGTTATCACCTCAACGAGCCAGTAAAATTGAGCGCCATGAACCCGTTACAGAAGCCGTTTTCCGATGGTCACTCAACGAAGACGCCATGGCAACAGAGAAACTTGCCGAGGGTATCCGCGGTTTTGCCAGTGATCAGCAAAAACTCGAATCGCTTATTCTGGATATGGACAACTTTAATGCTCATCAAAATAAAGCAGTTCTTTAAGGACAATCTTGAAATTAATGCCGCTGAAAATTCTTTGTCCGACGAGCAAGCCATCCAGTTTGCTTGCGCCGCACTGCTGATCGAAGTCTCCAGGGCGGATTTTTCACTGGATGATCAAGAAACCCGCGCGATAGGCGCACTGATTCGTGATCAATTCAATCTCGACCCTGCTGCCGTAGAGTCCTTAATCGAACTGGCGGACGAAGAAGTCAAGCAGTCTCATTCCTTGTACCAGTTCACACGCCTGATAAACGACTTTTATACATATGAGCAAAAGCTCCAGCTTATGGAAGCCATGTGGCAAGTTGCATTTGCCGATAATAACCTGGATAAATACGAGGAGCACCTGATACGCAAGGTGTCAGAACTGATTTACGTATCGCATAGCGACTTTATTCGGTTGAAAGTGTCGGCGCAGGCTTTGAAGGATAATAAGAACGAGGTTAATGAATAGTCGATAACAAGTTATCAATTCAGCCTAGGACGCTTCCAGCATGGCGACCAGTTCCTGGAAGGTCTCCCTGTTCTTGCCGTTGAGTCCCATCAGAATTTTATGCGCCTCGATCACTTTTTCTTTTAGCGTTTCCTCGGAGCGATAAACCTCTTTTAACTCATCTAGCGCATCATCACGATCAACACGATGTTTAATGATCTTGAAAACCTGCTCGAATCCCATGCTGACAATGATCCGGGTAATATCAGGATTTGAGGAAATGATTGTCGGGACTAACTCGAGCTTATCTTTGGTGATGATCGATATTTTGGCAATAAATCCAAGGGCGGTGCTGTCAACACCTTCGGCGTCGCATAAGTCGATAATCACTGCGCTTAAATCAGGCTCTGCGGCCATCTTGTCGACAAATTCATCGAGCGCGGCACACAGCGTCAAACGAACGTCACCGGTAAATTTTAAAACATAAACGCCATTTTTTTTGGCGACGAATATTTTACCTGTGCTCATGACTGCCACGGGCATTGACTGTTAGTATGGAGATATCATCTGGTGCGTGGTCCACATCTTTTAGCTTAAACTGTTTGGTGATATGTTCAATGCTATTTTGTTCGCACACAGTTTTAAGTAGGTACTCTTCCTTTTCAGCCAGCGTATCATGCGGCATTACCTCGAGAATCCCGTCCGAAAAAAGGGTTATGCCATATTCTTCGGGTAATTCAAGGTAATGATTTTCATATTGGGCATGATCAAACAGGCCAACCGGCAAGCCTTTGCCCTTCAGGAACCGGGATTTCCTGTTGGATGTGAAAACAGCCTTGGGAAAATGCCCGCCATAACTGTAATTTAACGAACGGGTTTCGGAGTTAATGACACCGATAAAAATAGTCAGGTGCCGGTCAATATTGATATCCAGCAGGCTTTGATTCATCCAGTTCAAAATCCAGGCGGCCGAATGTACCTTGTGATGCTGATCTTCAACGAAATGCTTTCGCGAACGCGTGGCCAACTGCTTGATCAATACAGTGACAAATGCTGACGAGGCACCATGCCCGGTGACATCCAGTAAAAAAAATACCAGTTTTTCTCTACTGATCTGATGATAATCGACGAAATCACCGGAAAGGTAGTTCGCCGGTAAAATCAGGTGTTCAAAGCGGCAGCCTAGCAGCGAATAAGGATTTTCGGGCAGCATTTTCTGCTGTACCAGGCGACCGGCCTGTTGATCCATTTGTATTTCTTTTAGGCTTGCTTTTAACTCGATATTGGTGGCTTCGAGTTTTGCCCTGTATTTCCGGTTTTCGTTCGCCATGGCTGCCCGTTTAAGGTTACTGGCGACAAAAAACAGTAACCTCTTCATACTTAACGGCTTAAGCATCAATAAATAATCGGTTATGCCCATCTCAAGGGCCGTGACAGTGAGTTCTTCAGTGTCAATTTCGGCCATAACCAGGATCGGCAATTCCGGGTTGAAGTCGATAACTTCTGCGATAAAATCGAGCCGGCCCTCATCACTTCTGGCGAGATCCACCATCAGCAAATCCGGGTTACTTACTTCAAGGGTGGATAATTCTACCTCATCAGAACAATCAACGTGGTAACCAGCCTTGCTCAAACAGTCGACCATTTGCTGCCGGATACCGGCATCATTATTGATAATTAATAGCTTTTCGCGGCGTATCGCTTCTGGTTTAAGCATTTGCGACTTATAGAAACTGCACGGGTGAAAGGGTGAAACTATTCCACATGTTAAATACGCTCGATTTGTCGATCAACGTACGGCTTTAAAACCTGGGGTTCAGAACCGTATCGGTTCTGTTTTGCTCATCTAAACACACAATGGAAACCAGCGCAAACCGGCTATACTATCTCGCTGGAGGAGGATCATCATAGTCCAGATCATCGGCAGTGAAATCATCTTCTTGTACTACTCCGTCAGAAATTAAAAATTCCCGTCGTTGCAGGTACACATCACGAATAAAGGTATATTTATCACCCTGGATCAGCTTTTCTGTCTCCAGCAGATCGGCACGAGTATCAATGATATCAACACCATAAGCGGTATTCCTGGTAGGGACATGATCGATATATCCAATCGGATTCGTATAGGAATCAGGCCAGAGGCTGATCGCATCGCGTAGTGTGCTCGGTCCCAAAAACGGGAGAACAATATAGGGGCCGGAACCGATATTCCAGCGCGCCAGGGTCTGGCCAAAATCTTCCTCGTTTTGTTCCAGCCCGATCCTTGTTGCCACATCAAATATGCCGACAATGCCAACCGTCGTGTTAATCAGGAAACGGCCCACATCAGTGGAGGCTTCAACCAGCTTGAACTGAAGAATATCATTCACAAAATTTTTAATTTCACCAAGGTTATCAAATACGTTACTTATTCCATCATCTACGGGTTTAGGTGTTAGCCAATCGTACGTTTTGGCAACGGGCTTCAAAAAATACCTGTCCAAAAAATCATTAAATGCGTAAACCTTGCGATTCAGGCTCTCCAGTGGATCATCATTGGCAACCACCAGGTTGGCAGAAACAAGCAATGAAGCGAAAACAAGGCCCCTGACAAGATGATGAGCGGGTGTCAGGTTTCTTCGGTATTTGAGCATGCCGGTGAAATATCCTTTATGGCCAATGATAAAATTTATGCGGATTGTACTTAATTTAATATAAAGTCAAAACATCCGATTGCAGCAGGTATTCAAATTAATTTAATTTTACCGGCTGATAGAGAAAACGCGCCCGAAAATCAATACATCATGAGCCCAGTTGTGAAAAAAGTTTTTCTATTCGCTTGCTGGAAACAGGCTCACTGGTTCCCAACACCTGTGCATATAAAGATACCCTATATTCCTCGAAAAGCCAGCGTAACCGTTCGAGTGGTGTCTCATCAAGAGCCTGGTCCCGGTAGTTTCTGCGCAGCGTTTCGTAACGTTGCCAATAATCCTGCAACTGTTGAATACAGGTCTTCTCTTTTTGCAGTTGGCCCTGTATTTTCTCCAGGCGAAGTTCCAGCGCCTTTAGATACCGCGGGTAAGACATGAGCTGTTGCCACGGCACGTTGACGATGAACCCGGCATCGAAAAGGTGCCCGAGTTGTTTGTTAATGTCATCGTATACAAACAAAGTCACCGACGGGATTTTATCTGGAATTTGGCCAGCAATGCTGTGGCGCTGTGTCAATACAGAATACACCTGCTCTATCGTTTCGTTTGCAATTGAAATCAGTTGGCCCTTTCTTGAGCGCAGCAACTGATCAAATTCGTCCTGGTTCACGGGTAAAGTTCCTTCATCAAGAAAAGTACGCCGATAAATCAGGCGGAGTAAATCATCGAGTAATTCCTGCATGGAACCCAGGCGCGCAAAATACAGGGATATTCGGGGTAATTCGGAAATCTGCCTGATAAGCTGTTTTTTTTGTTTAGGCGTCGCCAGCATAAATAAACGCAGCACACCCGAACGGGACAGGCGTTGGGCCTTGGACCGGGTATCGGCCATTTTTAATGCAAGCGTGCCCTCTTTTTCAACCAGCGCAGGGTAAGCCGTCATTGTTACCCCCGCCTGGTTGACCGTGATTTCACGATCAAGCGAACCGAAATCCCACCGGCTAATATTGTCGCGTTCTATTGTTTCCTGATTAACCTGGTCCATTAGGTCACGGACATTTTGACTGAGCCGCTTGCGTAATCTGACCAGGTTTCTTCCTTGCGCAACAACATCACCTTTTTCATCGGTCACGCAGATATTCATCAGGTGAAAACTGTCCAGGGAAGAAACATTCCATTGCCTTGGCAATATTTCAACACCGGTTAAACGCTTTAATGCCAGTCCAAGGCAATGCGTGAGGGACTTGTCGCAAGGACTCATTTGCATCAGTGCCTGGTCAACAAAGCCCGGGACGGGTACAAAATTCTTGCGTACCGGTTTTGGCAAGGCCTTGACCAGGGCAATACATTTATCCCTGAGCATGCCGGGTACCAGCCATTGCAGGCGTTTTCCAGGAATCCGGTTTAGCATCGACAACGGAACACCTAATGTCACACCATCGCTTGCACTGCCCGGACTGAATTCATAACTCAGGGGTAAACATGTATCGTCAAAACACCATTGATTCGGGAACTGGGTTTCACTGACCCGGGAAGCACAACTTTGCATTAAATATTCACGGGTAAGGTATAACCTGTCGTCCTGTTTGGTTTTTTTAAGCCAACGAGACAGGGTGCTCAACGAGTTGACATCCCCGGGAATACGGTCATCGTAGAAACGATAAATACTCTCATCGTCGATCAGGATATCCCGGCGCCGGGATTTATTTTCCAGGGCTTCTATTTTGCTAATCAGGTCCTGGTTTGCTGTATAAAATGATATTTTCGAATCCAGCATGCCTTCCACCAGCGCAGAACGTATGAATATTTCCCGTGCCTCAACCGGGTTGATCTTCCCGTAATCGATACGCCGTCGGTTAACAATAACAAGACCGTACAGACTTACCTGTTCAAACGCGATCACCTGCCCTCGTTTCTTTTGCCAGTGGGGCTCAAAATAATTTTTCCGGACCAATTCACCGGCGAGCGGCTCGATCCAGGTCGCGTCAATTCTGGCTGCCATCCTCGCGAACAGGCGCGTGGTTTCGACCAATTCAAAGGCAACGATCCACTTTGGCGATTTTTTAAACAGGGCCGACCCGGGAAAAATATAAAAACGCCGGTTACGCGTTCCCTGGTACTCGTGGGTGTCGTGTTTTTCACCGATATAACCCAGCAATCCGGTTAAAATGGCACGATGAATGCCTGAAAAACCGGCTGGTTTCGAATTTTGTATGAGCGCCAATTCCCTGCATAACAGCATTAACTGACGGTGGGTTTCACGCCATTCCCTGACCCTTGGATACGAAAGGAAGTTGTTGCGGCAGAATTTTCGAAATTGATTTTGGGATAACTTTTGGCGCTGCCCCTCGATACCGTGCCAAAGATTTACCAGGCCCATGAAATCAGAATCATCATCGGCATAAATGCGATGTTTCTGATCGGCCGCCTGCTGCTTATTATGGGGCCTTTCACGCGGATCCTGGATGGCCAGCGCAGAAGCAATAATCAGGATTTCGTGCAGGCAATTATATTCCCTGGCGGCAACAAGCATCCGCGCAATACGCGGATCGAGAGGAAATCGCGCCAGTTGACGACCCAATTTGGTGATTCGTTTACCCTGATTAACAGCGCCCAGTTCCAGCAACAGTTGATAGCCATCCTTGATCGAACGCGAATGCGGACGCTCGATAAAGGGAAATGCGTCGATATCTCCAAGGCGTAAATGCAGCATTTGCAGGATTACCGAGGCCAGGTTGGTTCGCAGGATTTCAGGATCGGTAAATTCGGGGCGGTTGTTAAAATCTTCTTCGCTGTATAGCCGGATACATACACCGTCGCTGAGGCGTCCGCATCGGCCCTTGCGCTGGTTGGCGCTGGCCCTGGAAATCGGTTCGACAGGTAGCTGCTGTACCTTGGAACGAATACTGTACCGGCTGATACGAGCCAGGCCCGAATCAATAACGTAACGAATACCGGGCACAGTTATGGATGTCTCGGCAACATTGGTTGCCAGGATAATGCGTTGGCCAGTGTGCAGCTGGAAAACCCTGTTCTGCTCGGCATTACTCAGTCGGGCATATAAGGGCAAAATTTCCGTATGCCGATAGTGCTGATGCCTGAGGAGTTTTGAAACATCACGAATCTCTTTCTCGCCACTCAGGAATACCAGTATATCGTTTGCGCCAGTATGCCCGGGCAAGGCCCTGATTCGATCCACCGCTGCCAGAATGTTCCCGGGCAGGCCGTCAGGGCCATCAATCGGTATACCCTTCGACGCCTTGTTATTATCCTGCTTCTCGTTGCCCGGCTGATAAATAACTTCCACCGGGTAGGTACGCCCCGATACTTCGATTACAGGTGCGTTGCCAAAATGACTCGAGAAACGGTCAAGGTCGATGGTCGCCGAGGTAATTATAACCTTGAGATCCGGCCGCCTGGGCAGCAATTGCTTCAGGTATCCCAGTAAAAAATCAATATTCAGGCTACGTTCGTGGGCCTCGTCGATGATCAGGGTATCGTAGCCACTGAGGAATCGATCCCGCTGCGTTTCAGCCAGTAATATCCCGTCGGTCATTAACTTAATATGGGTGAGATTACTCGATTGATCCGAGAACCGGATCTGGTAACCGACCTGATCACCCAGGGTGACATTCAACTCTTCGGCCAGCCGGGCCGCAACCGTTCGCGCCGCCAGGCGTCTGGGTTGTGTGTGGCCAATTTTGCCAACAATCCCCCGACCGGCATCCAGGCATATTTTGGGTATTTGCGTGGTCTTGCCGGAACCGGTTTCACCGGCAACGATAACGACCTGGTGACTGCATATGGCATCGGCAATCTCCTGCCGTTTATACGAAACGGGCAAGGATTGCGGGTAAGTTGTTTCCGGGAGCGACTTAAGACGAACATCAGCGAGTGCCAGCGATTTCTCGATCTGCAACTGTACCCGCTGGATGGCCGTTTCAGAGGCATGATTTTTTTTAATTTTCAGCGCGCTTCGCAAACTGTTTTTTAAACGAAACCGGTCGGCGATCATACACGCGCCAATTTTTTCTTTTAACTGCTCAGGCGTTGCATTGGCCATGGTAAAAATACGGGGTCTTCACTATCGGGATAATTCGGCGTTTTCAGGTGAGCATACAATACTCAGATATGCTGAGTTGATCAAACTATCTGCGCAGTCAGCCCTTTGTAGTTACGCCCTTCTGGGTTAAAATAGAAATACACTTTCCCTGGTTTTACGATCATCGATTTGCTGGCAATAGCTTTACACTAAATGGCCGGGTAAATAATTTAACGAGACCTAACTAAAATTTTCGAATAATAAAGGCTGGACTATGGAATACATTGAAAACATAACATTTGACGAACTTAATATCGGCGATAAAGCCAGCTCAGAACGTACCCTGACCGAAAAGGACCTGGTTCTTTTTGCCGCTGTATCCGGTGATGTAAACCCTGTGCACCTGGATGCCGATTACGCAGCGAAAACACCCTTTAAACAGCAAATTGCCCACGGTATCTGGTCTGCTTCGCTGATTTCAGCCACGCTTGCTACCGTCATGCCGGGTCCGGGTACAATCTACCTGGGCCAGAGCCTGAAATTTCTGCGCCCTGTTATCCTTGGCGATCGGCTAAAGATCGAGGTGGAAGTTGTCAGTAAAAACGATGAGAAGAAAGGCGTGCAGCTCAATTGCCTGGTGACCAACCAGAACGAGAAACCCGTTGTTGTCGGAACCGCAGATGTGCTGGCACCCACAGAGAAAGTAAAAATACCCCGGCCGGTATTACCGGAAATCACTGTCGCTTGATATCCTGGCCATCCATCATCAGGGCGCCAGACTGCGCGCCTGTTGATGGCCTGTTGTTTTTTAACGAAATAAAAGAACAGGCTGCCAGTTAACAGCCTGGCAAGTGGCCGGTAAAACAGCTGTCGATCAGGAAGAAGGCGAATAGTTCCTGATTTCGACACCGTCTTTAAACATTGCCAGTTCACCCTGTTTCATATCGTGCCATTCTTCATTGATGGTTAACGGCTGGGTAGCGATAACCGTAACAACATCCTTGTCCGTGGTTTCGCGTCCGAAATCAACCGTTATATCAACATCCTGCAACGAGGCTTCTCCAAAAGGCGCTCGCCGGGTTATCCATGTTAGCTGCTTGCCGCAATAGGCAAACAAATACCTTGAGTCGGTCAGTAACATATTGAACACACCAAACTGGTTCAAATAGACGCAACATTTGTAAATCAACCGGAACAGGCCTCCGGGTTGTCTTGGCGGTTTGGGGTATTTCTCCCGTATCTTATCCAGCAACCAGCAAAAGGCATATTCACTGTCAGTGGTGCCTACGGGCAAGTAGGTATTTAACGCTTCTTTTTTAACTGCCTTAACCTGCCCGTTATGGGCAAATGACCAGTAGCGTCCCCAGAGTTCTCTGCAAAAAGGGTGTGTATTTTCCATGCCGACCCGGCCCGAATTTGCCTGGCGAATATGACTGATAACGATGTCGCTTTTAATCGGGTATTTCTGGACAAGTTTGGCTATATGCGAATCGGCACTGGGTTCCGGATCACGAAATTCCCTGTAGCCTTTTCCATGATAGAAAATGATCCCCCAGCCATCCTTGTGCGGCCCGGTACTTCCGCCGCGTTGCATCAAGCCGGAAAAACTAAAGCAAATATCGGTAGGCACATTAGCGCTCATACCCAAGAGTTCACACATACCAACACCTGAAAATTTTTGCCATTTTAATTAATTCCATTTCCCCGGATTACCTTATTTTATTCCCGTTCGCAGAACCTGATCAAGCCAGGCCATTCAGGCATTTTTATCGGTTTTTTGTTGGTCTGTCTCGTCGATGTCAAAATCGATATCAAGATCATTTTCCTCCCTGGCAGACAGGTTACTTTGAGCATCAAGGTCGCGCCATTCGCTGGCAAGTTTCGTTTCTTCAATCAAATCGGCATCAAAATCGATTTCAACGTCCAAATCATCATCGCCCTGATCCCGCGGCCGACCCTTTTCGGCGGATTCAGACCTGTCTGCTGCCAATTCCAGGGAGGATATTTCGTCGGGCTGATCGGACGTTACTGCCGGTTTTTTGTTCTTGTCGGGATCAATCGCTTCACGACCAACCACTTCGCGTATGACCGGCGGTTCATCCGGCACTTTGGCATCAGGCGCTTTAGTGGCGCTAACTTCTTTTTCAATCGGCGCGCCGGTTTTACCCTTATTGTCAGACGGTTTCCTACTGGTTTGCCAGAAATAGAACAACACCAGTGCCGCGCCAAGGACAAAACCTGTGCCAATAATCAGTATCCACACATACGAGCCCCGTTTAACCGTTTGGTTTCCGGCTGCCTGTAACTGTTCAGGTGCACGGTTGTTTATGCCCTGCTCTGTAACGATTCCGGGCAAAGTCCCTGGACCGACAACCTGGCCATTGGCATCATTAAGGGTCGGGTCGCCAGGAGCCAGGGTTTGCCCCTTTGCCTTGACTCTCTGCGTCAGTTCTATAATCAATGGCTTAAGGCGGTAATGGACCTCTCTGCCACTGAAAGTACGTCCCCTGAAATCCAGTTCAACCTTGAATTCCGTGCTTTGATTATCGTCATCGAGCATCAATTGCCAGCTTTTGTCACCCGTGAATTCTACGGTGCGAACATTCCACTTTCCGTCCGAATCGGTAATAGTGGCAATGATACTTGTCTTGTTCAGCACAAGGTCAGTATCCGATGGAAGGATTTGTATGTTATAGGCCAGTTTTTCATTGGTCTTCTCGGTACTGACATCCATTTTAAACAGCTCGTTTACCTGGATGAGCCTGTCCAGGCCACGTTCATAGTCGAGAGTTTTGGCGACCGTGCTGAGCATATAGAGGCCTTCCTGGCTCAACCCCTGAATTTCAGCCTGGTAAATACCCTCTCCTGTAGACGCAGCTGTCATTGATTGAGTGAAGCCGTTTTTACCATTCAGGTCAGAGCCAGATCTATTTTCGATATCCGTGATTGTAATGGCAAACTCGGTATCTTCGCTGGATCCCTGAATGCCTGTTTCCTGCCCGGGGTTAATGGTTGAAGCCGAAACAATAATATTTTCGCTGGTCACGTATGCTGGCGTCAGCCCGTCAATATCGAGGACATGGTTTCCACGAACATAAACGCGACTATGAGGAGACAGGTTACCGGAAATTTTCCACTGCCCCATTTCGGGGTTACTTATCTTGTAACGGGCAAAGTGCTTACCCAGAAGTGTGTGAGTGTTTGCAGTTTCAGTAGAATATATTTTACCTCCGGGTGAAGTCACGATAAGCGAGGAAGGCGATCCTCCAAACAGGGTGGCATTGAATTCTGTCACATGGGTATCTACAGCAAACCGGTTTTCGTGTATCGGAATATAATTATCGGGTCTAAAATTTTCCGCCAGTTTATTACAAAAGTAGATTATCTTTTCCGGGCTTCGGGAAACAAGGGAATATCCCCCGGTTTCCCTTGAAAGTGTACGAAGCAAGCCGGTGCCATTATTGTCAGACAGTGACAGGGTATGAATCCTGATCCCTGCATTCATCATTTTCGGTAGTAGCGTGTTAAGCAATAAACCCCGCAATTTGTTATTGGCGGCACTATCAGAAAGGTCCAGGTCACCACTACTCAAAAGTAAAATATGACGCGGCAAAACACTGGATTTATCGATGTCAAACGCCGCATTTTTTAACGCCGAATAAATATCACGTTTCGAGGCCACGGAACGTATTTTTGAAATACCATCACCGGCTGTGTTAAGCCAATCGGGAGTTACCTTGCCGTAGGTTACCAAATGATTAACATATCTTCCGAAGGTCCAGATACCCGCCCTGGATCCCACAGGCAGTTGATTCACCAGCAAGTGAATGGCATCCAGGTGTTGCCTGTCGGGTGCGCTCTTGCGGACGTCGGCTGAAATATCAACCACAATCCTGAGGTCGACGGGTTGGGCAGAGGCAGAAAATCCGGCGAACAGGAAAGTAATAGTTAGCAGGAATAATATAAATATTTTTTCATTATATATCATCAATTTAAATAGCTTATATAATGTATTTGATAAGTATATAAAGTATCCGGTAAATTCCTTTTCATTACTCTATAACCTGAAGTTACATTCGCTAAGCCTATGGATTCTTTATTCGCCGTAATAATCTGCGTTTAATCAATAAAGCCAGCCAGACCAGTCCATAAACCCCGGCTAGCGGCAAACCTGTTCGAAGTATAGTCGGGTTTTCCATGAGCATTGCTTCGAATACGAATATGAATAATGCCGGGGCTAAATCAATTTTACCTGGCACCGCCAACCAGGGAGTCAACAGCGACACAGCGATGAGTAATATCAAAGCGTCGGCCAGCCACCCTACCCTGATTCTCCTGAGGAAATACCAGGCGAGGAAAACCAGGCTCAGCGCAGCGAAGCCATATAAAATCCATAGATAGTAGTTAAACTCAGACATACACCAAAACCATATTCAACAATAAATCAATTATGCACACCCTTATTGGTAGCCCGTATTTTGCCGGGCGATCCAGAATCGGACTACTGTCCATCCCGACTCTTGTGTCGAGGCAAATGCGCCGCGTATTGTATTACACGTAACTTGAAACAGGTATTCTTCAAGTCAATTTTCAGGAAGTGTTTCCAGGTTTCCCGCTATGTCCCGGATGGCGGGTTATCGCGAGGCAAGGTGTATTCAACGTCAGAAGCCTGGGCGGCCTGCATGAGCGAATTAATGGCTGATTCAATGGGCACATTACAAAACAGGACATCGTACAAGAAATTGACTAGTGGCATATAAATACCCAGCTCATCTGCCTTTTCTTTTACCAGGCGGACCGTATTGATACCTTCGGCCACTTCACCCAACTGGGCGACAGCCTGTTCCAGTGATTCACCTTTACCCACAGCATAACCCACGCGGTAATTCCTGCTAAGCGGGGAGATACAGGTCACTATCAGGTCACCAACACCTGCCAGCCCAATAAAGGTAAGCGGATTGGCACCCATGCACTTGGCGAATCGGCTCATTTCAGCAATGCTTCTGGTTATCAGCATGCTGCGGGTATTATCCCCCATACCCAGCGCAGTACCCATTCCGGAACAAATCGCATAGATATTTTTTAATGCGCCGCCCAGTTCAACGCCGAACATGTCGTTATTGGCGTAGACTCGAAAATAATCATTCGCCAGGACTTCCTGGACAGTTTGTCTGAGCTCGGCATCTTCGCTGGCGATAACCGTTGCGGTTAATACACGCTTGGCTATCTCCTTGGCCAGGTTAGGACCACTGATGACACCTATTCTTTTAGAGTTTGTTTTGCTTGCCACAATCTGGCTCATCAACTGGAAACCATCGGCAACGATACCCTTGGTTGTGCTTACCAGCATTTGATCCGGTGTAATCAGGGGAGCAATCCTATCGACAATTTCGCTGTATGCGCTACTGGGGATAGAAAGAAAGATAATAGGGCTCGCTTTCACAGCGAGTTCAAGATTCGTGGTAGCGATCAGGTTTTCATGCAGGTAATAATCAGGCATATAACGCTGATTAACGCGCTCCTCGTTTATCTGGTCTGCTTGCGCCTGGTTGCGCATCCACTGGTAGGTCTTGCTGCCATTTTCTGCTGCTATATTTGCTATGGCCGTTCCAAAACTACCGCCACCCAACACAGTCACTGAACCCTGAAGCATGCAATCCCCTTAATTGATCAAACAGGCCTTTTATAATGATGGCCAAAAAATTTATGGCCCATTGATATCATAATCATGGTGCACATATTTATAATTTTGCCTCCGCCACATAATTAAATTACTATGAAGAGCGTATGAAGTCTTCCTTATCAGTTTTAGAACACCTTCATATTAGTCTTAAGGGCAGAATACCTAAGCAGATTATAAAGTAATTACAGCACGGGTTGTCTATTAAAATAAATTAAACAATTTGATAACCCGGCTTGTAAAATTCAAGACATTTACAGATGTCTTATTTTAACGGTAATAACAGTCGATGCGAGTGATTGAACAACAAAGAGCACACCGTATTCTGGTGTTAAACGCAAAAGGAGGATGCGGCAAGACCACGATAGCGACTAACCTGGCCTGCCAATACGCTTGCGAAAACCAACAAACCGCCTTGATAGATTACGACCCCCAGGCTTCAAGCACCCACTGGTTAGACGCCCGGCCGAAAGGTTTACCGCCCATTCATTGCGTTAAGGCCGGCCACAAGAGCGGTCTCACCACACGCACCTGGCAACTGAGGGTACCGGTCGGAACTACACGCATTATCGTTGATACGCCGGCCAGACTCGAGGCGATGACAGCTGCAAAACTGATTCGTGAAGCCGACACTATACTCATACCTGTCATGGCCTCACCCATCGATATAAGGGCAGCCACACAGTTTTTAACCGAACTCACCAAATATCCCGAATTTCGAAACTCCAAGAAACGTATCGCCATCGTTGGCAACCGGGTACGGAAAAATACCAAGTCCTATAAATACCTCGAATCATTTCTTAAAGATCTGGACATTCCGTTTATCAGTAGTTTAAGAGACACACAGAATTATGTCCGGGCTGCCGAAGAAGGCATCGGGATACAGGAGCTCAAATTGAAAAGCGCAAAAGAAGAAAGCGCGCAATGGTATTCCCTGGTTCGTTGGATCGAAGACGACCTGGAAGCCAAGCCGGCTTGAAACAATATTGAGTCATGGTTTTTTCTGGTGCCCGGTCCAGGCGTTCAGGCCATTTACCGGGAGTAAAAAAAAAGCTTGATACACAAGGTACCAAGCTTTTTTAACCTGTTTCTATTACAGGTCGTAACCGCGTTCATGGTAAAGCGTCAGGTCAAGACCATGGGCTTCGTAGCCGACGGTGACCCGTAATTCCATGAAATAGGATAACGCCTTCAATATCACCCAGGAAAAAACCAGGGTATAAAGAGATATTACGGCCATACCCACAAACTGTGTTCCCATTTGCCCGGATATTGATACCCCTTCACCCAGTCCCGTACCACTGAAAATACTTAACTGGTCAGAAGCGAAAAAGCCGGTCAGCAACATGCCTGTAATAGTGCCGACACCGAAAATAGTAAATGCAAAGGGGTCATCTATTTCAAATTTCCATTTAATGAATACCGTCGCGTAAAAGCTGGCAATGCCGGCCAGGGCGCCGATAACCATTGCACCGGCAGGGCCCACGTAACCCGCTCCCGGAGTGATGGCAACCAGGCCACCAAGCAAGCCCAGGACCATACCCAGCGCACTGGGACGATGAAATTTTAACCATTCACAAACCATCCAGCACAATACCGCCGATGCAGCCGACAACTGGGTAACCAGCAAGGTCATGCCGGCCTGGCCATCAGCGGCAAGCGCGTTACCGCCGTTAAAACCGAACCAGCCTATCCACAGGATTCCTGCACCGGTAATAGTCATGGTCATATTGTGTGGAGGATACGTCATGGTCGGGAAGCCTCGGCGTTTGCCCAGAAACAGGGCAATGGCCAGGGCACCGACGCCCGCAGTTAGAAGAACGACGGAGCCGCCGGCAAAATCCATCACGCCCATTTGAGCCAACCATCCGTCACCGCGGACCCAATGTGCGACGGGGACGTAGACAAATAATAACCAGGCAGCGCAGAACGCAACAATTGCCGGAAAACGCATGCGTTCGGCAAACCCGACAACAACAAGCGAAGTGGCAAAAATGGCAAACACCATCTGGTAAAGGGCAAAGGCCGATTCGGGTATATCCCCGAACATCGAGCCATCAAAAACACCGGCAAAAAAGGCTTTATTCAATCCACCGAACCAGCCCGTTGGATCAGTAAAAACAAGGCTGTAACCGAATATCAGCCAAAGCAGGCTAACCATGCAACAAATAACAAAGGTTTGCATCGAAACGCTGAGCACATTCTTTGAACGCACCAACCCGCCGTAAAAAAGAAATAAACCAGGCAAAACCATAAACAGGACAAGAATTGTCGAAATAAATACCCAGGCTGTATTCCCTGTATTCACTAGCGCACCGGTGTCGGCGACGGTCAAGCCAGGAAATAAGGCAACAAACAAGATTAGAGTATTGGCATATTTCTTTAACATAGACAAGTCTCTTCCAGTTCTCAAAAAAGTAGCACGCGATACTACCATAACCCGATTGATTGTCGAGATATTATGTCGCGCTGATTATATTATTTTGGCATAAAACCGGATCGGGAAAACGGGTTTTCAGGGTCTAGAATGTATACACCTATTCCATTATTTTCAGGCCAAATCGGCTGCATGCCACGCCAAACGGTCGCCCAAGCGTATAAGCTGTCTTGTACCTTTAGACAAAATCATATTCTGTCCGAAATACGCGCCTTTTTGCGAATCAACAGTATTCATTTCTAGCAGGGTAGCAAGCGGCTCCCTGTATATTTTATCTATTTCACCGGTTAGCTGGTTTGTGGTTGTCACCACACAACGCTCGCAGGGATAACAGGAAGTCAGGCTATATATATCTGATTTCATAGATAAATAACCTTGCTTATATTCTTCAAACGCGGGCAGGCCTCGGATAACCAGGTTTGGCCGGAACCGATTCATTGGCACGACATCCGCTCCCCTGCTGGCCAGCCGGGCATTAACCGCCTGAAGGGAAGACTCGCTGGCAAGCAGGTAGGGCGCGGCATCAGCGAACCCTGTACTGGTATCCTGGCCCAGCAATTCCGGCCTGGATTGAGGACGCAAAACCCGGTTATCCATCCTTACTAGCCGAAGCGGAAACTTTGACGAAAGAACGCGTGTAAACCACGCCGATGCCAGCTCACCTTCATCAAGCGCTGTAAATGAATCGCTCCAGACTGAAACGGGTACCTGGCGATCAGGTACCCTTGACAGATTGATGATGAGGTCCGCTTCATTTTCCCTGCTGATGACCAATCGATCGCCGCTTAGGCGTGTTGAAATCAAAGACATTAACGGCAGTTGGCGTTGTGTCACCATGCGTCCGTTTGGCATCACTAGCATCCACTGACGGTCACCCTCAAGCCCGGTAGCCAGTAATGCGGATTGTTGCAAAGAGATGCCGCCCAGACCTTTGACGGGATAAATAAAAAGCCCGGTAACCTGCGCGTGCGCCATGTTATTTTTTATTTTTTTCGAATTTCCTTAGTTGTTCCGGGCTTGCCTCTTTCTGATATTTTGCCTTCCACTGACTGTAAGGCATTTTGTAAATAACCTCGCGAGCCTCATCATAATTCATATCAATGCCTCGTTCTGCAGCCGCCGCGAGATACCATTTACTCAGGCAATTACGACAGAATCCGGCCAGGTTCATTAAATCAATATTCTGAACCTCTTTATGCTCGTCAAAATGCCGTATCAGCCGCCTGAGTACAGCTGCTTCCAGTTCAATTTTTGCCTGTTTATCCATCTTAATATTCCACCATATTTAATCTGTTATGCGTGCGCTCGTGTTAAAAATGTCCTGATATTACTGGTACTTTATCATTCACTGGCGTGTCGGCCGCTGAAATTCGGATAAAATAAATTTTTGCCACCGATCTTGTATTCGTAGATAGCCTTTTGCCCTTCCCGACTGACAAGCCAATCCGATAATTGCCTCGCCAGGCCGGCTTTTATATGAGGGTGCGCCTCTGGATTTATTTCAATCACGCTGTACTGGTTAAACAAATCCTCCCCGCCCTGCACCAGTACAACCAGTTCTTGCCGATTATTGAAACTCAGCCAGGTGCCACGATCGACCAGTGTATAGGCATTGAGCGCAGCAGCGATATTGAGGGTTTTACCCATCCCGGCACCCGTTTCACGATAGCTGGCGCCTCGATCGTTATAATCGCTGATACCCAGCTTTTGCCACAGCGATAATTCCCGCTTGTGTGTTCCACTATCATCACCCCTGGAAAGGAAAATAACCCGCTGATTCGTTTTCCTCAGGTTATAAATTTTCCTGAAAGCAGCATAGATATCGTCAGTCACGGTGACCTTCGCCGGGTTACTTTCAGGTCCAACAAGAATAAAGTCATTAAACATG
>CAMYIF010000015.1 GCA_947258415.1 uncultured Pseudomonadales bacterium
GACCCGACTTCGAAGTCCTCCCGGCTGATTTCCACAAAGCGTGTCTCGAGCCAGCCGCCGCGGCGTTTCTTGGTCCGACCGACGCCGAAATTCACGCTGTTGGCGAGACCGGTGTTGAAGGCGGCGATAACCCGCTGGTCAATGCACCGCATACCGCCCGGATGGTAACCTCGGATACATGGGGGCACGGTTACAGCCGTGAACAGGCCGCCTTCCCTGTCGCGTCGTTACACGATACCAAGTACTGGTCACCGGTCGCACGGGTTGATAATGTCTACGGAGATCGAAACCTGATTTGTTCCTGCCCATTAATTACTGACTACGAATAGGAAATACGCATGAATGCTTTAATTGTATTAACCGTTATCAGTGATGATCGGCCGGGAATCGTGGAAATGTTGTCAAATACGCTGGCTGAACACCAGGGTAACTGGATTGAAAGCAGTATGTTGTCGCTGGCAGGAAAATTTGCAGGCATTTTGCAGGCAAGTGTGCCCGAGACCCATGTTGATGCCCTGATTGCAGATTTACTTGCGTTGCAATCGTCCGGCTTGCAAATTATTGCCGAGCGCAGCTTCGCATCAGAGAATATCGATGATGCCAGGGAATTTTCCCTGGAATTGATCGGCCAGGATCGCCCGGGCATTGTCAGGGATATTACCCGTATCCTGGCCAAACACGGGGTTAATGTTGTCGAGCTTGATACCGAGTGCCAGAGCGCATCCATGTCCGGTGAGATGCTGTTCATGGCCAACGCCCGTTTAATTGTTCCTCCCGAGGCATCGATGGAGTTGTTGCAGGAAGAGCTGGAAACTCTGGCAAACGAACTGATGGTCGACATCAACCTGGAGCAATGAACCATTCCTAACCTTGTTTGTGACCTGCTTTGTTCCGATTGAAAATGCGATAATGTTCATGCTGCAGGTGCCTGGTTGCCTGCCTGTAAAACCGGCGCCGCCATTCTGCGTGCCCTGTAACCGGTAACTTTTCAGATCAAAGGGCAGCTCTGCCTGTCTAATCAGGTTATAGATAAATAAAAACTTTACTGGAGGGTAAATATGATCAGGTTGGCGATAAATGGATATGGTCGCATCGGCCGCGGTATAGTGCGTGCGCTGGAACAATCACAGCTGTACACAGACATGGAAATTGTTTGCATCAACGACCTCAGCGATTTTGACCTGCTGGCGCACCTTTCGCGTTACGATTCGACGCACGGGCCCTTTCGAGCCGATATTCATTTGCGCGATGACCGGCTGGTTATCAATAAGCGCGAAATCCGGTTAACCTCGATAGCGGATATTGAAAAACTGCCATGGGAATCGCTCGGGATTGACCTTGTGCTGGAGTGTTCCGGCAAGTTTACCTCGAAAGCATTGGCTGCCGGGCATTTAACAGCAGGCGCCAAAAAAGTGCTGGTCAGCGCGCCGGTGAAGGATGCCGATGCAACAGTAGTATACGGAGTCAATCATCAAAGCCTGAATGCCGGGCATCGTATCGTTTCCAATGCTTCCTGCACGACCAACTGTCTGGCGCCTGTGGCCAAGGTGATAAACGATGCCGTTGGAATAAGATACGGCTTCATGAATACCATACACGCCTATACCAACGGCCAGGTGTTGCTCGACCAGGCCAATAAAGATCCCTACCGTTCGCGTGGTGCCGGGCAGTCGATGATCCCGACAAAAACCGGTGCGGCGTCTGCCGTAGGGCTGGTTTTGCCCGAACTCGAAGGCCGCCTGGACGGCATGGCGGTACGTGTCCCAACCGCCAATGTATCGATCGTCGATGCCTATTTTTGCCTGAAACGAAACAGCAGTATGGAAGAGATCAACGGACTACTCGAAACTGCTGCCGCCGGGTCGCTTAAAAATATAATGGGTTTTAATACCTTACCATTGGTGTCGGTCGATTTTCTCGGGAACCCGCTTTCCAGCATTGTCGATGCGCAACATACCCGCGTGTATGAAGATCATGCCAAGGTAATGAGCTGGTACGACAACGAATGGGGTTTTGCCAACCGTATGCTGGATACCGCGGCGTATATGCATAGCCTCCGAAACTAGCTTTCCGGTTTGTCGTTATTGACCAAACCCATAGTTGAGCAGCAAGCCAATAAAGATGATCAGGCCAACCCAGTGGTTGTGCAGGAATGCCTGGAAACAAAGATGACGAGCCCGGTCTTTTATCAGGTACTGATGGTAACTGAAAACCAGCAATACGCAGCATAAGCTAAAATAAAACCAGTGGTTCAGGTTCAACCGTATGCTGAGCACTACAAAGATCAACAGCATCAGCATCTGCAGGGCAAAAATAATTACCTTGTCTGCGTCACCGAAAAGGATCGCGGTGGACTTTACCCCGATTTTCAGGTCATCTTCCCGGTCGACCATGGCGTAGATGGTGTCGTAGGCAACGGTCCAGATTAAATTGGCCGAGTAAATCAACCAGACATAAGGCGGTACCGACCCCGTTTGTGCCGCAAATGCCATGGGTATGCTCATGGAAAAGGCGGCGCCGAGGACTACCTGGGGCAGGTAGGTATAACGTTTCATGAACGGATACGTCGACGCAAGCACCAGGGCGATCACTGCCAGGCTAATGGTCAGCATGTTGGTTAACAGCACCAGGAAAAAGGCCAGGCTGATCAACATGCAGAAAAGTGACAGCGCCTCCAGGGTTGATATTTTCCCGGTTGCCAGCGGCCGGTCTTTGGTCCTTTCGACAAGCGCGTCAATCTTGCGGTCGGCAAAATCGTTAATGATACAGCCGGCAGCGCGCATCATGACGACGCCCAATACAAAAATAAGGAATACACGCTCATCGGGGAAGCCTTCGGCGGCGATCCACAGGGCCCAAAGCGTTGGCCAAAGTAACAGGTAGGTGCCAATAGGTTTGTCGAAACGCATCAGGCGACCGTAATCGGCAAGTTGGGCTGTCAAAGTAGAAATCATGGTTTATAAGGCAACGGTTTATCGGGCAAAAGTGATGTTCGCAGAATTGATTATAGTTTAGATAATTTTGTTTGTTGTGCGTGTTTTTCCAGTGTCGGCAGAAAAATTTCGGCTACAAGAATCGGTTTGTTTTTCAAAAAAAACAGTGAGCGTCTACCCCATACCGGTTTGTTGCAGGGAATTTTAGTGCGTTTTTCAATGCTTGCACCATCAAGCACTGCAACTTCAAACAAGGTCCGGCGCATGCTTGGATCCTTGAACAGCATGTCACCGAGCGGGCGGGTGTCCAGGTTTTTTAGCCAGCGCAGTGGCCCGGTTAGTGTTTCCAGCGGAAATACGCTGCGTGCGTAGACCCAGGGTTCACCGCGACAAACCAGTATGACTTCGCGAATAATCGCCAGTTGACGGGGCTTAATGTTAAGGCGCCGTGCCTCGTGCAGGAAGGGTCGTCCCCAACCCTGTTTAAGTTTGACAACTCGAAAGTCACCTTCGCTGGCTGTTATCAGTCGCTTGGTCAATGAACCCTGATCAAGCAGCCAGTCACGCCATGTCGCATTGGCACCAAATAACAGGTTGCGCCGATAGTGGTGCCACTGATTTAACGCGCGTTGTCGAGGTGGTTTCAAGGTCAATACGAATCAGGGTCAGGTAACAGGATGAAGCATTATAGTTTGGGCACCCGTGAATGTCTTGCACAGAAAAGAGATAGGCAAGCATGAAATAATGAATTAAAAAATGATGTCGTTACTAGGGATCGGGTTGGGTTGGAACAACAGCCGGTTTCGGGTGAGTTTTTACGAGGAGAAGATGCCGATCATCGCGTCGATATCGCTTGAAGATTCCATGATTGATTCAATGGCTGCTTCGGCATCACCCGGTTGCAGGTTCAGGCGTTCATAAAGGTGTGCCGGTATAACCTCGAAGGGCAGGTCACCGATCCCACGTGCTGCGAGCAGCCTTTTAGCCAGCAGGCAAAGGTTGGCGTACTGGAAATAATCACCGCTGTATTCGGCTGCCAATTGAAAACGAAGCGCAGTACAGACGGATTCCGGTAAATTCCAGGCCTTCATAAGCTGGCTGCAAATTTGATGACGGCACAGGCCCAGCAGGTATTGCTCGACGTACATGGGATTCAGATGCCGATTGACCTTGATATAACGACAAATGACAGAAAAATGCGTGGGAAAAACGTGTGCCAGAATCAAGTAGCCAAAGTTATTAAGCAGTCCGGACAAATAGGCCAGCCCGGGAGCGACTCTGTGTTTGGATGGAATGGCACGGTTAAGTTTATCCATGGTCAATGCGGTGTATATCGATTGTTTCCAGAAAACCTCGACGCTGTCAGTTTGCTCTGCAGGTATTTTCAGGCTTTTGCCCAGGGCCAGACCCATTGCCAGGTTCAAAACCAGATTAAATCCCAACACCCTTACGATGGCATCATGGATGGAAGTTATATTGCCTGGTGCCAAATAATAGGGTGAAGCGGCCCAGCCGACAATTTGTGCGGATAAACTGGGATCAAGCTCAATGATTTTAACCAGTTCTTCCGCGTCAGCATCTGTTTTGGCGGCCAGGCTGATAATATTTTGCGCTGTTCTTGAAAGCGGGGGTATTTCCAGGGTTTCAGTCAAGCGCCGCTGGATTTGCAGAGAGGTATACTTCCTGATCACGTAGTGAATATTTTCGATGTCATGTTCAGAGCTGGATAGTTCGGGTGTTGTCCTGCTCAGCGGGATACCGAATGCCAATACTTCGGCCTCATCAATCAGGTTTTTAAAGGAATGGCCGGGTATTTTTAAAACCTGGTCAACCCGCCCCGAATGCATATAAATTTCTTTGGCGTCCAGCACGCCCTTGTCAACCAGGGCCCTGTCACCCGTTAGTTGCGGAATGGCTGGCAAGGTATCCAGGTGTTTTTGTTGCATGAATTTTTTGGTTGTCTCGCTGGACACCGCATGCAGGTCCGGGCCGCAATGCTCGGACAACGCGTCTATGTCAACCAGCACATTTGCCGAATGGATTAGTTGCAGCTTCCCGTTCGTATCGGAAACCGGCGTTATTAGTACAAACTGAGCGTCCGGGCTTTCCTGATCGTGCAAGCGTGCCATCAGCATGTCAGGATCGCGCGGTTCTATCTCGTAGGTAACGTCTTTTTTGTCAAGCAGGTTAATAATGTGTGCCGGAATATTCAATAAGGGCGCCTTTATCCTTTGGTTAAATATAAACCGGGAATGTTACCGCTATTTTGTAATTCCCTTTGCCGGGTAAGTGTAGACAATAAAATGTTATAAAGCACTGATTGCCGTGTAAATATTCTATACCTGCCGGTATTCCTGGTACGAGCCGAGCCAGCGTTCGAGCAAAGGTTTGACCAGCCCGGGATGAAGGCTGATAATTTTTTCCGCACAGGTTCGCGCCTTGGGGAATAGCGCCTGGTCTCGCTCATAGTCGGCCATTTTAAATTGCATTACACCGGTTTGGCGCGTACCCAGAAACTCGCCCGGTCCACGTAGTTCAAGGTCTTTTTCGGCAACCACAAAGCCGTCATTCGAGTCTCTAAGGACGGACAGGCGTTGTTTTATCGGGTCTGTTAAAGGAGCTCTGTACATCAACAGGCAGTAGCTTTGTTGTTTGCCGCGGCCAACCCGGCCTCGTAGCTGGTGCAACTGGGCCAGGCCCAGTCGTTCCGGGTTTTCGATAACCATCAGGCTTGCTCCGGGTACATCGACACCGACCTCTATCACTGTTGTAGCAACCAGGAGTTGAATATTCCCTTGCTTGAAATCTTCCATTATGGCTGTTTTTTGGTGGCCGCTTAAACGGCCATGTATCAGGCCTACTGGCAGGTCCGGCAGCCTGGATCTCAAATCATCCGCCGTTGCTTCAGCGGCCTGGCATTGCAAGGCTTCTGATTCCTCGATCAGGGTGCAGACCCAGTAAGCCTGTTTCCCCTCGCGGCATGCAAGGTGTATTCGGTCGATGACTTCGTTTCGACGTTGATCTCCGATTACTATGGTCTGCACGGGTGAACGACCCGGGGGTAATTCATCGATTACCGAAAAATCCAGGTCTGCGTAGGCGCACATGGCCAGCGTGCGGGGGATTGGTGTCGCCGTCATGATCAACTGGTGAGGCCGCTGGCCGGCATCCGATCCCTTGTTGTGCAGGCTCAGCCGCTGGTGAACGCCGAAGCGGTGTTGCTCGTCAATAACGCATAATCCCAGGCGACTGAAGCTGACATCCTTCTGGAACAGCGCGTGTGTACCTATGATGATTTGTGCCTGCCCGCTGTTAATTTTCTCCAGCTGTTGACGCCTGCTTTTTAGACTCATCTTGCCTGTCAGGCAGGTGGGATGAATACCCAGCGATTCAAACCAGCGGGTAAAATTGACCATATGTTGGCGGGCAAGAATCTCGGTAGGCACCATGATGGCTGCCTGGTAGCCGGACTCTGTCGCGTGCAGAACTGCCAGCGCAGCGACCACGGTTTTACCCGAACCGACATCCCCCTGCATAAGGCGCAGCATGGGTTTTTCACGGGATAAGTCCGTGGCTATTTCCCTTGATACCCTCTGTTGTGCACTCGTCAGTTCAAACCCGAGTGACTGCAAAAACCCGGTCCTGCGCTCCTCGGGCAACATCATCACGGGCGCCTTGTCTACCTGTACCTGGCTGCGCAAATGTAGCAGGCTGACATGGTGAGCGACCAGCTCCTCGTAGGCCAACTGGCGCTGTGCCGGGTGACACCCTTGCCCAAGCAAGGCTATATCGGCATCCGATATGTTTGCAGGTGGTGCATGCAGAAATTGTAAAGTACTCAATATGTCAGCCTGGCCATTGGGGCTTGCCAGATTCGCCGGCAATAGCCGCGGGAATCCTTGCGAATCAGCAGTGAGAGCCAGCGCCTGCGAAATCAGGTCGCGTACCTTTTTTTGGCTTAACCCGTCCGTGGTGGGATAGACTGGAGTTAGCGTTTGTTGCAGCGCTGTCGGCGAGTTTTGGTGAATAATTTGATATTCGGGGTGATACAGTTCGAAGCCGGTTGCTCCCCGGCGAACTTCACCAAAACACCGAATTTTGACACCCTTGTACAGGTTGTTTTTTTGCGCCTGGGTATAGTAAAAAAAACGCAGGCTGACGAAGCCGGTACCATCTTCGATTCTGCATAACAAACTTCGGCGTCGACCCCGGACGATATCGGCAATCACGACATGTCCCTCAATCAGCACGTCGGTTCCCTCCTGCAGTGCGCCAATGGGTGTAACCCGGGTTCGGTTCTGGTAGCGAGATGGGAGATGGAAAACAAGGTCTTGCACGTTATTTATATGCAGTTTTTGTAACCGTTCGATGGTACGGGGTCCTGCGCCCTTGAGTTGATCCAGGGTTATCTGTCTTGTGGCCGACGCAGATGGGGATGTCATGGGCAAGGATATCCCGATTCAAAGCCGTTCATGAGCAATATTCAGATTCCGGCCTTTGATCGTGGTTTGTGGCGCGATCAGGACCGGAATAGCCGGCTGTATAAATGGGCGGGTGGATAGGCTGTCTAGCTCCGCACCCTGGAAATGCGATTGACGGTATTGTTGTTGCGAATCCTGCGCATTACCCTGGCCAGGTGCAAACGATTTTTTATATAGATTTCAAGGTGAATCAGGCTTAGTTTTGCATCTCTTTCTTCTACGCTGATTTTATCAATATTAGCATCGGCAGCTGTCACCAATGCAGCAATCGTGGCTACATTACCGCGTTGATTCATTACTTCGATACGCAGGGCGACGCTAAACTCACCCTGAACGTCATCATCCCAGTGGACAAGAAGACACTTCTCCGGATTATTTCGAATATCCTTGATATTGCGGCAACTTTCCCGATGGATTACCAGGCCCTTGCCAATACTGAGGTGACCGATAATCGTTTCACCCGGGATCGGGTGACAACACTTGGCGAAGCTGACAACCATTCCTTCGGTGCCCTGGATTGAAAAACTCGAAGGTTGATGGGGCAGTCCTTTTTCCCGGAGCAATGGGTCGTTAGTGTTTACGCTCAATAACCGGGCAACCGTGTAGGCCATTCTATCGCCTAGCCCGATATCGGTGAACAGGTGATCAAAGGATGCGCAACCCGTGTCCTTGAGTATCTGGTTTCTCTGGCTGGGTGTAAGGTTGTCAACGCTGGTATTCAGGTCAAGCAGCGCCTTGTTGAGCAGGCGTTGGCCCAGATCGCACGCTTCTGATTGCTGTTGATGTTTTAAAAAATGCCGAATACCGGATCGGGCTTTACCGGTAATTACAAAATTAAGCCAGGCCAGGTTAGGGCGAGCGCTCGGGGCGGTTATAATTTCGACTGTTTGCCCGCTGATTAGCGGTGTGCTCAAGGGTGCGAGACGACGGTTAATCCGGCAGGCAACACAGCTGTTACCGATGTCTGTATGTACCGCGTAAGCAAAATCAACCGAAGTAGCACCAACGGGTAATTCAAGAATCTTGCCCTTGGGTGTGAAAACGTAAACCTCGTGCGGGAAAAGTTCGGTTTTAACATTTTCAATAAATTCCAGCGAGTTACCCGCGCGTTGTTGCATCTCCAGCAAGTCCTGCACCCACTGCCTGGCCCGAACGTGGCTGCGGTGGGTCGATTCGTTGCTCTTGTAAAGCCAATGCGCGGCGATACCATTGTTGGCCATTTCTTCCATGTCCTCGGTGCGAATCTGTATTTCGATGGGCACGCCGTGCATGCCGAACAAGGTAGTATGTAACGATTGGTAACCGTTGGCTTTGGGAATGGCAATATAGTCCTTGAAGCGTCCTTCAACCGGTTTGTAGAGATTGTGGACGGCACCCAGGATACGGTAACAGTTATCCACAGAGTCGGTCACCATGCGGAATGCGTAAACATCCATAATTTCGTTAAACGATTTATTTTGCGCCCGCATTTTCTGGTAAATGCTGTTGATATGTTTTTCACGGCCAATCACCCTTCCAGGCAGTCCTTCCTCCTTCAGGTAATCAACCAGCGCGGTCTGAATCTGGGAAACTATTTCCTTGCGGTTGCCACGGGCTCGCTTTACGGCGCGGGTTATTCGTTCCGAGCGCATCGGGTAGAGTGCTTTAAAACCCAGCTCTTCGAGTTCGACCCTGACGTTATTCATGCCCAGTCGGTTGGCAATAGGCGCGTACAAATCCAGGGTTTCACGGGCAATGCGACGGCGTTTTTCCGGGCTGAGTACACCGAGCGTTCGCATATTGTGCAGGCGATCGGCAAGCTTGATCAGTATCACCCGGATATCTTCGGCCATGGCCAGTGCCATTTTTTGGAAATTCTGCGCTTGCGCCTCGGCTACCGTTTCAAACTCAAGGTGGGTTAATTTACTGACACCGTCAACCAGGTCGGCAACGGTTTCATTAAACTGGGTGGTCAGGGCGGGTTTGCTGATACCCGTATCTTCGATAACATCGTGCAGCATGGCGGCCATCAGGCTTTGATGGTCCATGCGCATATCGGCAAGTATGTTGGCTACGGCTAAAGGATGGGTAATATAAGGGTCGCCGGTTTGACGGAACTGCCCATCATGGGCCTGTTCTGCGTAATAGTAGGCGCGCCGCACCAGATTGACCTGATCCGGTTCGAGGTAGCCGTTTAATCGGGAAGCAAAATCTGTTATCGACAGCAAAGGTTAATCTATATCCATGATAAATAAGTAATTTAGCGAGCCATTTGACAACGCTATATGTCAAATTATCAAAGGAAAGAGAAACTTTCTAGGGGTTTAAGGCAGATTTTTTGTTTTAAGCCTTATTATCACAGGTACCCGGAAAGATACCTGTTGAGTTGCGGAGCACTGGCTTTGTGCAATCCTTACTTTTGTTCTGAAATTTCCGCAGCCGGGTTTTCTGTGTCGGTGCTGTCGGTTGCTTCTCCCTCGCCCTCGCCTTCGCTCTCGGCTTCGCCAAATAAGTCGGCGCCCTGGTCTTCAATGCTGCGGCCGTTTAAAATTTCTTCGGTCAGCAGGTTTTCTGCGATTTCGCGCAGGGCAATAACGGTTGCCTTGTCACTGTCTTCTTTTACCAGGGGCTCTTTGCCGCCTGTTGCCAATTGACGTGCGCGCTTCGTTGCAACCATCACCAGTTCAAAGCGGTTGTCGACGTTATCAAGACAATCTTCAACTGTTACTCGTGCCATTTTAATTCCTGAATTATGTTACTTTGGGGTAGACCGCGTTTGAAAATAAACGCGTAACCGAACTCTTACGCAAGGCGCGCAAGTTTACTTAATTTAAAGGGGGTTTGACAAGAGTTCTTTGATTAATTCTTGGATTGGTGCCACCCGAACTTCAAGATTTGATCTTTTCGCGTGCACGATAGTGATTAATTGCTCGAGCGCCTGCTCAAAATCATCGTTTACTACCTGGTAATCAAATTCCGCGTAATGTGATATTTCCGCGACAGCCTGCGCCATGCGCTGCTCAATGATCGCGTCGCTGTCCTGTCCCCGGTTAACGAGTCTTTCTCGTAACGTTTGCAAGGAAGGAGGCAAGATAAAAATACCAATGCTTTCCCCGACCAGTCTGCGCACTTGCTTTGCGCCCTGCCAGTCGATTTCAAGGATTACGTCGATCCCTTTTACCAGCTTCTGCTCCACCCAGGATTTTGATGTTCCGTAGTAGTTGCCAAAAACGTTGGCGTGCTCCAGGAAGGCGTTGTCTACCAACATTTTTTCAAATTGTTGTCTGGAGACAAAATGATAATCCGTGCCATTTTTCTCGCCGGCGCGTTTTGCTCGCGTGGTAAAGGATATGGAAACGCAGATATCATCCAGCCTGTTGACCAGTTCGCGTACAAGGCTGGTTTTACCAGCGCCCGAGGGTGCTGAAATAATAAATAATGTGCCACTGCGGACCGGGGATCGGCTCATGGTTGTCAGGCTGCCTGCTGCTTATTCGATATTTTGTATTTGTTCGCGCATTTGTTCGATAAGCACCTTTAGTTCTACCGAAGCGCGGGTGATATCAGAATGAATTGATTTGGAGGAAAGGGTGTTGGCTTCCCTGTTCAATTCCTGCATTAAAAAATCCAGCCGTCGACCAATTGCGCCGGACTGGCCAAGGGTTCGTTGAACTTCCCGGGCGTGTGTTTGCAAACGATCGAGCTCTTCATCGACATCAGATTTTTGCAATAAAATAACTACTTCCTGTTCCAGCCTGCCAGGTTCGAGTTCCACTTTAGCTTCTTCAATGCGCGCCTGTAGCCTTGCCTTTTGTAAGGCCCTGATTTCCGGAAGACGGGTACGAATACTGCTGGTGAGTTCGTCCATGGCGCCCAGCCTTTGCTGGATCAAAAGTTCCAGGGCCCCGCCTTCCTGGTCACGCATTTCGGCAAGCTGGTTTAACGCATCCTGGTAGAGGTTCAGGGCAATGTCCCTGACTTCGTCGTAGTCGGTGTCAGCGGTCTGCAATACCCCTGGCCATTTGAGTAATTCAATGGCGCTGGCTGCCTTGCTGTTATCAACCTGCTCCTGAGCCTGCTTTAAAACCGTATTAATCGATTTTAACAACTCTATATTGACCATGAGCTGGTCGCTTTGCTCGGATGAAGGGCGGAAAAACAGGCTCGATTCGAGTTTGCCACGGTAAAATCTTTTTTTGACGACCCCTCTCAGACCCGGCTCCAGGTCGCGAAGGTTTTCCGGTAAACGGAACTGCATATCCAGATAGCGATGGTTAACCGAGCGTATTTCCCAGGTGAGCGTACCCCACCGGGTCTGTAACTCTTTGCGCGCAAAGGCGGTCATGCTCGATGACATCGAAATCCCCGACATATTAGCGTTAAAATCGGGCAACATTATACAGTGATATCAAGGTATAATGTTGCACTTTGTTTGAAATAACAATACGGGGAAACTATGCGTCCAAGCGGTAGAGCTGCAGGTGATTTGAGAGCGGTAAAAATTATTAGAAATTATACCAGGCATGCCGAAGGTTCTGTTTTGATTGAGTTTGGCGATACCAGGGTAATTTGTACGGCCAGCGTAGACAAGGGCGTTCCCAGGTTCCTGCGGGGCAGTGGTGAAGGCTGGGTAACCGCCGAATACGGTATGTTACCCCGTTCGACAAATTTTCGTATGGGTCGTGAAGCCGTCCGCGGCAAACAGGGTGGACGGACGGTTGAGATACAAAGGTTGATCGGACGGTCGTTACGCGCAGCCATTGATTTAAAAAAGCTGGGCGAAAATACCATTGTAATCGATTGCGATGTAATACAGGCAGATGGTGGTACCCGCACCGCCTCCATTACCGGCGGTTTTGTTGCCCTGGCAGACGCCCTTCGCGGCATGCAAGATAAGGGTGTTATTGAAAAAAATCCGCTTACGCATTTCGTGGCCGCCGTGTCGGTTGGTGTCTACAACGGGAATCCGGTTCTCGACCTGGATTACGCAGAGGATTCGAATGCCCAAACCGACATGAACGTAATTATGACCGAGAAGTCCGGTTATGTCGAAGTACAGGGTACGGCCGAGGATGGCCCATATAGCCGGGCAGAGTTGAATGACATGCTGACATTGGCTGAAAAAGGTATTGCAGAACTGATCGAAATTCAGCGTGGTGCATTGGGAGGATAGCGATGCAGGATTATCAGCAGGAATTCATCAATTTTGCCCTGCAGCACGATGTATTGCGTTTTGGTGCCTTCGAGTTGAAGTCCGGCAGGACAAGTCCTTATTTTTTTAACGCAGGACTGTTTAACTCGGGTCAGGCTTTGGCTGAACTGGGCCGATTTTATGCGACCACTATCGAGCAGGCCAACATCGATTACGACGTGCTTTTCGGACCGGCCTACAAGGGTATACCGCTGGCGGCGGCAACGGCGGTAACCCTGGCCAACGAACACAACAAGGATATACCCTACGTGTTTAATCGCAAGGAAGCCAAGGTGCATGGCGAAGGTGGCTCGCTGGTTGGAGCAGCCATTAAGGGCAAGCGTGTGCTGATTATTGACGATGTCATTACTGCCGGGACGGCTATTCGGGAAGTTATGCGTTTACTTGAAAAAGAGGGTGCCAGTGCTGTCGGGGTTGTGATTGCTTTCAATCGCCAGGAAAGAGGACAAGGCGCTTTGTCGGCGATCCAGGAAGTAGAGCGGGATTTCGGTATTCCCGTGATCAGCATCATTAACCTGGCACATCTGGTTAATCATCTTCACAAACACCAAAACAGCAAGCAGCTATTGTCCCGGGTACAGGAGTATCAGCAGCAATTTGGCGTTGCCCCCTAGTCATTATCAAGGCAGATTAAAGGTATCATCGGGGTATCATGCACCGTCAATTCTTGTTTTAGGGCAGGTTCAGAACTGCAGGCTACAATTAATGTCATATGAAAATGTTGCTTACACTAACAGTGAAGCTTGACCTTTTATAATTAACTGCAGCATTATTGGCAAATAATCAAGGGTATGATTATATTGTGGTAAAGTTTGGGAAGGATTCATGGCACGTATAAAACTACTATTGGCGTTGATCATTGCCACCCTCAGCCTGGTAACCGGTGTATCCTGGTCTTCTGAATATAGCTATCGATATTTTGATAATGAAGGTTTTGTTCACCTCGGTAACTCTATTCCTCCCGAATATCTCGCCAACGGTTACGAAATCCTCAACGAGCGTGGTCGAGTGGTAGATGTCATTCTGCCTAAAAAGGTGCGTGACCAGCAAACTGCAGACCTGCTGGCCAAGGCCGAAGCACAACGCAAACTGGAAGTGCAGTACGCCAAAGACGAAGCTCTGTTACGCTATTACAGCAAGCCCGAGGATGTTATCCGGGTTCGGGACCGGAAGTTGGCCGAGTTTGATAATTTTGTCGCCATACAACAAGGCAGCATTGAAGCAAACAAACAAAAGGTGGTTAAACTGCAACGCCAGGCTGCAGATATTGAGCGTTCAGGGCGCAAGGTAAGTGATGAAATCCTGGAGACACTGGCAACGCTGGACGAGAAAATCAAGGAATCTGAAGCGCTTATTGAAGCCAAGCTGATTGAGAAGGAACAGTTAAATAATGCCTTTCAGGCGGATATTGATCGCCTGGAATTTTTATTGAGTAATCTTAAATAACAAATCAGGTCTGAGTTTCAGGTTTTGCCTGTTTTATTATGGCGCGGAAAAGGCGCCGTATTTGTTAGCGCTAAGCAAGTGACTCGACAGGAATAGCCATTGGTCCGGCCAGTTTTCCGTCGGCTTCTGTTTAAAACCGCTACGCACAAACTGAACAATGCGACCCTCAACACAGGCGATTAACAAGTTGGCCACGCTGCTGGCAGGCAGCTGCGTCACCAATCCCTCCCGTGTTTCGGCTTGGCGTAATACTTGCCTGATCATTGTTTCCAGTCGCTCGAAAACCTGGTTGACGCGTTTGCGCAATCGCTCATTTTCGCCCATCAGCGCGTCCCCGGTCAGCAACCGGCATATCCCGGGGTTTTTCGCGGCAAAAGCAATGACCAGCGACAGAGATTTTTCGCAACTGTTAATTGCCTGGTTTTCTTCCTTGATGATCAGGTTGATCCTTGAAAATAAAGCGTCCTCGGCAAACTCTATAAGAGCCTCGAACATTTTGGCCTTGCTGGGAAATTGGCGATATAGTGCTGCTTCGGAAACACCGACCTGGTGTGCCAATGCCGCGGTAGTAATGCGTTTGCCCGGGTTTGTTTCGAGCATAAGGGCCAGGGTCTGCAAAATAATTTCACGGCGAGAAAGTGTCTTGTCTTTGCTCATAATCTAAACTTTGCAGGTTTTCCCGGATGCCCCGGATTATCTAGACAGGCGTATTTTGAATAAGTGTACCGACACCCCGGTCTGTGAATATTTCCAGCAGTGTTGCATGCGGGACACGACCATCGATAATGTGCGCGCTGTTAACACCATTGGCAACAGCTTCAAGTGCGCAATTAATTTTGGGTAACATGCCACCATGAATCGTACCGTCGGCAATCAGATTTTTGACATCTTCAGTATTTAGCCCGGTTAATACCCTGTTGTCCTTGTCCAATAGTCCCGGCGTGTTGGTCAGCAGGATCAGTTTTTCGGCCTGCAGATGCTCGGCTATTTTACCGGCAACCAGGTCCGCATTGATATTCAGGGATACCCCGTCATCGCTGACACCGATTGGCGCAATCACAGGTATAAAGTCACTGTGTAACAGCATATCAACGACGTCCGAGTTGATATCGGTGACTTCACCGACATGACCAATATCAATTATTTCCGAGCTGTTGACCCCGGCCGTTTTGCGCGTAACGGTCAGTTTTTTGGCGGTCATAAAGTGGCCGTCCTTGCCTGTCAGACCAACGGCCTTGCCACCGTTTCTGTTAATAAGGTTGACGATGTCCTTGTTAACCAGGCCACCCAGTACCATCTCGACAACATCCATTGTTTCGCTGTCGGTAACGCGCATGCCGTTGACAAATTTGGATTCAATATTTAGCTTGGCAAGATAATCACCAATTTGCGGGCCGCCACCGTGAACTACAACCGGGTTAATACCTACTTGTTTAAGCAGAACAATATCCCGGGCAAAACTGTTTTTTAAGGTAGCATCAATCATGGCGTTTCCACCATACTTTACCACCAGGGTTTTACCGCTGAAGCGTTGAATATAGGGTAACGCCTCGGTCAGAACCCTGGGTATCAGATGTGTTTCCTGGTTATCGGTTTGCATGCTTGTAAATTATTATTGGAGACTTTATGGAAGCGCCAGCTTGCCACATTAAAAAGGAATTGCAAGGTTTGGTTCTACGGCCAGCAGCTCTTTCTTGAAACGGTTCTGGATCTGTTCAAGTGCCACCGCATCTTCGGCGCCAAAACGCAGTACCAGCACAGGGGTAGTATTTGAAGCGCGGACCAGGCCCCAGCCATTTTCAAAATCGACACGAACGCCGTCGATGGTTGATATATCACCCTCGTCGAATTCAGCTTTTTCCTGCAAGTTGCGTACTATTTCGAATTTGCTCTCTTCGGTTACTTCAATATTGATTTCGGGTGTGCTCAGGTCATCTGGAAACGATTCAAACAACTGTTCTGCGTCCTGCAATTCTGTCCCCAGTATTTCCAGCAGGCGGGCTGCACTATAGATACCATCGTCAAAGCCAAACCAGCGCTCTTTGAAGAATATGTGGCCGCTCATTTCGCCGGCCAGTAATGCGCCGGTTTCGCGCATTTTGGCTTTAATTAAGGAATGACCGGTTTTCCACATGATGGGTCGACAGCCGTATTCACTGATCAGGCCGGACAGTCGACGCGAACATTTGACATCGTAAATGATGTCTGCCCCGGGGTTTCGGGAAGCTACGTCCTTGGCAAAAAGCATCAGCAATCGATCAGGCCAGATGATATTCCCGGCGTTGGTAACCACTCCCAGGCGATCACCATCGCCATCAAAAGCCAGGCCAATGTCGGCGTTGTGTTCGGCGACTGCGGCAATAACCTCCTGCAGGTTTTCGGGTTTACCCGGGTCCGGGTGGTGGTTTGGGAAACGACCATCGATTTCACAGTAGAGCGGAATAACTTCGCAACCCAGGTCCTCGAGAAGCCGGGGGCCAACGACACTGGCAACCCCGTTGCCACAATCGACAACAACTTTTAAAGGCTTGGCGATGGCGATATCGTTAACGATTCGCTCGATATAGCTGTCAACAATATCGACATTCTCTTGCAAGCCGCTACCCTGGACAAATTTATTCTCCTCGATGCGTTTGTGAAGCGCCTGAATGGATTCATTTGCCAGCGTTTCCCCGGCGATGACAATTTTAAAGCCGTTGTAGTTTGACGGGTTATGGCTTCCGGTAATCATTACCCCGGACTTGGTTTGCAGGTTATGGGTGGCGAAATAGACCACGGGTGTCGGAACGGTACCAATATTGATGACGTTTCGACCCGTGTCTCGCAGTCCCTGTATGAGCGCAGCGCAAAGCTCCGGGCTTGAAAGCCGGCCGTCGGCACCGACAACAACGCTATGCTCGCCTTTTATGGCCGCTTCGGTGCCCACGGCCTGGCCAATCCGGTAGGCAATATCCGTATCCAGAGTCTCGTCAACAATGCCCCGTATATCGTATGCCCGGAATATGCCTGCCGGTACCGGTTTTAGTGGAACGTCAGGTTTGATGACCTGTTCTGTCGGGGTCTCGGCTGGCTGCTCGTCGGCTGCAGGTTCTCCAGCTTCAGCTTCGAAACCAACCAGGTCAAGATCCAGTATATCGTCATCTAATATTTCGGCATTTAAAGCCTCCTGGTTTTGTTCCCGGACCTCTGCTGATTGTTCGGCTTGCTTTTGTTCCGCTCGCTTGCGTGCAAACCGGGCGTTGTCGTCAAGCACGTTTTCTCGCTGCGAGTATTCAAGCGTTTTTGCCATACTGCCGAACAGGCTCAAACTAAAGCGCGGCGTTTTTTCATGGCTTCTTTCGATAAGGGAACGACAGTAACTGACCAGGGTAACCGCATCGTTACGAACGCTCTGTCTCAAGCGAACGTAGGCAACCAGAATGCTCAGGCAGATTGCAAAAAATGCGAACGCGAGCGGTGCCCAGAAAGCAGCACGCGAGAGCGTGTTTTCCTGTGCAAGTTGTACTGAGGGTTGAAACTGCAGTCGCCAATTGGGGTTGTTTAGCTCAACTGACAATACCAGCTGTTCATCGTTAAACGGCTCGCCCCTTTGGATAATTGTCCGGGAGTTTCCCCGAAAGCTTTGTATTAATTTTATTGACCCGTATTGTGCATCAAAACGTTCCAGTTGATTGGACAATGCGTCCAGGCTAAAACTGGCCAGGATAACACCGACAACAGCGTCCGTGTTTTCGGCTTTTACCGCCTGCACGAGTCTCAAAACGGGGATGTCTCTGGAAGTATCGACTTCGGCTGGCACCCGGGCACCCACCTCGGCATTGTTGATCATGTCAATTTCCCGAAAACTGAGCAGGTTTTTATCGGCGCTTAATTTTGCACTGCCAAATGGAAGCAGGTTGATATTGATCAGGTCGGGTATATTCCTGGTAAGCTCATCCCTGATCGCTAACAGGGATTCAGGGTTGAAATTTTGCAGGGCATCTCGAGTCGAAGTTTGCTGGCTGATGTGCAGCAAGTGATTTTGCAGTTGTCCAACCTTTTGATTGAAGTAGCCTGCGTAAGTATCGGCGTGAGACTGGTAGACTGTGGATGTCAGTTGCCTGTTGCTGCCGTTTATAACCAGTGAATAGAGCAGGGCTGCAGCGATTGCCAGGGAAATCACCGACCCAATGAGGCTGATGATGCTGAACTTGAATAGGCTTTGATCCGGTTCAATGACTTTCCTGAAGTCAGAAGGTGTTAGCGGCTCCTGTTGTTCTACCAACGTTTTTTCCTGCGTGCGTGATTATAGTTTTTTAATTTTAATGCTCACCTGTATGGCCGAAGCCACCAGCACCCCGTTGAGTAGTAGTGAACTCTTCAACAATTTCGAATCTGGTTTGTACAACGGGCACAATGATCATTTGAGCAATTCTCTCGCCAACTCTAATAGTGTAGTCCGATTGGCCACGATTCCAACATGAAATCATCAATTGTCCCTGATAATCGGAATCGATCAGGCCGACCAGGTTGCCCAAAACAATGCCGTGTTTATGTCCCAAGCCCGAACGGGGCAGTAACATGGCGGCGTAACCGGGATTTTCTACGTAAATAGCGATACCGGTCGGCACCAGCAGGGTGGCTCCCGGTGCCAATACCGTATCCTTTTCAAGGCATGCACGCAGGTCCATACCTGCTGAACCACTGGTCGCGTATTCTGGCAGCGGCACTTCCCGACCGACTCGGTCATCCAGAATTTTAACCTGCAGTTTATCCATACTGGCTTTTTTGAAGTTGTAATGGCTGCTGGCTAATTGCCTGGATAATAGGCTCTTGTTTTCCAGCTTGCCCTTGGCGTATTCGATGACATTCCGGGTTTCCGCCGCGAAACCCACCGTGAAGGGTTTGTCCTTAAGGCAGGCAACGCTGGCAACAATATCGATTGTTGGTTTCAGGCTGACGGTCATGGTATCAGGGTGTTTCTTGATTTTCTGCTCGGCAACTACGATCGGGGTATAGTCCGCGACGGCCGCCGAGGCGATGAAAATATCACAGCCAGGCATCACTTTTTCGGTTGCCTCGTGCATATCCTGGGCGCTGACCACATTGACAATGTTGACTCTTTCGGGGACCGGAATATTGACCGGGCCGCTGATCAGGGTGACTTTTGCGCCTGCTTCAATGGCGGCTTCGGCAAGCGCGTAGCCCATTTTTCCGGAACTGTAATTGGTAATATACCGAACCGGGTCAATCGCCTCGCGGGTAGGGCCTGCAGTAATCACTACGTGTTTTCCCGTCAGTGCCTTGTATTGAAACTGGTTTGCAGTCAGGCGCAATAATTCGGCGGGTTCGAGCATCCGGCCCGGACCCACATCTCCGCAAGCCTGCGCACCGTGCGCCGGCCCCATAATGATGGTACGGTTTTTTTGCAGTGTTTTCAGGTTGCGCTGCGTAGCTGAGTCTTTCCACATAGCCTGATTCATCGCGGGAGCCAGGGCTATGGGAGCATTGGTTGCCAGGCACAGGGTGGTCAGCAAATCATCGCCCTGACCCTGCGCAAGGCGCGCCATCAAATCGGCACTGGCGGGTGCGATCAGGATCAGGTCGGCCCAACGCGCCAGCTGGATATGACCCATGCCTGCCTCGGCTTCCGGGTCAAGTAATGTTGTGTGCACCGGGTTTCCTGACAGTGCCTGTAATGTCAGCGGGGTAATGAACTTCTGGGCAGCACTGGTCATCACCACCCTGACCTTTGCTCCGGCGTCTCCCAGCAACCGAACCAGCTCGGCACTTTTATATGCGGCAATCCCGCCACTGATGCCGAGAATAATTTGTTTGTTCATTAACTGCTGCATAATTTATTCAAGCACACTATTATGTTCAAATTCAGGGAACCTAAGATAACATTGCTGGCGTGATTTTCCTACGGCTTGTTATTCAGGAACCGTCTCAATTCCAGCCCGACAAATACTACACGGAGGTAGATATGTCGATCAATGAATGGCCTGTATCAGAAAGGCCACGCGAAAAACTCATCAAATCCGGCTCACAGGCATTATCCGATGCCGAGTTGCTGGCTATTTTCCTGCGCACAGGCCTGCCGGGTATTACGGCTGTTGATCTGGCAAGACAATTGTTGAAGTCCTTTGGGGGACTTAGACCCGTATTCGAGTCAGATTATCAAACATTTTGCAAATATCCCGGGCTGGGGGCAGCCAAGTATGCGCAATTGCAGGCAGTGCTCGAAATGGCAAGACGTCATTTTGGTGAAGCGCTGCAGCGGGGTATCGAGGTAAACGCGCCCGATGTTACCCGGAAATTCCTGCTGGCCAAGTTGCGAGGTTATAAAAAGGAAGTCTTCGCCTGCCTTTACCTGGATACCCGGCATCGATTGATTAATTATTGTGAACACTTTTTTGGCACCATCAATGGCGCCACCGTACACCCGCGAGAAATCGTCAAGACCGCACTTGAGCATAATGCGGCGGCCGTTATTCTTGCCCACAACCATCCATCGGGATCAACCGAAGCCAGCCAGGCCGACAAGGCAATCACGCAGCGACTCTCACAGGCACTTGAGCTTATTGATGTAAGGGTACTGGATCATATGATTGTCGGCGATAACAGGGTTTTATCGTTTTCAGAAACCGGGCTTATTTAGTTATAACACCTGTTGATTTGCGGCTTCTTTACATGGCGTGTCGGACTACCTGAAAATTATGCTATAAAGCCCGGTCCTCGCTTGCCATCGCGTATACCTTCTGTTATAAATGCGTCCCCATTTTGGAGTTGTGGTGAAGAACCGCCACATAAGTTGTCCGGCAACTTGTTAGCCGGAGTGTCAATTTGAAAGAAAAGATAAGTTAAAGGACCGAGCAATGTCTAAGGTTTGTCAGGTTACCGGGAAGCGACCGGTTACAGGAAACAATGTATCTCACGCTCACAATAAAACGCGGCGTCGTTTTTTGCCCAATTTGCATACCCACCGATTCTGGGTTGAATCTGAAAAACGCTTCGTAAAACTGCGTCTTTCAACCAAAGGCATGCGTATTATCGACAAGCTGGGCATTGATCAGGTATTGGCCGATATTCGTAGCCGCGGTACAAAAGTCTGATCATCGATTTATATCAATTGGTAAAGCTTAAGGAACATTATTATGCGTGATAAAATTAAACTCGTTTCTTCGGCCGGCACGGGTCACTACTATACGACCACCAAAAACAAGCGGACTATGCCGGATAAAATGGAGATCAAAAAATTTGACCCTGTTGTACGAAAGCATGTTATGTACAAGGAAGCAAAGATTAAATAAAGTCGGCCTCGCATCAAGAAGCAGCCTGAAAAATAACCCGGCATGTCCGGGTTTTTTTGCGCCCGCTAAATAGCGATAATCTATAATTGTTAACCAATCATGCCAGAATTACCCGAAGTTGAAACCACCCGCAGGGGAATAGAGCCTCATATAAAAGCGGGTTATATCAGTGGTTTAGTGATCCGCCAGCCGCAATTACGTTGGCCGATCCCTGCGGATTTGCCCCGGCTCATCCAGGGGCAGAGGGTTGTTTCGGTCACGAGGCGGGGAAAATACCTGTTACTTAATCTATCCAATGGCTCCGTGTTGATACATTTGGGTATGTCGGGCAGCCTGTGCATTGTTTCGAACGAGCAGCCTGCCGGGAAACACGAGCATATTGATATTGTATTTGATTCGGATATCAGTCTTAGGTTGAAAGATCCCCGGCGTTTTGGCGCGGTACTCTGGGCTGGTGAAACACCTTTGGCGCATAAATTACTGGTTAACCTGGGACCCGAGCCGCTTTGTGACGATTTTAACGGCGAGTACCTGTACGCGCGTTCAAGGGGACGCACCCTGACGGTAAAAAACCTGATTATGAACAGTTCTATCGTCGTTGGCATCGGTAACATTTATGCTAACGAGGCTTTGTTTGCCGCCGGGATTTCACCGACCAGGCCAGCCGGGCGGATTGCCCTCAAGCGCTACGAGTTGCTCGTTCAGACAATTAAAAAAATACTGGATGAGGCCATATCCCGCGGTGGCACGACTTTGCGTGATTTTGTCGGCGGTGATGGCAAACCGGGCTATTTCAAACAACAGCTCAATGTTTACGGTCGATCCGGGCAACCCTGTGTAAATTGCGGGGCAACTCTGAAGGAAAAGCGCCTGAATAACAGGAGCACCGTTTACTGCAGGTATTGCCAGTCCTGAAGCAGGAGTGCGACAGGTCAGCTGTTGCCGGTGAGCCTGTTATATTTTTCCATCAGCTGCTGTTTGCTTTCGACACACTCGGGGTTTAGCGGAATACAATCTACCGGGCACACTTGCTGGCATTGGGGTTCATCGAAGTGACCGACACATTCGGTGCACAAGTTCGGGTCAATTTCATAGATCAGCTCGCCCGGGTATATGGCTTCGTTTGGGCACTCGGGCTCGCAGACATCGCAATTGATGCATTCATCGGTAATCATTAATGCCATGCTTTGATCTTCACTCGTTATTGAATATTAATACCAGGTAGCACTTACCCAAGGTGCTCTTTTATCTTTTTGTCCACCATCGGATGAACAAATTTTGAAATATCGCCATTCAGCGATGCGATTTCGCGTATCAAAGAAGAGGAGATATAGGAATGTCCTTCGGTAGGCGTCAGGAAAACACTCTCGATATTCGGGTATTGTGCCCGGTTCATGTTCGCCAGTTGTAATTCATATTCAAAATCAGATACGGCCCTCAGGCCACGAATGACAATGTTGGCGTCCTGCTCTTCGGCAAACTTGGTAAACAGGATATTGAAGCCGCAGACCTCGACATTGTCTATATGCGAAACAGCAATTTTAGCCAGTTCCACACGTGTATCCAGCGGCAGCATAGGCGATTTTCGGGAGCTTTTGGCTATAGCAACGATAACATGATCAAATAGTTTCGATGCCCGCTCAACCAGGCCGGTGTGGCCGTTGGTGATAGGGTCAAATGTGCCGGGATAAATTGCCTTTTTCATAAAAACTCTTATTTCCGTTGGTTATTATTATTTTGGCATATACAGATGGTAACCAATTAGCGGGAAATGCTCAACGAAGCCCTGTCAGGCCAGTTTAACATACAGCGAAAAGGCAACCTTACCACTAGTCTTGCTTCTGTGGGTGTGCCAGGTGTCGGGGACACTGAAAGTTGTTGTACGCTCCGACTCGATATAGATATAACTGCCGGCACAAAGTAAATTGCCGGATTCGAGTAATTTACAGCAAGGGGCTACAAGGCCTTGCCGGAATGGCGGATCAATAAAGACGATATTATACGGCGCATTATTTGTTGGCCTTTCCAGCCATCGCACGGCGTCTGTGTTGATCAGGGTTGCATCGTTACAATTCAAGGTTGACAGGTATTGTTCCAGTGAGCTCACAACCCTGCTCGAGCTATCGATCATGGTAACTTGCCCGGCACCTCGCGATAATGCTTCCAGCCCCATAGCACCACTGCCGGCGAACAGGTCCAGGCAACTGGCATTAACTATTACCGGGCTGAGCCAGTTAAACAGGGTTTCGCGAATCCGGTCAGAGGTTGGACGCAAACCCGCTGACGAAGGGAATGAAAACCTGCGGCCGCGCCATTTACCGCCAATAATACGCAGGCTGTTATCCAGGCCGGCTGAAGCCTTTTTATTTTTTTGTTTTGCCATCAATCTTGTTTGGTAGCGGGTTGGGAAATGCTTTTTTCCTGTGGAGCAGGCGGCTCCTGTTCGGGTGGTTGCAGGCGGGATAGCAGGGCGATTGCGATCGCTGTGACGGCGATGATAATTGACAGGGAGCGTTGGCTAAATCGTCTTTTTGGTGGCGGCATGGAGTGGATCTCAAAAACAGAAATTAAATAATCGCCCTGCTACTGCATTCATTATACAAATGGTAGGATAGCCCATTTTATTTATGTGCTACAGGGCTTGCGGTGATTAAATTACCGGCCCCTGTTAAATTCATTTCAATATATAGATGTTAAGGGAAACATGGAACTTACAGTAGAAATTGGCCTGGGGTTGGCGATACTTGCCCTGTTGTTAGTTGTGTTTGTTATTGATCTGGCCTTACGGGTGAGGAAGGTGCCGAGGGCCAAAGAGACCGCCGGGAAAGCAACTTTAGACAAGCCGGCGCCTGCAGCCGAACCAGCGCCTGCAGCCGAACTAAAACCGGATAAGGCGATTCAGCCGGAACCGGAACCGGAACCGGAAACCAGGGTTTCAGTCCTGGACCGAATAAAACAGGGCCTGGGTAAAACCCGCAGCAATCTGTCCGATGGCCTTGCCGACCTGATTCTTGGTCAAAAAGCGATCGGTGAGGATCTGCTGGAAGAAGTCGAAGCCCAGTTGCTGATGGCAGATATGGGTGTCGAGGCAACCAGCCATGTAATTCGCAGCTTGACCGATCAACTGGCTCGCAATGAACTTTCGCAACCGGATAAATTGTACGATGCCCTGAAACAGGAGCTCGGCAAGATGCTCGAACCCTGCTCTTCGCCGTTACTTATAGATCCCGATCGTGGCAGAAAGCCTTTCGTGATTTTAATGGTCGGTGTCAATGGTGCCGGTAAGACCACCACCATAGGCAAGTTGGCCAGGCGTTTTCAGGGCCAGGGTTTGAGTGTAATGCTGGCGGCGGGTGACACCTTTCGGGCAGCCGCCGTTGAACAACTTGAAGAATGGGGCAAGCGCAACCAGGTGCCAGTTGTCGCCCAGCATACGGGAGCCGATAGCGCCTCGGTTATATTCGACGCGCTGGAATCTGCAAAAGCCAGGGGAATGGATGTGTTGATTGCCGATACGGCGGGTCGATTGCAAAATAAAGAGAATTTGATGAATGAGCTGGTCAAGGTAAAGCGGGTTATGGCCAAGCTTGATAATGAAGCACCCCACGAAGTGATGCTGGTGCTGGATGCGGGCACCGGGCAGAATGCGCTTAGCCAGGCCAAGCTGTTCAACGAGGCTGTAGGGCTGACGGGTATTACCCTTACCAAGCTTGATGGAACGGCCAAAGGAGGCGTAATATTTGCTGTTGCCAAGCAAATGGGTATTCCGATTCGATTTATTGGCGTAGGCGAGCAAATCGATGACCTGAGACCCTTCGAGTCCAGCCAGTTTGTCTCGGCCCTGTTTGATTGAAGCGTTAACTCTATTTATTGAAATATTAAAACAAGGGCAATGTAAACCCGAACATGATTCACCTCGACAATGTCAGCAAGCGATACCAGGACGGCCACGATGCGCTTAAGCAGCTGAACATGAATCTTGATACAGGTGAAATGGCTTTCCTGACAGGGCACTCGGGTGCCGGTAAAAGCACCCTGTTGAAGCTGATCATGCTGATGGAACGCCCGACCCGAGGGCAGGTGATGGTCAACGGGCAAAACCTGAGCCGGATGAAAAAACGCCAGATACCCTATTACCGGCGTAATATAGGGCTGGTTTTTCAGGATCACCAGCTGTTATTCGATCGTACGGTTTACGAAAATGTTGCCCTCCCGCTGATCATTGCGGGGGCGCAGAATCGTGATATCGGGCGACGCGTCCGGGCGGCGCTGGATAAAGTCGGGCTGCTTGGCAAGGAAAAACTTTACCCGATAGCCCTGTCGGGCGGCGAACAGCAGCGAATTGGCATTGCCCGTGCAGTGGTTAACAAGCCCGCCCTTTTACTCGCTGATGAGCCGACGGGTAATCTGGATCCCAGGTTGTCGGCCGAGATTATGACGCTCTTTGGGCAATTCAACCAGGTGGGCGTCACGGTCCTGATCGCGACCCATGACCTGTCGCTTATTGCGCGCCTGAATCACAGGATTCTGACCCTTAAAAACGGGCGACTGTTGCACGAAGAGCCTATGGGGGTGATCCTGTGAGGCAAAAAGATCGACACAGCCCGAAGCGGAATAAACCGCTTGTGCAATCCGAGCGACGTAAAAATGAAGCCCACGGCGCCCGGCAGGTAAGCATCGGTTTGCTCGACCGGATCAAAAGCTATTTTGCAAACCATCGTGAAGTGGCTTTTACCAGTTTTCGAAGGATGCTCAAGGCACCGCTCGTTAACTTGATGACCTGGTCCGTTATTGCCATTGCGATCGCATTGCCGGTCGGTCTTTTTGTGTTTTTACAAAATATCCAGCAATTGAGCAGCGGCTGGGACAACGCCGTGCAAATCTCCGTTTATTTAAAAACGGATGTCAGCCAGGCGCGTGGCCAGGCGCTGGCCGGGCAACTGGAACAAAAACCTGAAATTGAGCGTATCCATTACATTTCATCCGAGCAGGCCCTGGTCGAATTCCAGCAATTGTCAGGTTTTGGTGAGGCATTGTCCTACCTGGACGAGAACCCGCTGCCCGCGGTTATTGTCGTGTATCCGCGAACGGATGATTCCACACTACTGACAACCAGTACCCTGCTGTCCACGTTGCAGGAATTGCCCGAAGTTGAACAGGCGCAAATGGACCTGGAGTGGGTGCAACGCCTTTATGGCATTATGCAATTGGCGCAACGATCAGTCCTTGCGTTGGGGCTGCTGTTATCCCTGGCGGTGTTACTGGTAATCGGCAACACTATCCGCCTGGCTATCGAGGCGCGGCGCGAAGAGATAGTCGTCGTCAAGCTGGTAGGCGGAACAGACGCATTCGTACGCAGGCCTTTCCTGTATACGGGTATATGGTATGGTCTGGGCGGCGGACTGGGAGCCTGGCTTATAATCAATTCGATACTCCTGTGGTTAAGCGATCCTGTTTCGTCGCTCGTGGGTGCCTATAGCAGCCAATTCAGCCTGTCCGGGCTGGGATTGTTTGAAACGCTGATGCTGATGCTATCCAGCGCCATGCTGGGCCTGTTTGGCGCATGGCTTGCGGTGGGTCGGCATTTAAGCAAAATTGAACCCCGATAGCCCAAAAACAAAGTATTTTGTAGCCCGAATCTTATATTCATAGGCACTGATATCGATCAATTGTCGGTAAACAGTACCCCGGTAGACTGAACTTATCAGGGTATTGGCACTCATATGAAACGATGTTAATATCTGCATCCTTTTTTTGAAGTTGAAGGAAAGTTTATGAACTACTTACAAACCGTGGATCAAATGGCGCCAGGGCAAAATCTTGCGGCTTATTTGACAGCTGTTTCCAGCATTCCTGTGTTGACAGTAGAAGAAGAGCGCAAGCTTTCCGAGCGCCTTTACTACCAAAGTGATCTGGATGCGGCTCGCCAGTTGATCCTGTCGCATATGCGCTTTGTTGCCCACATCGCGAAAAGTTATTCCGGGTACGGGCTACCACAGGCAGACCTGATTCAGGAAGGTAATGTCGGTTTAATGAAGGCGGTCAAGCGCTTTAACCCTGAAAAAGGTGTGCGCCTTGTGTCATTTGCCGTGCATTGGATAAAGGCTGAAATGCATGAATATATCCTGCGCAACTGGCGTATTGTAAAAGTGGCGACCACCAAGTCACAACGCAAGCTGTTCTTCAACCTGCGTAGCGCCAAGAAAAGTCTGGCCTGGCTTACCAATGACGAAGTACACGCAGTTGCAGAAGATCTGGGTGTAGAGCCCAAGGTCGTTCGTTTAATGGAGGGCCGTATGAGCGCGCACGATGCCTCCTTCGATATGGCCAAGGATGATGATAGCGATAACGTTTACCAGGCCCCGGCCAATTATCTTGAAGATCATCACACCGATCCGTTGCTTCACGTCGAAGCACAGGACTGGGAAGAGACATCGAACAGGAATTTGAGTAATGCCATGGCGCAACTTGACGAGCGAAGCATCGACATATTGAACCAGCGCTGGTTGTCTGAAGAGAAAGCAACCCTGCACGATCTGGCAAAAAAATACAATATCTCCGCTGAGCGGATTCGTCAGCTTGAAAAAAATGCAATGAAGAAAATTTGCGGCATTTGCCGTCATTTCTGGTGCTTTTGGTGCGCACGGGTTAAAGGGAAAATTAACCGAAAATATGCTCAATGCTTACCAGACCGGCGTCGAATACCAGATGTACCACGCGTTGGCATTAATTCTGTTGGCTGTGGTCATGCATCTTCAACCAGATAACCTGTTACTCAAATGGAGTGGCATTTGCTTTATCGGCGGGATCATATTATTCAGCGGAAGCCTGTATATTCTGGCACTGACAGATATCAGGTTTATTGCCATGGTTACGCCCATGGGTGGTTTGGTATTAATACTGGGCTGGATAATTTTTGCCTACACCCAGTTAGCCCGATGGTCCTGACATGAAGGCTCCAAAAGGCAAGCATTTAAGAACCATTCGTAGTTATGTTTTACGTGCCGGCCGCATGACGCCGGGCCAGAAACGTGCGTATGACGAACTCTGGCAACAATACGGTCTTGACCATGCCGATGGCCAGGTTGACCTGGACCAGGTATTTGGGCGCGCCGCAGGGAAAGTGGTTGAGGTTGGTTTCGGCATGGGTGATTCGCTGGTAGCGATGGCAAAGGAGGCGCCTGAGCTCGATTTTATCGGTATTGAAGTGCACAAGCCAGGCGTTGGAAGACTCCTGAAACTATCCGCCGATTCGGGCCTGGGAAATATCCGTGTTTATTGTGCCGATGCCGTTGAAGTGCTTAATCAGTGCATCCCAGACAATAGTCTGCATAGGGTTCAGCTGTATTTCCCGGACCCCTGGCACAAGAAGAAGCACCATAAAAGGCGCATTGTCCAGCCGGAGTTTTTAGGAGTAGCAGGTAAAAAACTCGAATTAAAGGGGCGGTTTCATGCGGCAACCGATTGGCAGGATTATGCCGAGCACATGATGCAGGTTTTGAGCGGCATGCCCGAGTTTCGCAACCTGGCCGGCCATGGGCAATTTGCACCGCGACCCGATTATCGTCCCATCACCAAATTTGAAAAACGCGGAGAGCGTCTTGGCCACGACGTCTGGGATCTGCTGTTCGAACGTTCTGTTTAAAACCGGTTTTCGGTTGCTATGGCCTGTCAGTCACCACAAGCCTGCATAACTGCCTGGCTTATTCGGGCATATCGCACAAAATTCGGGCGATGACTGCACCGATAAAAGACAGCAGCGATGTGCTCATATTGTTACGATAGTAATCGGGATCGCCATTACCAATGCTGAGAATGCCAACGAGTTTGCCATCGCAAAACAGGGGCAAAGTGGCCGCCGAACCAACTTCGCTGCTTTTTTCATCGAACAGTATCTGCTTTTCGTCATCTTTTAATATGCCACAATTCGGGTGCTCATCCTTGATGATGCGCTTAAGGTGCTTGTCTGCATACTGTTCTGATAGATGCTGTTTTTTCCTTTCATAGCCACCTTCCATTACTCGCCAGAGCCGGCAGCAATTACTACCAAATTCGCGCGTCATCGACTGCTCAACAAGCAGTTTAAGCTGTTCAAATGAACCTGCAGATATAAGCGAAAGCACCAGCGTCTTGGTTTTTTCCAGCAGTTCGTCATTTTCCCCGGCATTGCTTATCAGCAAGCCAAGCTGCTGTTTTAACTGGTTATTCTCGTTTCTAAGGGATGCCACCTGCCGTTCTACCAACGACACGGTTTCCCCGTGCGCAGGATGAGGAACGGACAAGCTGTTAAGCAGGGTCGCCTGATGTTCAAAGAAATCCGCGTGCTGCGCAAGGTAGCGGGCAACCTGCTCTTCATCCAGTTCCAGGTCGTCTAACAGCGTTACCGGTGTTTTATACGTTGCTTCATTCATATGTAAATACGTCCCTCATAAACAGTTTTGCAGGGCCCGGTCATTTTTACAGAATTACCTTCCCCTTGCCAATTGATTGTTAACGTGCCACCTGGTAAATGCACATTGACCTCTTCATCCAGCAGTCCGCGCAAGCGACCGGCAACCACTGCTGCACACGCCCCTGTACCACATGCAAGTGTTTCCCCGGAACCCCTTTCGTAAACGCGAAGTTTAATCCTGTTTCGATCAACGACCTGCATAAAACCTGCATTTACTCTTTGTGGAAACCGTTGATGTTTTTCTATCAGCGGCCCGAGTGTTCCTACAGCTGCTTTTTTCACATTATTAACCAGCGTAATGCAGTGGGGGTTGCCCATCGATACAGCGCTGACATCCAGAAGCTGCCCATTGACTTCAAGCTCGTAGCCGACAGAAAATGCATCTGCTAAAAATGGAATACGATCCGGGGCCAATTCAGGTACACCCATGTCCACCATAACCCTGTTTGATCCGACAAACGTCAGTTCCAGTTTGCCGCCCAGGGTTTCCACGACAAGATGGTCCTTAGAGGATAGCTTCTTGTCTCGAACAAATTTGGCAAAACAGCGTGCGCCATTACCGCATTGTTCGACTTCCTCGCCGTCAGCGTTGTAGATCCTGTATCGAAAGTCTGCTTCCGGATCCTTCGGTGGCTCTACTACCAGAAACTGGTCAAAGCCTATACCAAAATGTCGGTCTGACCACTTGCGAATTTGATGTGGCTTCAGGTTAATGTAATGACTAACCGTATCGATGACCATAAAGTCATTGCCACAACCGTGCATTTTTGTAAATTTCAACAGCATTTTATTTAAGGCTAGTAAGAGTTATCGTTAATTCAAGAAATTAGCGGCCAGATACCTAAATTTGCCTGTTTCTATTCCGGGATAACAGATTCCAGGGCAATTTGATCGGCGATGGTTTCACGTTTGCGAACAATATGAAAACGGTCACCATCAACCAGGACTTCGGCTGCCCGGTTTCGTGAATTATAATTCGAGCTCATGGTAAAACCGTAAGCGCCGGCTGAACGAATGGCCAGCAAATCGCCCGGCGCAATACACAATAGCCGGTTTTTACCCAAAAAATCACCGGTTTCGCACACAGGCCCGACAATTTCATAATATTCAGTAACGCCCTCGCGCGGACGCACGGGAATTATAGATTGCCAGGCCTGGTACAGCGCCGGTCTCAACAGGTCGTTCATGGCGGCATCGACAACGGCAAAGTTTTTACCCCGGTTATTTTTCATTAACTCGACCCGGGTAACCAGGATGCCAGCATTTGCAGCGATGGAGCGGCCCGGTTCGAAAATCAGCTTGAGCTGTCGCCCCCCCAGTTTTTCAACGATAGCGGCCGCGTATTCGCTGGGTAGAGGCGGTGTTTCATTATTGTAAGGTACCCCCAGTCCGCCGCCCAAATCCAGGTGATCAAGGCTAATATTGTCCTTTCCCAGCTTGTCAACAAGGAGCAGGACCCGGTCAAGTGCGTCCAGGAAAGGTGCCAGTTCGGTCAACTGGCTGCCAATATGGCAATCTACGCCACGCACCCTGATGTTTGGCAATTGTGCGGCTTGACGGTAGACCCCGGGGGCAAGCTTGATATCAATACCGAATTTATTTTCCTTCAATCCGGTGGAGATATAGGGGTGGGAACCGGCGTCAACATCCGGGTTAACCCGGATTGAGATGGGGGCAATCTTGCCCACACTGCCTGCTACACGATTGATCAGTTCAAGTTCGGTTTCGGACTCGATGTTAAAGCAATACACGTCCACTTCAAGTGCCCGGGCGATTTCGTGAGCCTGTTTGCCAACGCCCGAGAAAACGACTTTCCGGGGATCCCCGCCGGCGGCAAGTACGCGTTCAAGTTCGCCGACGGAGACGATATCGAATCCGGATCCAAGGCGAGCCAGGATATTCAGGACAGCAATATTTGAGTTGGCTTTCACCGCGTAGCAAATAAGGTTGGGATGATCGCCGCAGGCCGACACGTAAGCCCGGTAATGGCGTTCGAGCGTAGCGCGTGAATAGATGTAGCAGGGGGTGTCAACTTCGGCGGCTATTTTCGAGACAGCGACATCTTCGGCGAACAGCTCACCATTCAGGTAATTAAAATAATCCATCTTTAGTGGCCGCTATTTAAATGTTAGTTATGACTGCCAGGCTGGATTTTGGCAAATATAAAGGCCCTTTCTGGCCGCAGCCACCAAGTAAAAATAAGCCTATCAGGGAAAGCAATATCAATTTTTTCATGGGTACAATTTGTTCAACAGGGGTATCCGAATTTCGGCAAGTATAGCGCGAAGCATATGTATTGCCTATGGCCTGATGCTGCACCGGGGCGGATTTCATGTTAAAAAGATTATAAAAGTGGATCTGGCTGCAATGCCGGTGTCGGGTGGACATAATGATTGAAGACAATGACGACAACACATTTTTTAAATCTGTTATGAGTGACGTCAAGCCGTTAAAAACAGATAAAAAAGTCTTGTTGAAAACGCCAAAGGAAAATTCGCCGGGGTTAGAACAAAGAAGGAGGTCAGCTCAGGCTCCCAGGGAAAATGCGGCGACTGGCTTGTCGCTGGATTATATTACTCCCGTAGACCCGCTGGCCGTGCTCAGTTTTCTCAGGCCGGGGGTGCAAAAGGGTGTTTTTAAAAAACTGCGCCTGGGCAAGTACCCGATTGATGCACGGCTGGATTTGCACGGGTTGACCGTCAAAGAGGCGCACGTGGCGGTATTAAAATTTGTTAAAGACTGCGTTAACCACGACGTTCGTTGTGCGCTGGTGACCCATGGAAAGGGTATTGATCGCAAACCTCAACCGGCCATGTTAAAGAGTTGTATAGCAACCTGGTTGCCCAATCTCAACCAACTGCTGGCATTCCATACTGCCCGTAAACGACATGGTGGCGCCGGTGCAACCTATTTACTGTTGCGTAAAAGCGATAAAAACAGGCGAACCAACTGGGAGCGGCACATCGGTAAACGTGGCTAGTTCGTCTACGGTTGAAGACTGGTTCGGTAGCCTGAGGGTAAAAGCAATGGCCAGGCAAAGTGAATTCGTTAAATATATTCTGGAAAACATGCACGGCCTGGGCCGGGTCGGGGCCCGTGCCATGTTTGGTGGCTACGGCATTTTTATGAATGACCTGATGTTCGGGCTGGTCGCCGACGATGTTCTCTACCTGAAAACAGACGAGCAGATAAATTCGATTTTTGACGAAAAAAGTCTGCCACATTTTATTTATTATAAACAGGGGAAGCCGACGCAGATGTCCTATCGGCAGGCACCGGAATCCGTGCTGGATGACCCGGATGAAATGATCAACTGGGCAAGCCGTAGTTACGCGGCGGCCGTTAGAGCTAAAAAATAGGCTAATGAAACCAGGCGAGGTGACCGGCTTGCAAGGTACAAAAAACCCCCTCGGCATCATCTGTGCCGATACAAAAGACCCTCCCGACTAAACGGCAAGGCCGGTAGCCAGCGATGAAAGGAAGTCAGGTCAAAAGTCTGGCATTTACTGCCTACTTAACGTCTATCGGTGCACCCATATGCCCTTTAAACGGGTTAATGAGAGTAGTGCCTTCACCTGACATTTTGGCTTCAGGATGATGGCGCTTCATCACCGTTTTGATTTTGGCTTCTTCATCTTTGTGCACATCAACCATAATGAGATATTTGCCGGCCTCGATATCTTTATGGAAGCGGGCAATTTTATAGCTCTCATGTGCCTGGCCTAAGATCCCACCCAGCCAAGTGCCAAATAATGCGCCGATTAAAAACATCAACGGCAGTGATAGTGCGGGATAACCAGAAGCAAGGTTAATCAGGAACCCGGCTACCAGGCCGACAAGCCCACCGACAATGACACCGCGCAACGCGCTGTGCACGATATCACGTTCCTGCCAGTATCTGGCTGAATTAACGTGGTGGCTATACAGTCCCTCCTTGTCCTTGCTCAATACATGAAAATTCCAGTCAGAGATTCCCTCCTTGTGCAGGTCTTCGGTAATCTTTTCCGCGCTGTCAATTATTGACGTAACATAGTAGATACGTTTCATGGTTAACCGCCTTATTCGGTTAACTCTTTGCGTTGGCAAGAGCCAACCAACAACCCCGGATGTTTGTACACACCCGGTATAATTTGGACTGACCGAATCGACGTTTGTTCCCGCAGGAAACAGGGGCGTTGGCAGCATGAATCGCCGTGCAAGTGATTTTATAAGCCTTGTGAAGACAACTTAAAGACAAGGTAGAACTTCTGCTATAGTGCACCCCTTTTCAATTGGGCTTAACCATCATTATGCCGTTATTACGCTTGAATAAGGTTTCTGTCAGCTTTGGCACCCACGTGCTGCTCGATGAAGTTGACCTCGTGCTTAAGGCCGGCGATAAAATTGGCTTGCTGGGGCGTAACGGTACCGGGAAATCCACCCTGATAAAGGTCATCGCCGGATTAACCGTGCCAGACAGTGGTGAACGTTGGCTGCGCTCATCAGTAAGGGTCGCCCTGCTGGAGCAGGTTCTGCCAGTTGCCGACGATCAAACCGTCTATGATGTGGTCGCCAGCGGGTTGCATCGGGTAGGCGACTTGTTAAAGCGTTTTCACCATATTATCCAGGATTCCGATGCTGACCTGAAACAACTCGAGCGCATCCAGCAAGAGCTGGAAGCCAACGACGGCTGGCAACTGCAGCAAAAAGTCGAGTCGGTGTTAAGCCAGTTACATTTGCCCGCCGATGTATATATGCGCGATCTTTCGGGCGGCTGGCGGCGGCGCGTTGCCCTGGCGAAAGCACTGGTACGGGACCCCGATATATTGCTCCTGGACGAGCCGACCAATCACCTGGATATTCCTGCCATCGAATGGCTGCAGCAACAATTACGCGATTACCGCGGTGTATTGGTCTTTGTCACCCACGATCGCGAATTTTTGCAGCAGGTAGCCAACCAGATTGTTGAGCTGGACAGGGGCCACCTGAGTTTGTGGCAAGGTGATTACCAGGGCTTTTTGCGTTTCAGGGAACAGGAGTTGGCCGCGGAGGACAAGGCCAATAGCGAATTCGATAAAAAACTTGCCCAGGAAGAAACCTGGATTCGGCAGGGTATTAAGGCCAGGCGGACACGTAACGAAGGCCGGGTGCGAGCGCTGGTAGCCATGCGCAAGGCGCGGAGCGAGCGCCGTGAACGGATAGGCAAAGCCGGTTTTAAACTCGAAGGGGCGCAACGCGCGGGCAAGATTGTTGCCGAAGTCGAGGGTATTTCTTTTGCTTACGGGAATCAGACCATCATCAGGAATTTTTCTACCCTGGTTATGCGCGGTGACCGGATTGGCATTGTCGGTGCCAATGGTGCCGGTAAAACGACCTTGATCAGGTTGCTTCTTGGGCAGCTTGAGCCGCAGAAAGGTAGCGTATCATTGGGCACCAGGCTTGAAATTGCCTATTTTGACCAATTGCGGGACAACCTCGAGCCTGAAAAAAACCTGATTGAAAACATTTGCGGTGGCAGGGAGTTTATTGAAATTGACGGCAAGAGTCGCCACGCCATCAGTTACCTGGGAGATTTTCTATTTAGCCCGCAGCGGGCGCGAACACCGGTCAAGGCGCTTTCCGGCGGCGAACAGAACCGCGCCATTTTGGCGAAATTATTCAGCAAGCCCGCGAATGTGCTGGTGCTCGACGAACCCACCAACGATCTGGATATCGAAACCCTCGAGTTACTCGAAGAAATACTGCTGAACTTCAAGGGCACCCTGCTACTGGTGAGCCATGATCGAAAGTTTATGGACAATATCGTGACCAATATTATGGTATTAAACAAAGATGGCACCGTAGAGGAGTTTGTCGGTGGCTATTCCGACTGGGTGGCGAAGGGCGGGCGGCTGGAGAATCAGCCGGGTGATGATGAAGAAAGTGAAATAATACCGGAAAAACCGGAAAGCCATGACGGTTCCAGGACAACGAATATCAACACGTCCCCTGCGAACCCAGAGTCAGCCCCCAAAAAACTAAGCTATAAAGAACAGCGAGAGCTCGAGCAGTTGCCGGCAAACATTGAAAAGCTGGAAAAGGAACAATCGGAGATCGAGAATAAAATCGCACAACCGGGCTTTTACAGCGGCGATCATCTAACCAGGGAGAAGACTCTGGGCAGGCTAACCGAGGTCAGCAACCAACTCGAACATTACTATACTCGCTGGACGGAGCTGGAAGATAAATGATCAGGCATGATTCGGTCATCACCTGCCCGCATTGCCGGCACCGGGAAAAAGAGCGCATGCCTGGCAATAGCTGCCAGTATTTTTATCAATGCAAGGGATGTGGTGAGCTGTTAAAACCACAACCCGGGCACTGTTGCGTGTTCTGTTCTTACGGTTCGGCACCTTGTCCTCCCGTTCAAAAGAAAGCGGGTGGCTGTGAATGAAAAAGATGGCGAAAACCGGACTGGTCGGTACAATTATTACGGCAATCTGTTGTTTTACACCTGTCCTGGTGATACTTCTTTCGGGGATAGGCCTGGCCGCATGGGTCCATTACCTGGATTATGTATTATGGCCCCTGCTGTTGGTTTTTGTTGTAATTGCGATAATCGGCCTGGTTGGAAAGCGGTCCTGATGGTTCAGCCTTTTTATACCGCCACGATTGCAAGGTTTAGCTGTTTGGTTCCCCGTCCGGGGTTTGGAACACGTGATCAAGGCTGCGGTAATAGGACACACACCGGGTACAGCTGCCATTAGCCTCGACCCATTCAGGATGCTCGTTACGAATCTCGCGTAACAACCACTCTTCTGTAATATGTTCAATTGAATCAGTAGGTTTACCGCATAGAGGGCATATATCTGCCGGGGAAGTTGTGCTGTTCATGCCAGAGCCTCATACACTCTTTTTATAATTAACCATTAATTCAGTTCTAATATAAATGGTTCCTGATTACAAAGTTGGTTATTGCTTGCGTAAAAAAGTATTGAAATAATCTTGTCTCAGACCAGGGTTTTACTGGTTGCGCAGCGCAAGCTGTTCCAATCTTGCCTTTTTTACGGCAGCCCGGACTTGATCTGGCGCAGTTCCACCTAAATGATTCCGGGCATTGATTGACCCTTCGAGCGTCAGCACATCAAATACATCCTGGTCAATGGCAACTGAAAATTGTTGCAGTTGGCCAAGTGTCAACTCGGATAGATCCTTTTTTTCAGCGATACCAAGGGCTACGGCCTTACCTACTATTTCGTGCGCATCACGAAAGGCGACGCCCCGGCGCACAAGGTAATCGGCCAGGTCTGTTGCCGTGGAATAACCGCGCATGGCAGCTTCGCGCATTTGCGATTTGTTGGTAACAATTGCCGGGATCATGTCGGCATAGGCGCGCAGGCAACCCTTGAGTGTATCAATGGTGTCGAACAGGGGTTCCTTGTCTTCCTGGTTGTCTTTATTGTAAGCCAGTGGCTGCGATTTCATCAGGGTCAATAATGCCACGAGATGACCATTCACGCGGCCCGTTTTACCACGAATCAGTTCGGGTACATCCGGGTTTTTTTTCTGCGGCATAATCGATGAGCCGGTACAGAAACGGTCGGGCAGTTGAATAAAATTAAACTGCGCGCAAGTCCATAACACCAGTTCTTCAGAAAACCGTGACAGGTGAGTCATAATCAGGCTGCCAACGGCACAAAATTCAATGACAAAGTCACGATCGCTGACCGAATCAAGGGAATTGTTTGATGCCTTGTCAAAACCCAGTAATTCAGCGGTAAATTCGCGATCAATCGGGTAAGTAGTCCCGGCCAGTGCCGCTGAACCGAGCGGCATGACATTAACCCGTTTGCGACAGTCTTGCAGACGTTGCAGGTCGCGTACAAGCATTTCAAACCAGGCCATCATATGGTGGCCAAAGGTAACCGGTTGCGCGGTTTGCAAATGGGTAAAACCCGGCATGACAGTATCTGCTTCACGCTCGGCCAGGTCGAGCAGCCCCGTTTGCAACTGGAGTAGCAAGCCACAAAGCGCATCGATTTCATCGCGCAAATAGAGACGCATATCCGTGGCGACCTGGTCGTTACGCGATCGACCGGTATGTAATTTTTTGCCGGTATCGCCGATAATTTCAGTCAGGCGATATTCGATATTCATGTGCAGGTCTTCCAGGCTAACCGACCAGTTAAACTGGTCATTTTCAATTTCCTGGCGCACTTGCTGAAGCCCGGAAATGATTTGGTCACCCTCGGATTTACTCAGTACACCTACTTTCTGTAGCATGGTCGCGTGGGCTATCGAGCCGGCAATATCGTGATGGTAGAGGCGCCTGTCAAATTCGACGGAAGCAGTGAAGATTTCGACAAATTCGTCCGTGGCTTCGTTGAATCGACCGCCCCATGGCTTATGTTGTTTATCTTTCTGGCTCATATAAGGAACCCTGAAAATATCGCTTTGGCTTAAAGTGAACTATTATTGTCTATTGATTGCTTTGCACTTACATGTGGGCAACGTAAATTCCTTGCAATCAATCGAAGTATTCTTGCGTTGATTATAACATTGCAGCCAGCTTATTGCCGGAAAAAATGGATTTGAGTAACACCCGTAACAGATCAGTCGCAGCAAGTATTGACGACTTTTTTCTGCCTAACTTCTGTCAGGGGCGAGCCGTTTTTCTGTTGGTGCTGGTGACCGAGCTTTTTGTGCTGGCCATGGTGTTGGCCGCATCCGGCATCATCGGGTTTTCATGGGATTACCTGGCACTGGTTTCATTATTTGTTCAATGGATTGTCCTGCTCAACGCCCTGTGTCTTTGTGCATTACGCAGAAGTCTGGCGTTATTGTCCTTGCCGCAAGCCGTAACTGCGGCGTACGCGTTAATTCTAATCATAACCCTGCTGGTATCGCTGATCGCGCAATGGGTGCTTGCCGGAGCAGACTCTGGACAGTCCGGATTCCAGGTAAATATAAATACCCTGCTACGCAACCTGATTGTCAGTGCGATAATGACCGGCCTGGTGCTGCGCTATTTTTACGTGCAAAACCGGTTGCGCCAGAAAGAGCAGGCAGAGTTACAGGCACGAATACAGGCGTTGCAGTCGCGTATCAGGCCGCATTTCCTGTTTAACAGTATGAACATTATTGCCAGCCTGATCGAGTCAGAACCCGAGACCGCCGAGCGCGTTGTCGAAGACCTGTCGGAACTGTTTCGTGCCAGCCTAAAGCAAGCCGATTCGCCGGTGAGCCTGGAGCACGAAATAGAACTCTGCAAACGCTATATCGGCATTGAAAAATTGCGTCTGGGAGACCGGTTACGGGTCAACTGGCAGGTCGAGGCCTTGCCTGCCTCGGCTTCCATTCCCTTGTTGACTTTGCAACCCCTGCTGGAAAATGCAATTTATCATGGCATCCAGCCGCTGGCCGATGGCGGTCAAATCGGTGTTTTAATTCAGCATCAAAAGGGTGCGATAAATATCACGGTTAGCAACCCGTGCCCTGAAACAAAAGTTGAGTCCAGTCAAAAAAGTAATCGTATCGCACTGGAAAATATTCGCAGCCGGCTGCAGGCGCTTTACGGCGAAAAAGCCAGGCTCAGCACCCACGTGAGTGACGGTGTTTTTGTCACCCAGTTAAGCTACCCGCTGTTTGATAATGAACTGAAGAAGACCAACCGATGAACCGTATTTTACTGATCGACGATGAAAAACTGGCCCGGGACCGGTTACGTCGCATGCTGGATGCTTCCACTGAATACCAGGTTGTAGCCGAGGCCGAAAATGGCGTAGCTGCTATTGAGCAAACGCTTGAGCATCGCCCGGATGTGCTGCTGATGGATATCCGCATGCCAGGCATGGATGGCCTGGAGGCTGCCCAACATATTGCCCACATGGATAACCCGCCAGCGGTTATTTTTTGCACGGCATACGATGAGTACGCGATCAATGCCTTTGAAGTTCAGGCCATCGGTTATGTGCTCAAACCCGTTCGCAAGCAGCAATTATTCGATGCCCTCAAACGCGCCCGGCAATTGAGCCAACGGCAATTGTCAACATTCGCGGAACCGGAAGTCGAGAAGACGCACTTGTCGATAAAAACCGGTGCGGGTATCGAGCTTGTTGCCCTGGTCGATATCAGCCATTTCATGGCCGATCAAAAATACGTAACCGCCTTCTGCGGACAGCGTGAATTAATCATCGATGAATCGCTTAAACAACTCGAGCAGGTGATCGGGAATAGCTTCGTTCGTATTCACCGTAATTGCCTGGTGGCAACTGATTGTATCGAGGCGCTGGTTCGTAACAAGTCCGGTCAAAGCCATATAAAACTCAAGAACAGCGAACACATTCTGGCGATCAGCAGACGGCATTTATCAGCGGTAAAACAGCGAATCAACACGCTCTAGAGTACTGGGATTGACAGTTTTTCCTGACGCGACTCATGTTTACAATCCTTGCCAAATGGCCCAACATACCCCTTGTATTTTACCTTTTTTAAATCAGGAAAATGGTGACTCATGCTGAACAAGGTGCTGCGTATAGCCACGCGTGGCAGCGAGCTGGCTTTGTGGCAGGCAGAAGACGTTAAAGCCAAGTTGGAAAGCCTGCACCAGGGGCTTAAAATCGAGCTCGTTGTCCTGAAAACCCGTGGCGACAAAATCCTGGACGCACCATTGGCAAAAGTCGGTGGCAAGGGACTCTTTGTCAAGGAACTGGAAAATGCCATACTCGAGGGGCGCGCTGATATTGCCGTGCACTCGATGAAGGATGTGCCGATGGATTTTCCAGAGGGACTGGGGCTCGCAGTTATCTGCGAACGGGAAGATCCGACCGACGCCTTTGTTTCCAACCAGTACGACACGCTGGAATCGCTACCGAAAGGCGCGTGCGTGGGAACGTCGAGCCTGCGCAGGCAATGCCATATTAAGGCAATGCGAGGCGATATTCACATCGAATTCCTGCGCGGCAACGTGAATACCCGCCTGGCAAAACTCGATGCCGGGCAATACGATGCAATTATCCTGGCCTCCGCCGGCCTGAAACGGCTGGGTAAGGCCGATCGAATCAGGCAGCGCTTATCCCCGGAACAGAGCCTGCCCGCCGCCGGTCAGGGCGCCGTGGGTATTGAATGTCGCATAGACGACCAGGAAACCCGGGCGTTAATTGCGCCCTTGCAGCACGAAGAGACGGCAACAAGGGTCAAGGCCGAGCGCGCAATGAATAAAACGCTCAACGGGGGTTGCCAGGTGCCGATTGCCGGTTTTGCGAAACTCGAATCGGGACAGCTGTACTTGCGCGGTACCGTTGCCGACCCGAACAGTGACACGATATTGTTTGCCGAAAGAGATGGCCCTGCAGACTCGGCTGAACAGTTGGGCAGGGCCGTTGCCAGGGATTTATTGTCCCAGGGCGCAGATAAAATATTGTCGGCAATTTATTCGGGCAATGAGTAAGCCGGGCAATAAAGGACTGGATGGGTTAAAGGTACTGGTGACCCGACCTGCCCGGCAATCAAGACAATTAAGCGATGCCATTCGGGTTGCCGGTGGCCATCCTGTTGAAATGCCAATGCTGGAAATCAGGGTCTTGCCTGAAAATCCGTCCACCAGGGACAAGGTACTTAACCTGGATCGTTACGACATTGTTATTGCGGTGAGCGCGAACGCGGCCAAAATCGGGCTAGACCTGGTCAATTGCTACTGGCCGCAACTACCAGCACATATCATCTGGCTAACCGTCGGGCCCGCCAGTGGTAAATTGCTGGCTGACTACGGCATTGATGCAAGGTTTCCCCAAAAGGGAGCCAACAGCGAAGGCCTGCTGCGCATGCCCGAACTACAACAGGTACAGGGTTTAAGGATTCTGATCATGAAAGGCATGGGTGGACGTCAACTACTGGCGCAAACGCTTGCGGCTGCCGGCGCGCGTATTGATGAAGTGGAACTTTACCATCGCGACAAGCCTGCTTACAGTAATAATGAATTAAAGGCCCTGCTGAACCGTAAACGCCCGGATGTGGTTCTGGCCACCAGCGTTAATATCCTTGATAACCTTGAGGCAATTATCAGTCCCCTGCTGGCGTCGATGAAATCTCTCCCTCTGGTTGTTGCCAGCGATAGAATTGCCGAGCACGCAAGGCTTTTGGGCTTCAATAAAATCATCATAGCCGACGACGCCTCGAACCAGGCAATTCTGAAGGCGATAAACAATTTATCCTGACGGTTAAGATGCCGGTTTGGGCTATGCTCGGTGCATTAAATGTAATAGGATAAGTTTTTACTTTACGACAATCTGGGTACAAGGTTATGGCGGAAAAGGATAAAGAGTCGGAGAAAAAAGCAGCCGCTCCAGACGAGAAAACAGAGTCGGAGAAAAAAGCAGTCGCTCCAGACGCGAAAACAGAGCCGGAGAAAAAAGCAGCTCCAGACGCGAAAACAGATTCGGAGAAAAAAGCAGCAGCTCCAGACGCGAAAACAGAGTCGGAGAAAAAAGTAACTCCAGACGCAAAAACAGATAAAGGAACCGGCGGAAAAGAACAAGTAGAACCCGTCAAGTCAGAGACAAGCAAGCCCCGGGAGCCAGCACCCCCTTTAAAGAAACCCTCGACTGGCAGCGCACAACCCGAGAGAAAACCTGTCCAGGATAGTCCTCCCCCTGCGAGCCAGGAGCAAAAAAAATCCGGTAGCGGGATTGTATGGCTGGCGTTGTTGCTGGCATTGGTGGCAAGTGGCGGAGCCGGCTATACCTACTGGACGCTTAATCAATACAAGGTCGCAGACCAAACCTCTACGAACGATGTTGAACAGCGCGCACTCCAGGCCATTGAAAGTCAATCAAAAACGATCACCTCGGGTGTTGAACAACAGAACCGGCAAATCCAGGAGCAAGACAGGATTGTACGGGAACTGGAAGCACGCCTTGTTGCAACCCTGCGCCAGGTAAACGAGATTAGCCATGTCAGCCGGCGCAGCTGGATGCTGGCAGAAGCCGAATACCTGCTTCGCCTGGCCAACCAGCGATTGATCATGGAAAAGGAAATCAGCAGCCCTCTGGCCCTGTTAAAGGCGGCAGATGAAATCCTGTTAACCGTCGATGATGTCAACCTGTACCCGGTACGTGCCGAGCTGGCGAAAGAGATCGAGGCCTTAAAAGCGATCGGGCGAATGGATATTGAAGGTGTTTTTCTCAAGTTAAACGCACTTGAACAACAGGTCTCGAACCTTGCTCTGTTATCGCCCGAGCCCGGGGAAAAACAGGCCGAAACTGAAACGGTTAAAGAACAAAGCGATGTGTTAAAAACCATGGATCGCGCCGTAAGTCGGCTCAGTGACCTGGTTCGTATCAGGCATCGTAACGAACCCGTTGAACCCCTGCTGTCTCCCGAGCATCACCAATACCTGCAGCAGAACTTGCGTTTAATGATGGAACAGGCGCAATTGGCCTTGTTGCAGCAGCGTGCCAGCCTGTATAAGCAAAGTCTTGAGAAGGCTGAGCACTGGGTGCATACCTATTTTCAGCTTAACGATTCGGCGGACGGTGTATTGTCAAGCCTGGCCGAATTGAAAGAATTAAATGTTGCACCCGAATTGCCGGATATTTCTGCCTCTCTGGCAATGCTTAAAAAATACCTGAGTAACCCTGATATTCTTTTGGAGCAAAAGGGTGGAAATAAACCTGCTGGTCAAGCCAGCACGCGACCTCCAATGAACGGAGGGACATAAACGTGAAAAAACTTTTCATATTATTGTTACTGGCCTTGGTTGCCAGCGTTTATGTGGCGGGCAAGATCCAGCAGGATCCGGGGTATATCCTGATCTCATATAAAAATACCAGCGTAGAAACCAGCCTGTGGGTGGGTATTGTCCTGCTGGTTTTAACCGTCGCATTAGTCTATTTTGCCTTGTGGTTTTTACACCGGCTTTTAGGCACTGGCAAGGCCTTCAGGCGATGGTCGTCCAATATCAGCCACAGGCGCAGTATCAGCAAATCGGCAGAAGGCTTGATAGCCTTGCAGGAAGGCGAGTGGATCCAGGCGCAGAAAAAACTCACCCAGGCAGCCAAAAACTCCGAGTTGCCGGTGTTTAATTACCTGTCTGCAGCCCGCGCGGCATCTGAAAATAACGATGATGAGGCCGCCAATGCCCTGTTTGCCAAGGCATATGAGCTGGCACCGCAATCCGAGCTGGCGATCAGCCTGACCAAGGCAGAATTATTGATACAAAAAGGAGAGTATGAAAAAGCCCGGGCCGCGTTAGAGCTTTTGAAAAAAACGCATGGCAAGCACAAGCGTGTTCATATTCTGCTCTACTATGTCTACCTGAGGCTTGAAGACTGGAAAGCACTGAATGATTTGCTGCCAATGTTGCGCAAATTAAGAATTTCATTGACCGGGCTCGATCAGCTGGAAGAAAAAGCCGTGCTGCAATCGATTGAAATTGCCGCCAATGAAGAGTTCATACCCGCGCCGGATCGCGCCGTGGCTGTACGTGATATCTGGAATAAAACACCGGTCAGAATCCGTCGCCAGGAAGCATCAACCCTGGCCTACGTCAACGCATTGAAAAATAACGAGAAAGGTGACTGGGCCGAACCCGCGATCAGGGATGCGATAAAAGCAGAATGGAGCGAAGCACTGGTCGAACAGTATGGCCTGATCGAAGGTAAGGGCATTGCGAATCAATTATCAACCGCCGAAAAATGGTTGAAACAGCAACCCGAAAGCCCGGCGTTATTATTGGCCCTGGGCCGATTGAGCCTGCGCAATAAATTATGGGGTAAGGCGAGGGAATATTTTCTCGCTCGTGTGAAAGTTGCCCCGAGCACCGAGGCGTACGCCGAGCTCGGGCGCCTGCTCGAACATATGGGTGATACATCAGAAGAGCATGAACAGGCACTGAAAAGCTTCCAGCTTACCAAAGCAGAATTGCCTGCACTTCCCTTGCCCGAACCGCAGTTGGTCGATATTTCCAAATCGGCGTCTCTCTAGGGCAAGTCTTTGGTTGCCTGCCAGCTACCTCGGTGCGTAACTAAAAGTATCCGAGTGAACCTGGCTTTCATCCAGTCCATGGTCAACCATCACATCCAGTGTTGCGTAGACCATCGCCGGTGAGCCGCTGATAAAAACCTGGGCACCTTCGAAATTGTCAAAGTCTTCGCACACGGCATCGTGGAGCAGGCCTTGCCGACCTTGCCAGTCACTATCCTTGCCCGCTTCGCTGATAACCGGGATATAGTGGAAATTGCTGTGTTCCTCCAGCCATGCAAGTATATGCTCCGAGCTATACAGGTTCTCTGCTTTTCTCTCGCCCCTGTAAAGGTGTATCGGGTTGCTCATTTTGCGGGCAAATACCTCGTGCAGTATTGATAGCATCTGGGCAAATCCGGTCCCGGCCGCGATTAATATCAGCGGGGATGCATCTTTAATTACAGGCGTATCCGGTAAATAACAATCGCCCTGGGGTGGGTCTACCATGATAGTAGGCTGCTTGAGTGTTTCGAATACCTGACGTGAGGATTCCTGTTCTGGAACGTTCAGTATGTGTAACTCGATGGTGCGGTTATCACGTGGTGAACTGGCGATCGAAAAAGGACAGAATTCGCCCGATAACAGTTGTATCTGCAGGTGTTGCCCGGCACGAAAGGGTATGGGTTGTCCGTTAACCGGCACCAGTATAACCCTGTAAACTGACACGCTGATTGGTGTGCAAGAGGCTACTCTACAGGGGATATGCATGGGCAATGCCTTTGGCTAACGTTCATGGTGACGGTAATTCCTGGCTAGTCGATGCCAAGCTTATCCCAGATGGTGTCGACTTTCTGTTTCACTTCCCCGGTCATACTAATAGGTCTGCCCCATTCTCGATCCGTTTCGCCCGGAAATTTGTTGGTTGCATCGAAACCGATCTTTGAACCGAGTCCCGGTACAGGGGAGGCAAAATCGAGGTAGTCGATCGGTGTATTGTCGATGATCAGCGTGTCCCGGCCAGGATCCATGCGCGTGGTCATCGCCCAGATTACGTCCTGCCAGTTGCGCGCGTCTACATCGTCGTCGGTTACGATAACAAATTTAGTATACATAAACTGGCGTAAAAAAGACCATACTCCCATCATCACGCGCTTGGCGTGACCGGCGTATTGCTTTTTCATCGTTACTACCGCCATCCGGTAAGAGCAGCCTTCCGGAGGCAAATAGAAATCGACAATTTCCGGGTACTGCTTTTGCAAAATCGGTACAAACACTTCGTTCAGAGCGACACCCAGGATAGAGGGCTCGTCGGGCGGACGACCCGTGTAGGTGCTGAAATATATCGGGTCGGTTCTATGGGTTATGTGGGTAATGGTAAAAACCGGAAAGCGCTCGACTTCGTTATAGTAACCGGTGTGGTCGCCAAACGGACCTTCCATTGCCGTTTCGCCCGGCTCGATATAGCCTTCCAGGATAATCTCTGCGCTCGCGGGCACCTGCAGTGCGTTGCTGATGGATTTCACAAGTTCGGTTTTGTGACCGCGCAATAAACCCGCAAAAGCGTATTCCGACAATGAATCGGGCACAGGTGTAACCGCGCCCAGAATCGTCGCCGGGTCGGCACCCAGCACTACCGAAACAGGGAAACGTTCGCCCGGATGCGTTTGTTGCCATTCCCTGAAGTCAAGGGCGCCACCACGGTGGGATAACCAGCGCATGATCACCTTGTTTTTGGCGATCACCTGCATACGGTAAATACCCAGGTTCTGCCGATCCTTGTGAGGACCCTTGGTAATCACCAGGGGCCAGGTAATAAGTGGCGCCGCGTCTTCCGGCCAGCAGGTCTGGATGGGCAGCGCGGATAAGTCCACCTGGTCGCCTTCAATTATATTTTCCTGGCAGGCTGCCTGGCTAACCACTCTGGGAGCCATGTTCATCACCTGTTTGAATATTGGCAATTTTGACCAGGCGTCCTTGAGGCCTTTTGGCGGATCGGGTTCTTTCAGGTAGGCGAGCAGTTTGCCAATTTCACGTAAATCTTCGACCGAGTTTCGGCCCATGCCCATGGCAACACGTTCGGGGGTGCCAAACAGGTTGGCAAGCAGCGGTATTGAATGGCCCTTCGGGTTTTCAAACAGCAGGGCAGGTCCGTTGCTACGCAGGCAACGATCACAAATTTCGGTTATTTCCAGGTAAGGGTCGACGGCCTCGCTAATGCGTTTTAACTGTCCCTGTTTTTCCAGGACATCGATAAAATCGCGAAGGTCTTTATACTGCATGCTCGGGGTATCGCATAAAGCGCATTGGCTGCACAGGACAGCGACAGCGTCAGGTTCGCTTCATCGACAGGAAAAACTCATCGTTGGTTTTAAAGTCTTTCAGCTTGTCGAGCAAAAACTCCATCGCCGGGCCGTCTTCCATGGAGTTGAGCAGTTTTCGCAGGATCCACATTTTTTGCAGTTCATCTTCGGTTGTCAGGAGTTCTTCACGACGCGTACCCGAGCGGCGAATATTGATGGCGGGATAAACACGTTTTTCGGCAATTTTCCTGTCCAGGTGACATTCCATATTACCCGTACCCTTGAATTCTTCATAGATAACTTCGTCCATTTTGGAGCCGGTATCCACCAGGGCGGTGGCAAGAATGGTCAGGCTGCCGCCTTCTTCAATATTACGCGCGGCACCAAAGAAACGTTTCGGACGTTCCAGCGCGTGTGCATCGACACCACCGGTTAATACTTTTCCTGAAGAAGGAACCACTGTGTTGTAGGCACGTGCCAGGCGTGTAATCGAGTCGAGTAATATGATGCAATCCTGTTTATGTTCAACCAGGCGCTTGGCTTTCTCGATAACCATTTCGGCCACTTGCACATGCCGTGATGGCGGCTCGTCAAAGGTGCTGGCAACGACTTCACCACGAACCGAACGCTGCATTTCTGTGACTTCTTCAGGGCGTTCATCGATCAGTAAAACGATCAGGTGGCAATCGGGATTATTATTGGCGATGGACTGCGCAATATTTTGCAGCATAATGGTTTTACCGGCTTTCGGTGGTGAAACGATCAGGCCGCGCTGGCCCTTACCTATCGGTGCTACCAGGTCCAGAACGCGGGCAGACAGATCTTCGGTGCTGCCATTGCCCCGCTCGAGAATCATACGCTCCGTCGGGAACAGGGGTGTCAGGTTTTCAAAAAGAATTTTGCCCTTGGCATTTTCAGGTTGGTCAAAGTTAATCTGGTTGACTTTCAATAGCGCGAAATAGCGTTCACTGTCTTTGGGGGGGCGAATTTTACCGGAAATTGTGTCGCCGGTGCGCAGGTTAAAACGACGAATCTGGCTGGGTGAAACGTAGATGTCATCCGGACCCGCCAGGTAAGAACTGTCGGCTGAACGCAGGAAGCCGAAACCATCCTGGAGAATTTCAAGGATGCCATCGCCGAAAATATCGACCCCACTTTTGGCCTGTCGTTTAAGGATCGAGAAAATTACGTCTTGTTTGCGGGATCTTGCCAGGTTGTCCAGACCGATTTCTTCGGCAATT
>CAMYIF010000016.1 GCA_947258415.1 uncultured Pseudomonadales bacterium
CGGGAGAAGCTGTTCGGTTGGTTTGCCCCGCTGCTTTTGAATATGTGCAAGCCGGAGACCCTTATTGGTTTCTACCTGCTGAAGCCGATTGACATCGGTATTGCATTTGCGGGCAAAACCCAGCGCGGCTTTGGTCGGTTGCCCTTCGTTATCGAAAGCGGCTTTAACCGGCGGCCCCAAAACTTCGGTCTCGGAATCTTCCTGACGGTTTGCCAGTTTTGAGACAATAAGGCCGAGCCTGCGCGGTGTTGCAAAAACCCTGGTCGATGAAAAAGCAAGGCGCGTATTTGCCAATTCTTGCTGCACACCCTGCTCGAAAGCAGTGGCCAGGACAGGTAAAGCCCTGGGTGGAAGTTCAGCCGTTCCAATTTCAACTAAAAATACGTTTGCGCCCATATATCAAGCCTTTCCCTGCAAGTAAGTGCTTACATACTCTGCCTTGATTTCGGCATCTGCCAGGGGAAAACCCAGTGCTTTCCGGGTTTCGAAATAGGTAACGGCAACCTTCCTGGCCAGTGTGCGCACACGCAAAATAAAGCGCTGACGCTCGGTAACCGAAATTGCCTGTCGAGCATCGAGCAAATTAAAGGTATGTGAGGCTTTCAGGACAAACTCGTAAGCCGGCAGCGCCAGCCCCGAATCGATCATGCGCGCACATTCACTCTCGAAAAAATCGAATTGTTTGAATAACTCGGTAACATTGGCCAATTCAAAATTGAAGGTCGACATTTCGACTTCATTCTGATGGAACACGTCGCCGTAGGTTACCGGGCCGCCTGGACCCTGGTTCCAGATAATGTCGTAAACGCTTTGCACACCTTGCAGGTACATGGCGATCCTTTCGAGGCCATAAGTGATCTCTCCGGATACCGGGAAACATTCAAGTCCCCCTACTTGCTGGAAATAAGTGAACTGGGTGACTTCCATGCCGTTGAGCCATACTTCCCAGCCAAGACCCCAGGCGCCGAGCGTGGGCGACTCCCAGTTGTCCTCGACAAAGCGTATGTCGTGTATGGTCGGGTCAATGCCGAGTTGCTCCAGGGATTCAAGGTACAGGTCCTGGATGTTGTCGGGGGAAGGTTTAAGTATCACCTGGAATTGATAGTAGTGTTGCAACCGGTTCGGGTTGTCACCGTAGCGTCCGTCAGTCGGGCGACGACTGGGTTGAACGTAGGCGGCATTCCAGGCTTCCGGGCCGACAGCTCTCAGGAAGGTGGCCGGGTGAAATGTTCCTGCACCCACTTCCATGTCCAGTGGTTGCAAAACGACACAACCGTGCCTGGCCCAAAAGGTTTGCAGGGTCTGGATAAGCTCCTGGAAGGTGATGATATTCTTGGTTGTCAATGGTTTATCCGTTTACCGCGATTCGTAATTGCAGGCGTTTTTATAAGACACATCTGCCTGGAAAACGCGTAAGTATACAGTCTGGCCACCAAATTCCAAAAACTTAATAATATTTCAACAAGGGTGGGCGATGCGCGCGATAAATTGTAAAATCACGGATCATTGAACTAGTTAAAAACGTCATTTATCCAGGTGTTGAAGCCGTATGCAGAGATTACAGAGCGGACTAATCAAGTTATTCATACGGTTCTTTGCCCTGTTTCCCTTATCCCTGCTTCAATCAATCGGTGCATTTTCTGGCCGTCTTGCCTGGCAGCTCAATTCTGACATGGCCAAGTATACCCGCCTGAACCTTAAAGCCTGTTATCCGGAAATGAATGAACAGGGAAGAGATGAGCTGGGTAAAAAAAGTCTGCAGGAAACCTTTAAAATGATGTTTGAAGTAGGCAAGGCCTGGATACAGCCTGTTGAGGCGACCATCGAATCAATAAAAAGCTTCAGGGACGAGGCTGGCGTTGAACAAATACTTAGCCAGGGTAAGGGGGTGGTGATAATTGCGCCACACCTGGGTAATTGGGAAGTGCTGAATATTTATTTAAGCCAGAAATACCAGTTGCACGTTTTATATCAACCACCCAACATTGAAGGCTTGGAAGAATTTATCAGCCAGGGTCGAGCCAAGACTGGAACTTTTGTTCACCCGACTAACAGGCGCGGTGTCATGGCAATTTTTGATGTGTTGCGTAAAGGCGGCGTAGTCGGGATCTTACCCGACCAGGAGCCTCCCAGCGAAGGGGGCCTGATGGCGCCTTTCTTCGGTAATGAAGCGCTGACCATGACACTGGTGTCGAAATTGATCCAGAAAACCGGTGCCAGGGCGGTTTGCGGTTATGCCCGGCGACTGGAAAAAGGCAAGGGTTACGAAGTGGTTATCATGCCGGCTAACCAGGATATTTATAGCGAGGATCTCGATGTTTCTGTTACCGCCTTGAATAAAACTGTCGAGGAAAGTATTCGTGAAGCCCCCGAACAATATCAGTGGGAGTACAAGCGTTTCCGGCAAGGCCCGGAAGGCAAGACCCGTTTTTACAAGGACAGCTGAGGATATTCCCGGTGCATTTGTCTTGTTGTGGTTGATCTATTTTCGCCAGAACATAGGCGAGAAGATTACGATCAGGGTAAATACTTCAAGGCGCCCGAGTAACATGGAAAAACACAGGATCCATTTTGCCGTGTCGTTTATATCACCGTAATGGGCGGCGACATCACCCAGACCGGGACCCAGGTTGTTCAGTGTTGCACCGACAGCCGTCCAGGCGGAAACCTGATCAATACCCGTTGCCAGCAATGCCATCAGCATAAAAACAAATACCAGCATATAGATAGAGAAAAACCCCCAGACCGACTCGATGACTCTCTCGGGTACAGGGTTGCTTCCCAATTTGATCGTAAAAGTAGCACTCGGGTGAATCAACCTTTTAATTTCGCGCCATCCCTGTTTGGTCAATAATAAAACCCGGATTACCTTCATGCCACCGCCGGTCGAACCCGCACAGCCCCCGGCAAAGGCGGTCAGGAACAATAAAAAAGGCAACAGGCTCGGCCAGTATGCAAAATCAGCCGCGGAGAAACCCGAGGTGGTGGCGATGGAGACTACCTCGAACAGGGCTAATCGAACCGCATTCGAAGGCTGGTAAGTGCCCGATGTGATAAGAATGAAGCAGGTTACAAGACTGACAGAGACAAGGATGAACAGATAAAAGCGAACCTCAGGGTCTACCAGGTAATGGTAGATGCCCCGCTTCTGCCAGGCGGTAAAATGCAGGGCAAAATTTATCCCCGACAGGACCATGAATACAATGCCCACTGTTTCAATCAGTGCGCTGTCGAAATAAGCAAAACTGGCGTCATGGGTGGAAAAACCGCCGATGGCAATGGTTGAAAAACTGTGGCAAATGGCATCGAAAAAGCTCATTCCGGCCGCCCAATAGGCCAGCATGCAGCACAGGGTCAGGCTCGCATAAATGTACCAGAGCGCTTTTGCTGTTTCGGTAATTCGGGGTGTCAGTTTGCTGTCTTTAATCGGGCCGGGCGTTTCTGCACGGTACAACTGCATGCCACCAATACCCAGCATGGGCAGAATAGCAACGGCCAAAACAATGATACCCATACCGCCCAACCATTGTAGTTGCTGGCGATAAAATAAAATCGAACGTGGCAAGGCATCCAGGCCGGTGATGACGGTGGCGCCCGTGGTTGTAAGGCCGGAAATAGACTCAAAAATGGCGTCAACCGACGAAAGGTTTAACGCGCTGTTTAAATAAAAGGGTAATGCTCCAAACAACCCCAGAACGCTCCAGAAAATAGCCGTGATCAGGAAGCCATCCCGGGTACGTAATTCCTGTTTTGAATTTCGAACCGGATACCAGACGGTCAGTCCGGTAAAAAGGGTGATGCCGAAGGCAATCAGGAAAGCAAAATCCGAGGTTTCCCTGTAGATCAGGCCCACTGCCATAGGCAACACCATGGTTAAACTGAATACCATAAGGAGAATGCCTAATATGCGGATTATAACGGCGAAATGCATGGCTTAAAGGCGCCTGATCAGAATCAAAAGAAAGCCAGGCCGACCTGGAATAACTTTTCCACTTCGCGCACTTTGCTCGTGTCCGGTACAAATAAAATAACGTGGTCATCGCTGTGAATAACCACGTCGTGATGGGCAATCATTACTTCCTTGTCCCTGACCAGTGCACCGATAATGGTTCCCTCCGGGAGCGGGATTTGATCGAGTGACCGGCCTACAACCTTGGATGATTTTGAATCCCCTCGGGCAATAATTTCTATCGCTTCGGCCGCACCGTGCCTCAGCGAATGCACGTTGACAATGTCACCTCGACGTATATGACGTAACAGGCAGCTAACGGTGATACGCTGTGGCGATATGGCGATATCGATTTCACCGCCCTGGATCAGGTCAACATAGGCAGGGTTATTAATCAGGGCCATCACCTTGCGCGCGCCCAGGCGCTTGGCCAGCATGGACGACATAACATTAATTTCGTCATTATTAGTCAACGCGCAAAACACATCGGTACTGTCAATGTTTTCATCGAGCAGTAACTCCTTATCCGACGCGTCACCGTTCAAAACCAGGGTATGGTTTAACTTCTCAGATAATACCTTGCAGCGATTGGAGTCGCGCTCGAGAATTTTAACCTGGAATCTTTGCTCGAGATCCTTGGCAAGGGTTTCACCGATATTACCGCCACCGGCAATCATGATTTTGCGGTAGGCGTCTTCCTTTTTGCGCATTTCGCTCATTACCGTTTTAATGTCATTTTGCGCGGCAATGAAAAACACTTCATCGTCTGCCTCGATAATGGTCGAGGCCGTTGGCATAAACGGCCGGTCATTCCGGTAAATGGCGGCAACCCGGGTGTCAACAGAAGGTATATGCGTGCGGATAGTCTGAATTTCATGACCAACCAGCGGGCCGCCATAAAAAGCATGGACGGCAACCAGCTGCACCCTGCCCTCCGCGAAATTCAATACCTGTAGCGCGCCCGGATAATCAATCAGGCGACTGATGTAATTAGTCACTTCCTGGTAAGGGCTAATAATTTCATCGATAGGAATCGCCTTGCGATCAAACAGCTCATTCCGGGATAAATAATCAACATCCCGGATACGGCAAATTTTGTGAGGCGTGCGAAACAGTGTGTAGGCAATCTGGCAGGCAATCATATTGGTTTCGTCACTGCTTGTCAGGGCGATCAGCATATCGGCATCTTCGGCGCCGGCCTGTTGCAATATACTGGGAAGTGCGGCGTTACCATGCAGCGTGCTGATGTCCAGGCGAGCCTTCAGGTCTTGCAGTTTCTTGGCATCATCGTCAACCACGACAATGTCATTTTCTTCTCCGGCCAGCGTTTCGGTCACAGATGTGCCAACCTGGCCCGCACCCAAAATGATTATTTTCATGATAGTTTATCGGCTCTTCGATTTACTCAGACGTGCGTAATAAAAGCCGTCGGGACCTTCGTGGCCCGGCAGTATAGTCCTGCCGATATTCCGCCCTATACCCCACTCCGCGACAATTAAATCATGCTCAGCGTCTTCATATGTATTTAAAAATCGGGCAAGGACCTGTTCATTTTCTTCTGCCAGCACCGAGCATGTGGCGTACAACATAATCCCGCCTGGTTTTAACAGGGGCCACATGGCTTCCAGGATGCCCAGTTGTTGTTGCGCAAGCTTATCAATATCTTGGTTACGACGCAGTAGTTTTATGTCCGGATGTCTCCGGATAACGCCGGTTGCCGAGCAAGGTGCGTCCAGAAGAATGCGATCGAACGCCTGTTTATCCCACCATGCGCCGGGTTTGCTGGCATCACCGGTCACCACGCTGACCCTGTCGGCAAGTTCGAGTCGTTTGATATTCTCGTGGATCCTGCCAATTCGTTGTGCATCGATATCGAGGGCAACGACCTGTTCAAGCCCCGGTTCTGTTTCCAGCAAGTGGCAGGTTTTGCCTCCGGGCGCCGCGCATGCATCGAGAACTCGCAGCCCGGGAACCAGGATTAATTGAGAAGCCGCCAGTTGCGCCGCCTCGTCCTGGATGCTGACCGCGCCGGTGGTGAATCCTGGCAATAAGGTTACGTCGCACGGATGATGCAGCCGAACCGCCACAGGCGACCATTGGCAACTTGTTGCTACAATTTTGGCATTTTCAAGCAGCGTTAAATACTGGTCGCGCGAGTATTGAAGACGGTTGACACGCAGGGTCTGGGGTGCACGCTGGTTATTGGCCTCGCAAATGGACTGCCATTCTTGTGGCCAGCTATTTTGTAACCGTTCCAATAACCAGTCAGGGTGCGCGTACCTGAAACCAGGCAGGTGTTGCAATGAACCCTCTATTGCGGATTGTTCGCGCTGGTAACGACGCAAAACGGCATTTAGCAGGCCCTTTGACCAGGACTTTTTGAGCGCGGATCCGGCGGCGACAGCCTCGTTTATGGCAGCGTGCGGAGGTGTGCGCATAAAGGCGAATTGATAGATGCCTATTAATACCAGCGCAAAAATATCCTGATCTTTCGACTTGAAAGGTTTCTTTAAAAGTTCACGGCTAATGGGTTCCAGCCGGTAATACCAGCGACAAACCCCGTAACAGAGATCCTGCACAAAAGCCCTATCCCTGGGATCAAGAGATGAATCCGTTAGCGGAAGTTGCTCGCTCAGGGAAGAACCGTTATGGAAAACTCGCGCCAGGATTTTTGCAGCAAGGGCTCGCGTATTTGACAATAGTTATCCTCGCGGGCCTAAAGGCTGTTAAAGACCCGGCCGGGCCTGAACAGGTCTCGCCTGGAATTAAGCACCGCGCTGACCGGCAGTACTTTGGCTCCCGGTAGTTGCAGGCTGGTGACCCTTAATATGCTTTTACCACAGGCGATATCGATACCTTCACTTGAACAGCCGACGATAGTTCCAGGTTGAGCGTCTGAAAACTTTTCGCTCGGCTGTGCCTGCCAAATACGAACGCGCAGCTTGTCCATCTCGGTAAAGGCCACCGGCCATGCATTGAAGGCCAGCACCTGGCGGGCAATGGTATCGGCGCTATTATGCCAATCGATGGCCGCCTGTTGCTTATCTATCTTGCCGGCGTAGGTTGCCCGGTCGTTATCTTGTTTCTCGGCTGCATCCTGGTAGGAGGTTAAATCAGAAAGAACTTTCAGCAAGGACTTGGCACCGATCCGGGCAAGGCGGTCGTGGAGCATGCTGCCGGTGTCGTCCGCATTAATTTTACAGGCTTGCTTCAACAAAATATCGCCGGTGTCGAGCCCGGTATCCATTTGCATGATGGTAATGCCTGTTTCCTTGTCTCCGGCAAGAATTGCCGCCTGTATGGGGGCGGCGCCGCGCCAGCGAGGCAGCAATGAGGCGTGCACATTGATGCAACCGAATTTCGGGATGGCCAGGACCCGGGGTGGCAGCAACAGGCCATAGGCGACGACAACGATGATGTCGGGTTCAAGCGCCGCCAGTTTTTTATGCTCGGTCTCGTTGCTGAGGCTGGTTGGCTGGTAAACAGGTATAGCGGCGTGTTCAGCCAATTTTTTAACCGGGCTGGCCTGCAGTTTTCGGCCCCGGCCTGCCGGGCGGTCCGGCTGGGTATAGACTGCGACCGGGTTTTTTCTGGCCTCGAGGAGCGCTTGCAAACTGGTCGCGGCGAAATCGGGCGTACCCGCAAAAACAATGCGCAAAGCGTCGGTTGATGCCTCACCGTTCGACATAATGGAGTAATCACTTGTGTTATTAATGGGAGTTAAAGTTGCAAGCGGCCCTGTTTTTCCAGCTTTTTACGAATGCGTTGCCGTTTCAGGGGCGACAGGTAATCTATAAACAGCTTGCCATTGAGGTGATCAATTTCATGCTGGATACACACAGCCAGCAAGGACTCGTCTTCCAGCTGAAAAGGCTGACCGTTCTTGTCAAGCGCGTGAATGATGACATGGTCCGGACGCTGAACAGTCTCGTAAAAACCGGGCACCGACAGGCAGCCCTCGTCCATTTCTTCGAAGCCCTCGCCTATCACCTCTATTTTCGGATTAATAAATACCAGGGGGTTGTTTTTTTCCTCGGTTAGGTCCATAACAATAAGCTGCTTTTGTACATCGACCTGGGTGGCAGCCAAACCTATACCGGGCGCGGCATACATGGTCTCAAGCATGTCATCCGCCAACTGCCTGATTTCGGGGGTAACTTCCTGAATTGGTTTTGCTTTTTTTCGCAATCTCGGGTCCGGAAATTTTAGAATATTGAGTAGTGCCATTGGTTAAAAAAGTACCTCAAAAAGAAAAAGGCTCCCTAAATACAAATGATTATTTATGAATTTGAACCAGAGGAATAAATTTCTTGGCCAAAAAGCAATTATAAATCTATATTTAACGGGCATAGTTTAAAATTTGTTCTATTATACAGGGTAATTGTTTGGTATTTAACTACCCGATTTTTAAGGATTCGTGTCATGAGGAAAGCGCTTTTTGGGCTCCTGGGCTCTCTGCTGTTAGCTACTTTTGTGCAGGCAGGCGGGCATACGGGCGATAGTGCATTAAGGCTAGACCACCCGGAGCAGTATGTGGTACAGAAGGGCGATACCCTGTGGGATATCTCGGAAACTTTTCTAAAAACGCCCTGGTTATGGCCTGAAATCTGGCATGTAAATCCTCAGATTAAAAACCCGCACCTTATCTACCCGGGCGACACGATTTCTCTAGTCTACATAGGTGGCAAACCGCGTCTGACCTTGCAACGAGGCCCTGGCGATCGTACCGTCAAGCTCACCCCGACCACGCGTATCGAACCCCTGGACACGGTAATACCGGCGATTCCACTGGATGCAGTCGATGCCTTCCTGACGCGCTCACGGGTTGTCGATGCAAGTCAACTGGCGGGTTCTTCCTACGTCATTTCCGGGCATGAAGGACGTATTATTTCGGGCGGCGGTGACAAACTCTACGCACGCGATGGCCTGACTGATTCGGCGCAACTCTATTCAACTTACGGTGTATACCGGCCGGGTAAAAACTATGTAGATCCGGATACTAATGAGGATTTGGGTGTTGAGGCCCTGGAAATGGGATTGGGTAAAGTGGTTGCCAAGGAGGGTGATGTTTCAACCATGAAGCTCAGCTCAAGCGAAGAAGAGATTCGCCTGAATGACAGGCTGATGCCGACCGAGGAATCACAGGTAGTACCGACATTCTTTCCAAGTGCACCCAATAAAAATATAAACGGAAAAATTATCTCCGTAATTGGTGGTGTGTCCCAGGTAGGCCAATTTAATGTTGTCGCAATTAACAGGGGTGAGCGGGACGGTATCGTAGTAGGCAATATCATGGCCATCTACCATAAAAGCGGCCAGGTTAAGGACCGGGTTCGAAACGAACTGGTGCAATTGCCCTCTGAAAGGGGCGGGATACTGATGGTTTTCAGGGTATTTGAAAAAATGAGTTATGCTCTGGTATTAAAGGCACAACGTCCCCTCGCAATATTTGACGAGTTACGAAACCCCTGAAATAATATGGCTTTGTAATCATCATATCTAAAATTCCTGTGATCAAGGACGATCATGCAACAGCAAGCTACGCAAAAAACATTAGGGCCCTGGTTGGCCCTTTTTCATGCCCCGAATTTATCCCTGTCGTTAGCTCACCGGCTGCTTGAAAGCCTGGGTTCACCGGAGGCAATATTCAACTGCTCTGGCGCCGAGCTGTCCCGGTTGGGTTTAAAAAAAGCTGCTGTTGAGGCACTCAGTACCTATCGGTATAGCCCTGAAGCCGGTCAAATCGGTGACGCCATAAGAACCGACTTAACCTGGATGGACCAGCCGCACCGGGATATTCTTTGTTATTCGGACCCGCGCTATCCCAAGCAATTAAAACAGATTTCCTCGCCGCCGCTGGTGCTCTTCGTCATCGGTGATCCTGATGTTTTACAGCACCCTCAGCTGGCAATAGTCGGCAGCCGAAACCCTAGCGTCATAGGCAAAGATACCGCAAGGGCCTTTGCGAAACACCTGGCCCGGGTGGGCATCACGGTGACCAGCGGCCTGGCGATTGGCATTGATGGTGCAAGTCATGCTGGAGCACTTGAAGCCGGCGGCACTACCATTGCGGTGATGGCAACCGGCGCTGACAGGCTCTACCCCCGGCATCACTTGGAGCTGGCAAGCAGAATAATGGCGAGCGGTGCATTGGTATCAGAGTTTCCACTGGGTACGCCGCCCCGCCCCGGCCACTTCCCGCGACGAAACAGGATTATCAGCGGCCTGAGCCTGGGTACACTGGTCGTCGAAGCTGCACTCAAAAGTGGTTCGTTGATTACCGCCAGGTATGCGGTCAACCAGAACCGCGAGGTCTTTGCCATTCCGGGTTCAATACACAACCCGCTGTCAAAAGGCTGCCACGCCCTGATTCGCCAAGGCGCTAAACTGGTCGAAGATACGCAGGATATCATCGATGAAATAAGTTTTTTGCTCCCGGTCGATAGTTTGCACGCAATCACTGGTTCCGAGATCTTGCAGGAACAGCCAGTGAATCTCGACCCGTCGACCGACAGGGTTTTCAGGCTCATCGGGTTTGAAGTGGTTTGTATGGACACACTGGTGATGCAAGCAAAATTATCGGTTGCGGAATTGACCCGGCATCTCATCCAGCTGGAATTACTCGATTTTATAAAATCGGTGGATGGCGGATTTATCCGCAAACTGGACAGGAGTTAGCATCAATTGTACCCAGCCTCCGGCGTTGAAATATCACCCGCAAACCCTGATACCTGCCTGCGAGGCCGTGCATACGCGTGCAAACTTCTTGAAAGTCGCGTTTCTCTCATGTAACGTGCCTCATCCACGCGTACAGAGAGAAAATCAATATGAAAAAACCTTTCGTTTCAATCATTATGGGTTCGGATTCTGACCTCCCGATTATGAAGGCCTCGGCCGACGTCCTGAAGAAACTGGGTGTCGTCTATGAAATGAAGATCAGTTCCGCGCATCGAACGCCAGCTATTACGCATGCCTACGTCAAGGATGCGGATCAACGTGGTTGCGTGGCATTTATTGCCGCTGCCGGCATGGCCGCTCACCTGGCAGGAACGGTCGCCGCCCTGACATTAAAACCGGTTATAGGCGTGCCCATCGAGTCTGGAGGCCTGGGTGGCATGGATGCGCTTTTGTCCACCGTTCAGATGCCGGGTGGCATCCCTGTAGCCAGTGTCGCAATTGGCAAGGCGGGTGCAAAAAACGCCGCCTACCTGGCCTGCCAAATAATGGCAACCGCGGACAATGCCCTGGCGGACAAGCTCATCGCCGAGCGTGAAGCCAACGCCCAGGCGGTAGTTGCAAAGGACAAGGAGCTTCAGCAGCAATTGCAGGGTTAAGCCTTATTTCATGAATCGCTGGGCATACCAATTTGCGGCATCTGTGCTTAGAGCCGGCGGAGTGATTGCTTATCCAACCGAAGCCGTTTGGGGGCTGGGTTGCGACCCTTTAAATGAAGTAGCTGTGTTGCGCTTGCTGGCGTTGAAACGTCGTCCTATGCATAAAGGCGTGATCCTGATTGCCTCCGATATCGGTCAAGTGGAACCTTTTTTCGGCAACATTACCCGTACCCAGCGCCGGCAACTCGAACAAACCTGGCCCGGCTTTCAAACCTGGATTATACCCGCTGGCAAATTGGTCCCGGACTGGATTACGGGCCGGCATTCGGGCTTTGCCGTACGGGTCAGCAATCACCCCCAGGTTCGGAATCTCTGCGACCACTTCGGTGGACCCATCGTGTCTACCTCGGCCAACTACGCCGGCCGACCGGCCGCCAAAACGCGCGTTCGGCTGGCGACATACTTTAACCGACAACTTGACTATGTCGTACCGGGAAACCCCGGTGGCCAGGCGAATCCATCGCCGATTATCGATCTTTGCACGGGTGTTCAACTTCGCTGACAGTGCGGTATTGTTCAACTTTTAATTTTGTTAATATCCACCCTGGATAGTATTTGAGCGGGTGCTCGTTGCCCTGATCCGGTACTTGCGAATTCCCCCTGGAGGAACGGTCCTTGACTGCACCCGATGTTGACGCGGTAAAAAAATATCTATTGTCTTTACAGGATTCAATCTGCAACGCACTCGAGGCTGAAGACGGCGAGGCACATTTTAAAGAAGACAACTGGACCAGGGCAGAAGGTGGCGGTGGGCGCACCCGGGTTATTCAAAATGGCGGTGTAATTGAAAAAGGCGGGGTAAATTTCTCTCATGTCGAAGGCATCGAGCTTCCTCCCTCGGCCTCGGCAACACGGCCCGAACTGGCAGGGCGTGAATTCCAGGCCATGGGCGTCTCGCTGGTCATGCACCCTGAAAACCCTTTCGTGCCTACCTCGCACGCCAATTTTCGTTTTTTTATCGCAGAAAAACAGGGGGAAATGCCGGTCTGGTGGTTTGGCGGTGGCTACGACTTAACACCCTATTATGGTTTTGAAGAAGATTGCAGGCACTGGCACTCGGTGGCAAAACAGGCCTGTGACCCATTTGGCAAGGATCAATATCGACGCTATTCGAAATGGTGCGATGATTATTTTTTTATCAAGCACAGAAACGAACCTCGCGGTATTGGCGGGTTGTTTTTTGATGACCTGAACAAACCGGATTTTGACCAGTCATTTAAATTTGTACAAGCAGTGGCAAACAGTTATATACCGGCGTATTTACCGATAGTATCCCGGAGAAAGAACAGGGTTTACCAGAAAAGGCAGCGAGATTTCCAGTGTTACCGTCGTGGACGATACGTGGAATTTAACCTGGTATACGATCGAGGCACCCTGTTTGGCCTGCAAACCGGTGGACGGGTAGAGTCAATCCTGATGTCGCTGCCACCGATTGTCCACTGGCAATATAACTGGACACCTGAGCAAGGCAGCCCCGAAGCCGAGCTCTACGAGAAATACCTGAAACCGCAACAGTGGATTAAAGACTGATGGATCGATACGGCGTGGTTGGCAACCCCATCGAACATAGCAAATCACCGCAAATACATGCCGCCTTCGCATCCCAGACCAGGCAGAATATGGTTTACGATGCTTTTTTGGTGCCAAAAGACGGTTTTGGTGATTTTGCTCAAAACTTCTTTAATAAAGGTGGGCGAGGGTTAAATGTAACCCTGCCGTTCAAACTTCAGGCACGCCAGTTTGCCGATGTGTGCAGCGGCCGGGCCAGAAAAGCAGGCGCGGTTAATACCCTGTTGATTGGCAAGGACAATAAAATCTACGGTGACAACACTGACGGCATCGGTATGGTCCGGGATATTTGCAAGAATCATCAGGGACAATTCAGGGACAAACGAGTACTGGTACTGGGTGCTGGAGGCGCGGTCCGTGGTGTGTTGGAGGTACTGCTGGATGAAAAACCGGCGCACTTGAATATTGCCAATCGAACGGTTGAAAAGGCCGAACAACTGGCAAGCCTGTTTGCAGATTGTGGACCCGTTTCCGCTTCGGGTTACACGGACCTGGACGGCGGGCAATTCGACTTTATCATCAATGGTACCGCGGCCAGCCTGCAAGGCGCACTGCCGCCTCTAGCGCCGACGATAATGGCCCCCGGCGCCTGGTGTTATGACATGATGTACACTAGGGGCGACACGGCCTTTATGTCATGGGCAAAGGCCCACGGCGCGGCAAAAACGCTTGACGGACTGGGTATGCTGGTCGAGCAGGCGGCAGAGTCGTTTTTCATCTGGCGAAATGTCCGTCCCGATACCCTGCCTGTGATTCATATGATAAGGGAGCTATTAACATGAAAGTAACCATCGATATTTGCCTGATTCCCATGTCAACCGAACTGTCGATATCAAAGTATATTGTCGCCTGCCAGGAGATTTTCCTGGCCGCCGGTCTTAATCACCATCTGCATGCTTTTGGAACGAACGTGGAAGGCGAATGGGACGAGGTTTTTGACGCGGTTAAAAAATGTCATCAGAAGGTGCACGATATGGGCGCCGCAAGAATTTCAAGCAGTTTGCGAATAGGTACTCGTACGGATAAAACCCAGGGTTTGCAGGATAAGGTAGAGAGCGTGCAGAAGCAGTTAAAAATGGGTTGAAGGCTTTTTTATAGCCTTTCGCGGTATAAATTTTATATCAACATGTTGACAGGCACTGTACTCATTTAAGGTTAAAACATATGTGGCTACACAGGGAAATTACACTTTCGGCCAGGCCGAGAGGCTTTCACCTGATTACCGATGAGTTGCTGGAACAATTGCCGGAGATAACATCTATCGACGCGGGGGTTGCCTATTTCTTTATCAAGCATACTTCTGCGTCCCTTTGCGTCAACGAAAATGCCGATCCAACGGTTCGTTCCGACATGGAAGCGCATTTAAACAAAATAGTCCCGGAAAATGCGCCTTATTACAGGCATACTCTGGAGGGGCCGGATGATATGCCGGCCCATATCAAGGCCACGCTGGTTGGCAGTAGTATTACCCTTCCCGTTCATCGCGGCCAATTATGCCTGGGTGTATGGCAGGGTATTTACCTGGGCGAGCACCGGGATCGTGGTAGTTCGCGACGTATCGTGGTAACACTGCAGGGTGAATAAATTTGCAAGGACTCGGTGAATTTTTCACCTTGTTAATTATTCCTGACTGGGGCAACACCTATGTATGATGCAAAATTAAAAGGGAAATGTGCACTGGTCACGGGTTCGACCAGTGGTCTCGGGTTGATCATTGCAAAACAGATGATGGCCGGAGGCTGCCACGTCGTGCTTAACGGTTTCGGCGACCCGGATACAATCGAAACCCAGCGAAAACTACTGGAGCAAACCTATAAAGTGAGGGTGCATTACGTGCCGGCGAATATCTCCAGTGAAGCGGGGGCAAAGCTCCTTGTAGACTCGGTTCTGGAGCAGCTGGGTTCGGTGGATATTCTGGTCCACAACACCAGCGAACGTCAGTTGAGTGCTATCGGGCAACTAACGGCCAAACAATGGCAGCAGCAGATCGCGGTCAACCTGTCGTCGGCATTTTACCTGGTTAAAAGGGCGTTGCCATCGATGCATAAGCATTCGTGGGGTCGAATAATCAACCTGATCCCTGCACAAAACCTGGCGGCTTGTCCCGATAAAGTCGGCCTGGTCGCAGCAAAATACGGTCTTATCGGCCTGACCAAAGTCGTGGCCGAAGAAATTAATTTGGCTCAATCGGGGGACGGGAATATAACCTGTAATGCGATGTGCCCGGGTTTGCTGCGCGACAGCCTGTTTTCGGTAAAAAAACAACCGGCTTTAAGCGAAGTCATAAAGGAACCCGGTGGTGTTGCCGAAAACGAGGCATTGACTGATTTGTCCTTCGAACAGTCAATGCCATCTAGCGAACAACTCGGGCAACTGATATTGTTTTTGTGTTCGGATGCAGCATCTGCCATTAACGGTGAAATACTGCCGGTTGGAGCAAACCCGGTAACCCGAAAAAAACGGGCGGTTTAACGCTTCGTTTTTAATAGTTTTCTGCCAGGTGATTGTCCTTGATTCGGACATAATGCCCGGCCGAATAAAGGAAGAACTCTTTTTCGTTATCACTTAGAGAGCGCACTCTTCTTGCCGGGTTGCCTACGTAAAGGTAACCGCTTTCCAGTACCTTACCGGGTGGCACCAGGCTTCCCGCACCGACAACGACGTCTGATTTGACGACCACTTTGTCCATGAGCGTGGAACCGATGCCGACCAAGACACGGTCGTGTACTGTGCAGCCATGCAGATTGACGGAATGACCAACGGTGACATCATCACCGACAATAAGCGGGCAGCCTGCTTCATTGAATTTGCCTGCGTGAGAAACGTGGCCAACAGTGCCATCCTGAATGCTGGTGCGCGCGCCAATTCTTATTTTGTTCACGTCACCGCGCAGCACGGCACAGGGCCAGATAGAAGTGTCATCACCAATTTGAACGTCGCCGAGAACCACCGCCGCCGGATCGATAAAGACGCGAGCGCCGATTTTCGGGACAAAACCCTGATAGGGCCTGATTGCCATAAACACCTCTATTCATTGTTTAAAAAGCTTGAATTTTAGGAATCTAACAAAAGATAGTTAGGAAGGAAATGTTTTCCGACTACCCGTTCAATATATTGAGGCATTAAATGACGATAACAATGGCGCAGGCGAAATCAGATTTACCCGTATTTTCACAGGTAAATACCGATCAGATAATTCCGGTTGTGAAATCAACCCTGGCGCAAAACCGGGAAGGCATAAAATCTATCGTAACAGGCATGACAAAACCGGGCTGGGAAACCCTGGTGCAACCGCTCGATGACCTGAATGACCAGCTGGAGCAAATGTGGTCACCGGTCAGCCATATGAATTCGGTGGTCAACAGCGAAGCATTGAGAGCAGCCTATAATGCCTGTTTGCCGCTGTTGTCTGAATTTGCAACCGAGCTGGGACAAAGCAGCGACCTGTTTCATGCCTTTAAACGGTTACAGGAAAGTGATGAGTTTAGCCAATTGAGTGTAGAGCAACAGAAGGTTGTCGAAAACTGGCTAAGGGATTTCAGGCTTGAAGGTGTGGATCTTCCAGAACAGAAAAAGCAGCGATATAAAGCCATCCGGAAGCGATTGTCCAAGCTGACCAGTCAATTCTCCGATAATGTACTCGATGCTACCAACGCCTGGGGCAAGCTGATTACCGATGCCGAGTTACTGGCCGGGGTACCCGAATCGGCGCTTGCAGCCATGCAGCAAGCCGCGCAGGTAAAGAACAAGAAGGGTTATTGGCTCAGCCTGGATTTCCCGGTGTATTTTGCGATTAGCACCTATTGCGAAAACGCGGCATTGCGCGAAGAAATGTATGCTGCCTTCGTTACCCGTGCTTCCGACCAGGGTCCACACGCCGGGCAGTGGGATAATAGCCAGCTGATTGATGAAATACTGGCCCTGAGACACGAACTGGCCGGGCTGTTGGGTTTTGAAAGTTACGCCCATTACTCGCTGGCCACCAAGATGGCCGATTCGCCCGAGCAGGTCATGGATTTTTTAACCGAGCTGGCCGAGCATTCGGTTGCCGCTGCGCGTACTGAATTTAGCGAATTACAGGACTTTGCCAGACAATCCTGCGGGGTGGCTCAGCTGAATCCCTGGGATGTCAGTTTTTATAGTGAAAAACTTCGACTGGATCGATACGACCTTTCCCAGGAAGCACTGCGTGCCTACTTCCCTGCCGATCATGTATTGTCGGGAATGTTTGAAATTGCAAGACGCCTGTACGATATAGAGATTACAGCCGATGCTGGTGTTGATACCTGGCACCCGGACGTCAAATTTTACCAGATAACAAAACAGGGCCAGGTAATCGGTCGATTTTACCTGGATATGTACGCACGTGATAAAAAGCGCGGTGGCGCCTGGATGGATGTGTGCCGGGTACGCCGACGACTTACCGATGGTAATATCCAGTTACCGGTGGCCTACCTGACCTGTAACTTCAACGGGCCGGTCGGCGACGATCCCGCACTGTTGACGCACACCGAAGTGATTACGCTGTTTCATGAATTTGGTCATGGATTGCACCATATGCTCACACAGGTCAGCGCCAGCGGCGTGTCGGGCATTAATGGCGTACCCTGGGACGCCGTCGAATTACCCAGCCAGTTCATGGAAAACTGGTGCTGGCAACCCGATGGTATCGCCCTGATCTCCCGGCATTATAAAACGGGCAAAGTACTTCCGGACGAAATGCTGAAAAAATTACTGGCGGTGAAAAACTACCAGGTCGCCATGCAAATGGTCAGGCAACTGGAATTTTCATTGTTTGATTTGAAAATTCATTGGCAATACGATCCGGGAAACCCCTCGAGCGTTCAGAGCGTGCTCAACCAGGTACGCGCAGAAGTATCTGTTTTACCCAGTGTCAGCTATAACCGTTTCCAGCATGCCTTCAGCCACATTTTTGCCGGTGGTTACGCCGCGGGTTACTTCAGCTACAAATGGGCAGAGGTGCTCTCGGCCGATGCCTTTTCCAGGTTCGAAGAAGAAGGTATTTTCAATGCTGAAACCGGGCGTGCTTTTTTGCACAATATTCTCGAGCAGGGCGGCAGCAGGGACCCGATGGATCTGTTTGTCGCATTTCGAGGGCGTGAACCCAGAATCGATGCCCTGCTAAAGCACACGGGATTGGCCAAAAACTAATTTTGGCACGCTTTCTTGTGCCTGAAACAGTTCGATGTAGAATAAAACAAGCTTGGAAAGGCTGCCTGCCAGTCTTTGATAAAAACCAAAAACCATCACACGCAAGGAGCGGTTTGCCATGGAAAATCGAATTGTTCGCCATTTGTCAGTCGTTACGCTGGCCTTGTTGTTATCGGCTTGTTCGAGTAATGAAATTTATCGCAAGGATTTCAACACTGTTTGTACTTACAAAACGCCGGGTGATTGTCCAAAAAGTGCCATGCAAGTACACGCGCCCGACACAGACGAGGAATATCACCTCGGGTTTGTAGAGTATGACGACCAGGGCCAGTTGCGTAACCGCGCGCAGATGCAGGCCGTGCTGGATGAATATTACCGGATTGCCGGTTCCGATGACGATGTGTTGCTGATTACCTTCGTGCACGGGTGGCACCATAATGCGAATGGGCAACCAGAGGATGGCAATATCGCATCATTCCGTCACATGCTTGCCTCGGTATCGAGGATGGAAAACGTAGGCAGCAAGCAGCAGGATCGTAACAAGCGAAAAATTCTCGGGCTGTTTGTTGGCTGGCGAGGCGAATCCGTCACTATTCCTTTTGTCAATAATCTCACCTTCTGGGATCGCAAGAACACGGCGCATGATGTTGGCCAGCAAGGCGTCACGGAAGTCCTGCTTAAACTGGAAGAGATCGTCAACGTCAAAGTGGGCCAGGAAGAAGAAAATCCGCCACCGGTAAACAGTCGCCTGGTTGTGATCGGGCACAGTTTTGGTGGCGCGGTGGTCTATACCTCGATACAGAAAGTGCTTGCCGACCGGTTTATTGATAGCCGCAGGGGTAAAACCCACCGAGGTGACGCTAGCGGATTCGGTGACCTGGTTGTGCTTATGAACCCGGCCTTCGAGGCACTTCGTTTTGCATCGCTTTACGACCTGTCGCAGGAAGGGTGTCGCAAATATTTCGATAGCCAGTTGCCAAAGCTTGCCATTCTCACCTCGGAAGCCGATTACGCCACTCGTTATGCTTTCCCCGCTGGCCGTATGCTTTCCACCCTGTTTGAATCACACGTGACCCTGGAGCGTCACTACTGTGACAAACCCGGTTCCGGGGGGATCCAGTCCATGCAGATTGCCGAGGGTGAGGCGGACCGCAACACCGTAGGGCATTTTCAACCTTACCTGACCCATCGCCTTAACCCTGCTGAAGTGGCAATGGCGCGCAGCAAAGGCTTCCAGATCAAGCAGATACAGACAAACTGGGCGCAGCAGCAAAATTCCGGTTCGCTCGACTTTGTTGGCGCCCGGCTGGAGCATTTTGGGCGAACCAGTCCGTTGAACCCCTATTTAAACATCCAGGTAGACCGGGCCCTGATTGGCGGTCACAATGATATCTGGCAACCGGAAATAACTGCCTTTATCCGTGACCTGATTGTCATTTCCACGACGCCTCCAGAGGTTGCAAGGTAACCACTGGTTCAGTTCGAATCAATCTCATCTTGCAGCGGACATTAGAGCATGACTGATAAAAATGTGGACCAGATACCAGAGCGCTATGATTCACCGGTGGAGCCACCGGATTTTACAGGGCTAATGGAAGAGTTGCACAGTCGTCCTTACCCCAGGATCAAACCACCGGTAGCAGTATCGCGCCTGTCATTGTTAAATCAGGAGGTTGACAGGCAAGCAGAGATTGACAGCATTCGAGCCCTGGGTAGTCATTACGGCATAACCGTTAACCCGTGTGATGCCAATTTTTTCTACCATGATTTTCCGGGCTTT
>CAMYIF010000017.1 GCA_947258415.1 uncultured Pseudomonadales bacterium
CGGGCTTAACCAGAGCGGGAATTCGCGGCTAGGTATGCAGGCGCTGGAGCAACTGACCACGCAAACCGGGCTATCCATTTTTTAGTTTTTTAATCGGAAATAGTACCCGGTGCGGTATCACCAAAACAGAAAACGGAGAGTGCGCTCGGGAACACACTCTCCGTTGTTGCTTTGGTCAAATTTCCAATGCGGTCAAAACCGCCTGGTTGAATCAGCCGCGTTTTTTACCCGTCCATGCGGTACGATCCAGGTCCAGGTCGGGAAAGTCGTCCGGATTCAGGATCGGCTTCTCGACACCTTTCGCCAGCTGCGCACGGAAATCCTTGAGTATCCGCAAACAGGTCGGCAGCAGCATCATAATAGCCACCAGGTTGACCAGCGCGAGAATACCCATCATCGGATCGGAGAAGAAGAACACCGCCGTTGCTCCGGGCGCGGTCGCACCAAGGAAGACGATGCCGATAACCGCAATGCGAAGCCCGTGCATGGCTCCCGGGCTTTTGGTCATCACCGTCATAGCGTTCTCACCCAGGTAGTAGTTGTAGATGATAGAGCTGAAGGCAAACAGCAGTATGGCACCCGTGAGGAAATACTGTACCCATTCACCGAGGTGAGAAACCATGGATTGCTGGGTCAATACCACGCCGTCGATGCCTTCCGCACCCGGGACATAAGCGCTTCCCAACAGGATGATAAAGGCAGTACAGCTACAGATCACCATTGTATCGATAAATACGGACAGGGACTGGGTAATGCCCTGTTGAATCGGATGGTCTACTTCGGCCGTGGCTGCCACGTTCGGTGCCGAGCCAAGACCGGCTTCATTGGAGAACAGACCCCGGCGCAGGCCCTGCGCAATTGCTGCGCCCATACCACCACCGACGGCTTCTTCCAACCCAAAGGCGTTGGATACGATCGAGGCAATGACTCCCGGTACTTCAGCGATGTTGATTAATATTATTACCAAAGCCATCCCAAGGTAGCCAATCGCCATAATCGGTACGATAACATCCGCTACCTTGGCGATCCGATGTATACCACCGTAAACGATAAAACCGGTCAGGATTGCGAACAAGCCACCTGTCCATATACGTTCAATGCCCAGGCTGTCCTGGACTGCACCGGCGACGGTATTACCCTGGAAGGCGTTGAAACCGAATGCAAATGCGGCCATCAGGCAAACCGCGTAGAGAATGGCGAGCCATTTGTATTCTGCGCCAAGCCCGTGAATAATCGCGCGCGCTGGACCGCCACGGTAATCGCCGTTTTCCTGCCGCCGTTTAAACAGCTGGGCAAGCGAGCATTCCACCAGACTGGTTGCCATGCCGACAAGGGCAATGGCCCACATCCAGAAAACAGCACCCGGACCACCCAGGGTGATCGCCACCGCAACACCGGCGATATTACCGCCACCGACTCGGCCACCAACGGATACGAGCAATGCCTCGCGCCCGGAAATGGCGTTTGGATCATCGGATTTTTCAAACAAAACCCTGAACATACGCTTGAAATAAGCGAACTGGACAAAGCCGGTCATCAAGGTAATGAAAATACCGAAAATAACGAGCAGCGGAATCAGCGACCAACCCCAGGTAAAGTCCCCTATCATCCCAAAAAAGCTTTCTAACATTTCCATTTTATTATCCCCTTTGATTTATTATGCGTTCCCAAGCCCTGCCAGCATAAACCCACCGTTCCTAAAAATCCATTTTTTGCTTAATTCGGGATGGCAGGAGCCGTGTCAATTTTAGCCGATGCCTGCGTTAAAACGGGTTAGATCTCGCGACACCTTTATTCGATATCCGAGCGTTACGCGAAACAACCCAAATTTCCTATTAAAATGATCGTGAAATTGATTTGTATGCAGAAACTTTTAAGTATTTGCCCGCTTGATCGGTTAATATTTAATATCACAAGAAAACAATAATCAGATCCCCCCCCTGGAAACCTGTCCAATATTCTGGATTTGTTTCTAACGGCCATTAATTTGAAAAAGAGGACGCGACTATGAGCGAGCAAGAAAACACCGAACCGAATTTACCCGATCCCAAAAGGGTTGGCGAAACCGTCACTCGCATCGCCGGGCAGAGCCAGCGCCTTGTTGAGCAATTTGTCGAGAAGCAGGCCAAAGATGGTCCTGGCGAATACCATGTAATTGACCCGAAAGACATGGCGAGCAGCTTCGTGAAGCTGATGAACAAGATGATGGCCGACCCGACAAAAGCCGTGCAGGACCATACCAAACTCTGGCAGGATGTCGCTAACCTGTGGCAAAACAGCATTAAAAAGTTTATGGGTGAAGAAGCCGAGCCGGTGATTGAACCTGCACCCGGAGACAGACGCTTCAGCGCCGATGACTGGAAGGAAAACCCGGTTTTCGATTATATCAAGCAATCCTACCTGCTAGCCTCAAGGTTCCTGCTTGAACAGGCCCGTGATACCGAAGGCATGGATGAGCACGAAGCGGAGAAAGCCGAGTTTTACGCGCGCCAGTATATCGACGCGGTGGCGCCCACCAACTTTGCCCTGACCAACCCGGATGTAATACGCCACACAGTGGACACCAAGGGCGAGAACCTGCTCACCGGGCTCAGCAACCTGCTCGACGACATGGAGCGGGGCAAGGGCGAAGTGCGGGTGAAGATGACCGATCTGGAAAAATTCAAACTGGGAGAAAACGTTGCTGTTACCCCTGGAAAGGTCATCTTCCAAAACGATTTGATACAGCTTATTCAATATACGCCGAGCACCGAGGAGGTACACAAAACCCCGTTAATGATTATCCCGCCGTGGATCAACAAGTTCTATATCCTTGACCTGCGTGAAAAGAACTCATTAATCAAGTGGGCGGTTGACCAGGGGCATACCGTATTTGTCCTTTCCTGGGTAAACCCGGACGAGAAGATGGCGCACAAGACTTTCGAAGACTATATGCTCGAGGGCCCATTGACCGCGCTGGACATGATTGAAAAGGCAACCGGGGAACGTGAAGTCAAGGCGATAGGTTATTGCCTGGGCGGCTCATTGCTTGCGTCAACGCTGGCCTATATGGCCAAGAAGAAAGACAAGCGCATCAAGGCCGCGACATTTTTCGTGACCATGATGGACTTTTCAGATCCCGGCGAGATCGGCGTGTTTATCGACGAAGAGCAGCTCGCCAGGATGGACGAGCAGATGGAAAAAACCGGCTACTTCGAGGGCAAATCCATGGCCGAAGCCTTCAACCTGTTGCGCGCCAATGACCTGATCTGGAGCTTCGTAATCAACAACTATTTGATGGGCAAGGACCCGTTCCCGTTCGACCTGCTCTACTGGAATTCGGACTCGACCCGTATGCCGCGCGAGATGCACAGCTTTTACCTGCACAAGTTTTACGAGCAGAACCTGCTGTGCAAGCCCAACGGGATTACCCTGGACGGTGTCGGCATTGACCTCACCAAGATCAAGACCCCGGCTTATTTCATCTCAACCAAGGAAGACCATATCGCCCCGTGGAAATCCACCTACGCGGGTACTCAACTGTTATCCGGACCGATACGTTTCGTGCTGGGCATGTCCGGGCATATTGCCGGCATCGTTAACCCGCCGGTTGCCAATAAATACGGTTACTGGACCAACGATGATTTACCCAAGGACTGTGATGAATGGTTCGCGGGTGCGAAACAACACGAGGGTTCCTGGTGGCTCGATTGGGCTGAGTGGGTGAAACCCTTTAATGGCGAACTGGTCCCCGCGCGCGTTCCCGGTGAAGGCAAACTCAAAGTGATCGAAGACGCACCTGGCTCTTACGTAAAAATCAGGGCCGACTGAAGGGCAATTAATAACACACCCAAACCTGCAATTTGCAATAGTTGAATAACGCGCCGTTAACGGCGCGTTATTTTTTTCGGGCATACTGTTCGTCAGTCCTGCGCTTGCGCCTTAAAATACTCTATCACTTTCTGCGGGCAATGACGTTTTCAGGCATTGCTCCGGATGAACCTCACGATACAGCCTTTGGTTTCTTCATTCGCGTTAGCGGCATCGCTTTGCTGATCGCCAGCGCATTTGCCGGCCTGCAGTTGAACCTGCCCTGCTCATCGTTTACCTTCTAGGCTGGAACCCGGTGAATAGCCTGAATGTATGACCAACATTGAATCGCCGGAAAAAAGAGGAAGGGACTATGAGTGGGCATGATAGCAATGGACTGAACTTGCCCGATCCGAAAAGGATTGGTGAAACCGTCACGCGTATTGCCGGGCAGAGTCAGCGCATTATGCAGAAATTCGTCGAGCGGCAGACCAGGGATGGTGCCGGTCAATTTCACATGCTTGACCCGAAAGACATGGCGGGCAGTTTTCTGTCGCTCATGGGCAAAATGATGGCCGATCCAACCAGGGTCGTGAAGGGTCAGTTCAAACTTTGGCAGGATTTCGCCAGTCTCTGGCAGACTGGCATCAGGCGCCTGATGGGTGAGGAAATCCCGCCGGTTATTGAACCGGCACCCGGAGATCGCCGATTTACTGATGATGCCTGGAATGAGAACCCGGTGTTCGACTATATCAAGCAATCCTACCTGCTAACCTCCCGATACCTGCACCAATGCATTCGTGAAACCGAAGGGCTGGGTGAACATGAAACGGAGAAAACCGACTTTTATGCGCGCCAGTATATCGATGCACTGGCACCGACCAACTTTGCCCTGACCAACCCGGAAGTTTTACGCCACACTTTTGATACCAGGGGCGAGAATCTGCTCACCGGACTCAGTAACCTGCTCGACGACCTGGAACGGGGTAATGGCGATCTGCGCATCAGAATGACCGACCTGGAAAAATTCAAACTCGGAGAAAACATTGCTGTTACGCCGGGAAAAGTTATCTACGAAAATGATCTGATGCAACTTGTGCAGTATATGCCCGGCACTGAAACCGTGTACAAACGTCCTTTGCTGATCATCCCGCCGTGGATCAACAAGTTCTACATTCTCGACCTGCGCAGCAAAAACTCGTTTATCAAATGGGCGGTGGATCAGGGCCATACCGTGTTTGTCATTTCCTGGGTCAACCCGGATGAGAAACTGGCGCATAAGGACTTCGAGGACTATATGCTCGAAGGCCCTTTGGCCGCCCTGGATGCCATGGAACAGGCAACCGGTGAGCGCGAATGCAAAGTTATTGGCTATTGCCTGGGCGGCTCATTGCTTGCGTCAACGCTCGCCTATTTGGCCAGGAAAAAAGATAACCGCATCAAGGCCGCGACATTTTTCGTCACCATGATGGACTTTTCAGAGCCCGGTGAGTTCGGCGTCTTTATTGACGAAGAGCAGCTCGCCAGAATGGACCGGCGGATGGAGAAAACCGGCTACTTTGAAGGCGCCGCGATGGCCGAGGCTTTTAACCTGATGCGTGCCAATGATCTTATCTGGGGCTTTGTGATAAATAACTATTTGATGGGCAAGGACCCGTTTCCTTTTGACCTGCTTTACTGGAATTCGGATTCGACACGCATGCCGCGGACGGCGCACAGTTTTTACCTGCGCAAGCTTTACGAGCAAAACCTGCTGTGCAAGCCCGGTGGGATTACCCTGGATGGCGTGGGCATTGATCTCTCCCTGATCAAGACCCCGGCCTATTTCATCTCGACCAGGGAAGACCACATCACACCCTGGAAATCCACCTACAAGGGAACGCAGCTGTTATCCGGACCGGTGCGATTCGTACTTGGCATGTCCGGGCATATAGCCGGCATTGTTAACCCGCCGGTTACCAATAAATACGGCTACTGGACTAACGACGATTTGCCCCGGGATCCCGATGAATGGTTCGCAGGTGCGAAACCACATCACGGTTCCTGGTGGGTCGACTGGAAGAAATGGGTACAACTCTATAATGGTAAAAGAGTTCCCGCACGGGTTCCCGGTGAAGGCAAACTCAAAGTGATCGAGGACGCCCCGGGCTCTTACGTTAAAGTCAGGGCCGATTGAGGATTGACTTAACGGCCCTTTACCTTCGCTTTAAAATACTCAAACACTTTCTGTGGGTCTGGAAACAGGCGATCATTTGCCTTGAGGCCGGATACCATTGGCGCCGTGCCACAAAGAATAAGCCCATCGAGCCCAGGCAAGGCTGAAACAATCAATGTTGATTCCTCCTCGCGCCAGACACCGTCCTGGTAAACCAGGCAATGATCCGCGTGGCTGGCCTGCGCTATCTGCACCCAGCCGGCAACGTTACAGGGCTGGTTGATCAGTTGCGGGGCAAAACCGGCGTCGGCCAATTCTATCGCCAACAGGGCCAGTCGCCACATGGGCGTATGTTCGCCGCAAACCAGTAGCATCGATTTACCTTTGTTTTTCTTCCCGGGAGTGCCTGTTCGGGACAGGGCATAACGCACGATTTCACTCTGCGCGAAATAGTAGGCGGCCAGGCTGTCGCTATTTTGCAGGCTGTCCATCGCCGGTTCGACGAGGCGCTCCCGGCACAACGCAGGCGGATAATTTAAAAAGGTTTCACCAATCTGCGCATCAATGCGCGCCGGAGACAAGGCAGTGGCCGATTCGATAAGGCGTTTAACCGCTTGCTGCCAGGTGTCTGAAAGGTCGGGCGAGGGCTCCGGTGCATCCTTGCCGAGCAGCGCCTTGACCTTGCCGACCGGGACGCCGCGTGCGATCAGGGCCAGCACCTGTTCAATCCTGTTCACGTCCGCTTCGGAATACAGGCGGTGTCCCTTGGGTGTACGCTCGGGTTTCAGCAGTCCGTAACGGCGCTCCCAAGCCCTTATGGTAACCGTGTTGACTTTGGTGCGCGCGCTAAGTTCGCGAATGGGAAACCAGGCGGTTTCGCTCTTTAAAACAGATTCAGGCATGACAGGTGTATCGCTCGGTGCGGTTTAAAGTTTCTCTGCGTCAACGTCAAGACCAATGTCGGGCCGGACCAATAATCGCTGATTAACTTTAATATTATTGTACAAAAATATCTATTGTACAATTATTAATTATACATTATTGTATATTGTACAAGTTTTTAATTATGACCTGCTCAGCTTACTTATTAACATCGCAATACGGGCTGCAACGAAAAATGAGATGTCACCATGAATGAAACAGAGATAGCGATCATTGGTGCGGGTATAGCCGGCTGCTACGCTGCATCGGTTCTATCTGCGTCGGGTCACAAGGTAACACTGGTCGAAAAAAGCAGGGGACTGGGTGGCCGATGCAGCCTTCGTTATCTTAAGGACAAGCAAAGCATTGACCTGGGTGCAGCCAGCTTCAGCCAGGATGACCTGGACTCGATGACCGGCACTAATAGCCAACTGCAATCAGTTGTTGCCCAATGGAAACAACAGCAGCAGCTCGCCGACTGGCCCCTCTCACAAAGCAGCTTCACCCAACCGGAACAGCGATCAGAGGCTACAGAGCTGTGTGGAACCCCCACCATGAACCAGTTGCATCGCGACCTCGCCAAAGATGCTGAATTGATGACCATGACGCGTATCGAGGACCTTGTTCATTTTGGTGATAATCATTGGCAGTTAGTCAATACCGAAGGATTGCCCGTCCTGAAGGCCAAAAAAGTGATCATTACTGCGCCCGCCTTACAGACTCAATCCCTGTATGAATGGCAAGATGACTGGCGACTCGTTATAGACGCGGCAGCGGCGGCTTCACTGCCCCAGTGGGTATGCGCGCTATCGTTCGAAAAACAGCAGAATCAGCTAGCCGATGTCTACCGCGGCGATCACCCGGTATTGGCACAGGCCGTGCGCGATTCGGGTAAACCCGGACGCAGGTTTTTGAAGGAAGTCTGGGTACTGCACAGTAGTGTTGAGTGGGCAAATGGTCATCTTGATACCCCGCCCGAGGAAGCTGCCGAGCTGATGGCGAAAGCCTTTGCCGAGACGCTGGGTATCAACCAGAAGTTCGAGATTCTGACCAGCCACCGTTGGCTACTTTCCCGCCATGATGTTGCGGCAATACCCGGTTTTTGTCTGTGGGATGCCGGTGCAGGTCTTGGCATTTGCGGCGACTGGCTCGGCGGTGGAGGCATAGTAGGCGCACTCAATAGCAGTGAACATCTTTGTCGGCTTGTGTTGGCTAACAATCAAATTTCAGGAGGCTCTGATGGACAAGAAAAACCTGATCCCGGCCGCTAATGTAACCATTGATCCTGATCGAGACACATCATCAGTTAAAGATGATTCGGCAACATCGGCAAACACAATCCAGGTCGGGCTTAGCGCTTGCCTGGCCGGTCAGGAAGTCAGGTATAACGGCGGTCACTGTCGATCCAATCTGTGCCTGAACACCCTCGGACAACATTTTAAGTTTACTACTTTCTGTCCGGAAGTAGCCGCGGGCTTTGGAACACCAAGGCCGACGATGCGCCTGGTGGGTGATCCCGACAATCCAAAGCTGACCTACAGCGATGACGATAACAGCGACCTGACCAGCCAACTGGTCGATGCCTTTACGCCAAAACTGGCCGGGTTCAGCGCCCTGGATGGGTACATCCTGATGAAAAACTCACCCAGTTGCGGGATGGAGCGTATCAAGGTTTTCCAGGAAAACGGTTACCCCCATCAACAGCGTGGCCAGGGTTTGTTTACCGCGGCGCTTCAAAAGCATCATCCCCTGCTACCCGTCGAGGAGGCAGGCAGGCTTAATGACGCGCGTCTGCGTGAAAACTTTATTCTGCGGGTTTTTGCCCACCACCATTTTCGCACCGAGGTGCTGTCCAACCCTAACCTGCACAACCTGATTAAATTTCACAGCAGTTATAAATACGTTCTCATGGCGCACCACCAGAACCGCTTCCGCGCGCTGGGTCGCATGCTGGCAGTGGCTAGCGACCAACCCATTGGGCAAGTCATTGAAAGTTACTTTTCCGGTTTTATGAAAGTACTTTCCAAATCCGCCAATGCGAAGAACCATAGCAACACCCTGATGCATATTCTTGGTTACCTGAAGAAAACTGTTCCATCGCAGGCCAGGCAGCATATTGTCGGGATCATTCATCAGTACCGCGCGGGACATGTGCCGTTAATCACACCGCTGACCTTGCTCAGGCATTATATTGACCAGAGTGGCAGCGATTACATTCGCGCCCAACGATACCTTCAGCCCTACCCGGCAAGCCTGGGTTTGAACAACTGGATATAAATATTCTCATGGCCACGCATTATCATACGTTGCGCCTCATTCTTGGGGACCAGCTGAACAGTCAACATAGCTGGTATAGTGAAACTGATGACGGCGTCATCCATGTGCTCGCCGAGCTTGAACAGGAAACCGGCTACGTCAGGCATCATGTGCAAAAGATCTGTGCCTTCTTTGCCGCCATGGCTGCATTTGCCGACGAGCTCAAGGCGGGCGGCCATGCTGTGCATCACCTTACTCTTGACGAAACCGCGCAATACAAGGATCTGCCCGAATTAATCAGCGCGCTCTGTGTTCAGTTCAAGGTGAAACAGTTTCACTACCAGGTACCCGACGAGTATCGCCTGAAACGGCAAATGGAGCATTTGAAACTGCCGGAAAATGTTTCGCTGCATGCCTCCGATACGGAGCATTTCCTGCTCGAGCGATCGGCATTTGGCGATTACGTGAAGGCCGGCGAGCACAACCGCATGGAGGTGTTTTACCGCAAGATGCGCAAGCAGCTCGACATCCTGATGCAGGATGGCAAGCCCGAAGGTGGCAAATGGAATTACGACAGCGAAAACCGTGAAAAAATCAAGGTAGGAGACCTGGCAGAAATACCCGAGCCGCTGCTGTTTGATAATAATGCCAAACCGATTTTACAACGCCTGGAAAAACATGAAATTGCGTATATCGGGAAACCTGTAAACAGATTGCCCTGGCCAGTTGACCGTCAACAATCACTGCAACTGTTGTCATATTTTTGCCAACACCTGCTGGCCAGTTTCGGTTGTTACCAGGATGCCATGACGGCAAAATCCGAATACAAATGGAGCCTTTATCACTCGCGCCTGTCATTTTCACTTAACAGTAAAATGCTGCACCCCAAGGAAGTGATCGACTCTGCGCTGGTTGCCTATGAACAGGCGGATAGCAAGATATCACTTTCGCAGATCGAGGGATTTGTCCGCCAGATTCTCGGCTGGCGCGAATACATTCGCGCGGTCTACTGGGTCAATATGCCGGCTTACGCGAGCCTGAATCATTTCAATGCAAAAAGGGATCTGCCCGACTTTTTCTGGAATGCGGACACCCGAATGCACTGCCTGCAACAGGCGCTGTCCCAATCGCTGGAATATGCCTACGCGCATCACATACAACGACTGATGATCACTGGTAATTTTTGCCTGCTTGCAGGGATAGATCCCGAGCAGGTCGATGCCTGGTACCTGGGAATTTATATCGATGCCATCGAATGGGTTGAGCTGCCCAACACCCGGGGCATGAGCCAGTTTGCCGATGGCGGCCTGGTCGCCACCAAACCCTACTCGGCGAGCGGAAACTATGTCAACAAAATGAGTGACTACTGCAAGGACTGCGCCTACAAGGTCAAGGAGAAAACCGGCGATGATGCCTGCCCGTTAAACAGCCTGTACTGGCATTTCATGCAACAACACCGGGATTCTTTAAGCAATAACCCGCGCATCGGCATGCTGTATCGAAATTGGGACAGGCAAGTACCCGAAACACAAAAAGCGATTCTGGAGCGGGGCCAATGGTGCCTGGACAATCCCGATTCGCTGTAAGCTTGCAATTTGAATAATGGAATCTATGCAATGGAAAAACTAAATGTCGCAATCATTGGTGCCTCGGGTGGTATTGGATCCGCTTTCGTGCGTCATTTTGCCGGTAATACATCGGCAAATGTACTGGCCTTTTCACGTTCCGGCACAGACTTTGACCTGCCCAATGTACAGTCGCATACCATGGATTTTCACGATGAATCGTCTATCGAGCGGGCTGCGAAAGTGGCTTCGGAATCCGGATCGCTTGACCTGGTGATTGTCGCCACGGGGATATTGCACGATGATTCGCTGATGCCGGAGAAGTCGATCAGGAATTTATCCGCAGAGAGTTTCGAGAAGGCCTTTCGCACCAACACCATCGGCCCGGCGCTGGTCGCGAAGCATTTCCTGCCCCTGTTAAAGAAAGACGAGCGCGCCGTGTTTGCCGCACTTTCTGCCCGCGTAGGCAGTATTTCGGATAACCGCCTGGGCGGCTGGCATGCCTACCGCGCCTCCAAGGCGGCGTTAAACATGGTACTTAAAACTATCAGCATCGAAATGGCGATGCGCCAGAAAAAAACCATTGTCGTCGGCCTGCACCCGGGTACCGTCGACAGTCAATTATCCAAACCCTTCCAGGCCAATGTGCCTGACAGCCAATTATTTACCCCGGAATATTCGGCTGAAAAGCTGGTAGCTGTCATTGACCGGTTAACCCCCGCGGATAGTGGCAAGGTGTTTGCCTGGGATGGACTCGAGATAGAAAGCTAACCCGAGCGAAAATCAACCAGCAAAAAGGATACATATGAAACGCTTATCAATAAAAACACCCGCTTCTGGAATTACTAGCCATGCCTGATAACCTGGTAATTCACTGGTTTCGGCAGGACCTGCGGCTCACCGATAACCCGGCGCTGAGGGAAGCCGTAAAACAGGGCAATGTGCTGCCTGTTTATATCCTGGACGATGTGAATGCAGGCAAACATGCCATCGGTGCTGCGGGCCGCTGCTGGTTGCACCATTCGCTGGCGTCACTGGATCGCAGCATGGACTACCGGCTGAGGCTTTTTCGTGGCGATGCGTATGAAGTAATTACGGACTTGTGCCGGCAACATAGCATAACAGCGGTTTACTGGAATCGATGTTACGAGCCTTGGCGCAGAAAACAGGACAAGCGTCTGGAAAAGGCCCTGTTGGCTGAGAATGTCGGAGTCCGGACCTTCAACGGCTCGCTGTTATGGGAACCCGACGAGGTGCTAAAGAAGGACGGCACACCGTACCGCGTTTTTACACCCTTCTACCGCAAGGGCTGCCTGTTAAACGGGGAGCCGGTAAGAATGTCGCTGCCAAAACCGGAAAAGTTATCCCTGGTTGAGGGTGATTTCAATTCCCTGCAACTAGATGACCTGGCATTGCTGCCCGCTATTGACTGGCATAAAAACATTTCAGCCCATTGGCATCCCGGCGAAAAAGGCGCGCGAAGGGCGCTGGAACAGTTTGCCGGGGAAGGCATTGCCAACTATAAGAATGGCCGCAATTATCCGGCGAAAAAGAATGTTTCACGATTATCGCCATATCTTCATTGGGGCGAAATATCCCCGCACCAGGTCTGGCAGCGTATTCAATTTACCGGTGATGACGACAATGTTGAGCACTTTAAAAGCGAGCTGGGCTGGCGCGAGTTCAGTTACTCGCTGCTTTATCACTTTCCTGATCTGCCTGAAAAAAACCTGCAGGCAAAATTTGACAGCTTCCCGTGGCGCGACGACAAGGCGCTGCTGAAAAGCTGGCAAAGGGGAGAAACAGGCTACCCGATAGTCGACGCGGGGATGCGTGAACTTTGGCAAACCGGCTATATGCATAACCGGGTACGCATGGTGGTCGGCTCTTTCCTGGTAAAAAACCTGTTGCTGCACTGGCATCATGGCGAAGCCTGGTTCTGGGATTGCCTGGTCGATGCCGACCTGGCCAGCAACAGCGCAAGCTGGCAATGGATCGCCGGTTGCGGTGCCGACGCCGCGCCTTTTTTCAGGATATTCAACCCGGTTACCCAGGGTGAAAAATTCGATACTTCGGGTGACTATACTCGTCGCTATGTCCCCGAGATCGCCGGATTGCCCGACCGCTACCTGTTCAAACCCTGGACGGCGCCTGAAGAAGTACTGCAGGCAGCAGGCGTCAGGCTTGGGGAAACGTATCCCGCCCCGGTGGTGGATATTAAAATTTCACGCGAAAAGGCATTGGATTCATTCAAATCGCTGGGCAGTTCACCCAGGCCCTGATCAACGTCCACCCGGTTTTGTTGAATCTTGATATCAAACCTTAAAGGGCCAACGCCGCATGCAAACAATGGCCGTAGACCCGCGGGCGATCAACCGGCGACAATGGCGTCATTGCCAGCCGAATGAGTATTCCGTCAGCCCGCGTTAACATGTTAAGCTTCCCTAATCCTTAAAATCAAAAAAACTGCTCTGCTTTAAAGCATCTGATCAAGATTGATGGTCAAGTTTACGCACCAAAAATGTCTTGTAGATATGAGCAAATTACAACAATAATTGAGCTATTAAATGACCATTCTAGTGACCGGCGGCGCCGGCTTTATCGGTTCAAATTTCGTCCTCGACTGGCTTGGCAAATCTGACGAGCCGGTTATCAACCTTGATAAATTAACCTACGCGGGCAATATGGAAAATCTTGTGACTCTGCAGGATAACCCGCTTCACCAGTTTGTTCGTGGTGATATTGGCGATGCCCTGCTGGTTTCCGAGCTGATGGCGCTTCACCGGCCACGCGCTGTCATTAATTTTGCTGCCGAAAGTCACGTTGACCGATCCATTCATGGCCCGGGAGAATTCATTCAAACCAATATCATGGGCACCTTCCATTTACTGGAATCTGCCCGCGAATTCTGGCTGGCATCCTCCGGATTGGAACAGGCAAATTTTCGATTCCTGCACGTTTCCACCGACGAGGTATACGGAACGCTCGAAGCACTGGAACCTGCCTTCACCGAGACCAATCGTTACCAGCCCAACAGCCCTTATTCGGCGAGCAAGGCATCCAGCGATCACCTGGTACGCGCCTACCATCATACCTATGGCATGCCTGTGCTCACCACTAACTGTTCCAACAATTACGGTCCGTTCCAGTTTCCCGAGAAGCTGGTCCCGCTGGTAATACATAATGCCCTTGCGGGCAAGCCATTACCTATCTATGGCGATGGACTGCAGGTCAGGGACTGGCTGTACGTTTCGGATCATTGCGAAGCCATTTGCCGGGTACTTGAAGCCGGCAGGCTGGGTGAAACCTACAATATCGGCGGCTGGAACGAAAAGACCAACATTGACGTGGTGATTCAACTTTGCGCCATACTGGACGAGCTCAAACCTCGAGCTGACGGCAGCGCTTACAAGGACCTGATCAGTTTTGTCACGGATCGGCCGGGGCACGATCGACGTTACGCTATTGATGCCAGCAAGATTGGCAATGAACTGGGATGGAAACCCGCGGAAACATTCGAAACGGGCATCCGCAAAACCGTACAGTGGTACCTGGATAACCAGGCATGGGTTAGCCATATTACCGATGGCAGTTACCGGAACTGGGTGGAGATGCACTACTCTTGAAGATTCTGTTGCTCGGCAAGAACGGCCAGGTCGGCACCGAGCTGCAACGCAGCCTGAAACCCTTGGGCGAAATCATCGCCCTGTCCCGTAACGAGGCCAACCTCGACGACCCGCGCGGATTGACCGAGACCCTGAACCGCTATGCTCCCGATATTATTGTCAATGCCGCCGCTTACACGGCCGTCGACAAGGCCGAGGAAGACCAGGCCAGTGCCTTTAAAATCAATAGCGAAGCGGTTGCGACACTTGCCGATTACGCAAGGGACTCCGGCATATTGCTGGTGCACTACTCGACCGATTATGTTTTCGACGGCGAAAAACCGGGGGCTTATGTTGAAACAGACACGCCCAATCCGCAGAGTGTATACGGTCGCTCCAAACGTGCCGGGGAGCAGGCTATCCTGGACAGCCAATGCAAGGCGCTGGTGTTTCGTACCAGCTGGGTATTCTCGGCACATGGCAATAACTTTATCAAAACCATACTCCGGCTAGCCGCAGAAAAAGAAAGCCTGAATATCGTGGCCGACCAGGTTGGCGCGCCAACTTCTGCCGGCCTAATCGCCGATGTGACTGCCAGGGCGATAGCGGGTTACCAGGCGGGCGCTATCAAAGATGGCATCTATCACCTGACCGCTACCGGGGAAACCAGCTGGCACGGATTAGCCAGTCAAGTGGTACAGCAGGCACTGGCCAACGGCGCAAACCTTAAACTGGTGCCCGGGGACATTAACGCCATACCAACCGAGGCATATCCGCTGCCCGCCAAACGGCCTAAAAATTCCCGGCTCAACACCCGTGCGCTGTCAAGCGCGCTTGACCTGGCGCTGCCAAACTGGAAAATCGATGTTAATCGTGTCGTCGATCAACTCACAAAAAAGGCACCCTGACATGAATCGAAAAGGCATTATCCTGGCAGGCGGTTCCGGAACGCGGCTGCACCCTGCCACCCTGGCGATCAGCAAACAGCTGTTACCCGTGTTTGACAAACCCATGATTTATCATCCTTTGAGCACCCTGATGCTTGCCGGTATTCGTGACATCCTGATTATTTCTACCCCGCAGGACACGCCGCGATTCGAACAGCTTCTCGGCACGGGCGAGCAATGGGGCCTCAACCTTCAGTATGCGGTGCAGGAATCACCCGACGGGTTGGCGCAGGCGTTCATTATCGGCGAGTCATTTATCGGCAATGATTTATCCGCCCTGGTACTGGGCGACAATATTTTTTACGGCCATGATTTAAAGTCCCTGCTGGATAACGCCAACGCGCGAAAACGGGGCGCGACTGTTTTCGCCTACCACGTGCACGACCCTGAACGTTACGGTGTAGCCGAATTTGACGCCAGCGGAAAAGTGCTGTCGCTGGAAGAAAAACCGAAACTGCCCAAATCCAGTTACGCGGTTACCGGGCTTTATTTTTACGACCCGCAGGTAATTGAAATTGCCAAACAGCTCAAACCCTCGGAACGCGGCGAACTGGAAATTACCGACCTTAACCGTGTTTACCTGGAGCAGGGAAATTTGAACGTTGAAATCATGGGCAGGGGGTACGCGTGGCTGGATACGGGCACACATAATTCACTGCTCGAGGCCAGCCAGTTCATCGCCACGCTCGAACATCGCCAGGGCCTGAAAGTTGCCTGCCCGGAAGAGATCGCGTTTCGCCAGCTCTGGATTAACGAAGACCAGCTCAGAAAACTGGCGCAACCGCTGATCAAGAATGGTTACGGCCAGTATTTGCTTCGCGTACTCGGCGAAAAGGTATACTGATGAAGGCTACCCGGCTGTCCATCCCCGACGTCGTTCTCATCGAGCCGAAAGTGTTTGGTGATGACCGCGGCTTTTTCTTCGAGAGTTTCAACCAGGCGCAATTCGATGCCGCCATCGGGTATTCCGTCAGCTTCGTTCAGGACAACCATTCGCGCTCGGCAAAAAACGTCCTGCGCGGCCTGCATTACCAGATCAGGCAACCCCAGGGAAAACTGGTGCGCGTTGTTCTCGGCGAAGTGTTTGATGTTGCCGTCGATATACGCAAATCATCCCCGACCTTCGGTCAATGGGTCGGCGAACACCTCTCGGCAGAAAACAAGAAGCAACTATGGGTACCCGAAGGTTTCGCCCACGGGTTCGTGACCCTGTCCGAGTCTGCCGAGTTTTTGTACAAGACCACCAATTATTATTCGCCCGAACACGAACGCGCGATCCTCTGGAATGATAACGATATTGGCATTCAATGGCCGATTTCCGGGACTCCGCTGCTTTCGGGCAAGGATGCAAAGGCTTCGACGTTCAGGGATGCAGAGTATTTTGACTAGAAGGTATACCGTGCTGGAAATGCATGATGCGCTTTAAGCGGTAGCCGGATTATCCAGCACTTTATTAACCGCCGACAGCAGTGAATCGGCAACGGCTACTCCCGCATCATCGTCCAGTGGCTTTTTGCCTACGTAGACCATCCGCCCGACACCGGCCCGGCGCGCGGCTTCCATATCGGTCGGGTTGTCGCCGATCATCACCGATTGCCCGACATCGATATTATGGTCGTTGGCAGCGTCCAGAATCATCTTCGGCCCCGGCTTCCTGCACTCGCTGTCCTTTTTGTAATGACCGATACCTTCGGTGGCATGATAGGGGGAATAATAAACACCGGCGACGGGGATGCCCTTGCCCTGAAGTTCCCTGGTCATCCAGTGCGTCAGGTCAGCGAAATCCTGCTCGGTATAATAACCCCGGCCGATGCCGGACTGGTTGGTGACTACGACGATCAGGTATCCCGAATCCGTAATGCGCTTACAGGCATCAAATACACCGGGCAGCCATTCAAAATCCTCTTTCTTGACGACGTAGGCTTTATCGTGATTGATGACGCCATCCCGGTCGAGAAAAAACGCCTTGTTCACAAGCAACGACTCACTGGCTTTGAATCACAATCGCTTACTGACCACCGCCCTTGGGTGCGTCCGGTGCAAACATGGCATCTTCGATATAGCCGCATATAATATGGCCAATCAGGATATGGCATTCCTGGATGCGTGGCGTAACAGTTGAAGGAACATTCAGGCAGATATCCGACTCGGTCTGGATTTTGCCTCCGGAACCCGCCAGCCCGATCACGTGAATATTTTTCTCCCTGGCGACCTCGATGGCCTTGAGAATATTGACCGAATTACCCGAAGTGGTAATGCCGATAAAAACATCGCCCTCGACACCATTGGCCTCGAGTTGTCGGCTGAACAGGTGTTCGTAGCCGTAGTCGTTACCGATCGCGGTCAGGGCAGAGGTATCGGTGGTCAGTGCGATTGAAGGCAGGCCGGGCCGATTGAAGTTATACCGGGCAACCATTTCGGCTGCCACATGCTGGGCGTCGGCTGCGCTGCCGCCGTTACCCGCCAGGATAACTTTTTTCCCGGACTTGTAGCAGGCAACACACAACTCCGCGGCCTGGTGGATTCTGTCGAGCAGTTCTTCATTTTGCAGCAGCTGTTGTTTGGTGGCGATGGAATTAGCTATATTTTTTTCGATGTATTGGCGATTAAAAGCAGTCATGGATTATCCAGATAAAGTTTTTAATAGAGAATTCAAGTGTACCTCAAGAACGGGACCAAAACGAATGCGCCCGGACCATATCATTCTAGGCCTGGGCATTACCGTTCAGGATTTTCATATATTCGGCGACGCCCTGCTGTACCGTTTTAAACGGCTGGTCATACCCGGCTTTGCGAACGGCACTCATATCGGCTTCGGTAAAGCTTTGGTAGGCCTCCTTGAGACCTTCGGGGAATGGCACGTAGGACACCTTGCCTTTAGCGTGATAATCGATAACCGCGTGGCCGACTTCGTTAAAGGTCTGCGACTGGCCGGTTCCGGCATTAAAGATGCCGCTCACCTGTTTGTTTTCGTGCAACCACAGGTTCAACTTGACGATATCCCCGACGTAAACAAAATCACGCCTTTGCTCGCCGGGACCGTAACCGCCGCTACCATTGAACAGCTTGATTTCGCCGACATCCTTGATCTGGTTATTAAAGTGATAGGCAACGCTCGACATTTTTCCCTTGTGCTGCTCGCGGGGCCCGTAGACATTAAAGTACCTCAGGCCGACGACCTGCGAGCCTTTATCGAAGCCGTTACGACGCACGTACTGGTCAAACAATAGTTTCGAGTAGCCATAAACATTCAGCGGGCCTTCGTAATCCGGGTGCTCGATGAACTTCTGGCTGGCCCCGTAAACCGCCGCGGATGATGCATAAATGTACTGGATTCCATAATCGAGACAGTGATGCAACAGGATTTTGGAATATTCGTAGTTATTGTTCATCATATAGTGGCCGTTCCACTCGGTAGTCGCCGAACACGCGCCCTCGTGAAAAATAACCTCTATTTCCGTGTGTTTTTTATCAATAACTTGCTGCAGAAAGTCGTGTCGATCGATGTAATCGGCGATCTGACAATCGGCTATGTTAACAAACTTGTGTCCATTGGTTAGATTATCGACAACAATAATATCGGTTCGGCCCCTGTCGTTCAGGGTCTTGACAATATTGCTACCGATAAAGCCTGCTCCACCTGTTACAACAATCATATAAATACCATCGCTTCGGGTTAGATTTTCTTGATAATGGATTCAATAATGGCGCTGGTTGAAGAGCCTTCGATAAAGTCCAGCACCCTGACTTCACCACCATTATTAATCACCGCCTCGCCACCGGCAATGTCTTCGGGTCGATAATCGCCGCCTTTTACCAGCACATCGGGAAGCACCTGTTGAATCAGCCGGGCCGGGGTTTCTTCCGAAAACTCTACCACCCAGTCGACACTTTCAAGACCCGACAAAACGGCCATACGCGGGACAATGCTGTTAATCGGTCGTTTGGGGCCTTTCAGTTTTTTCACCGATTCATCGCTGTTAACCGCGACGATCAACCGGTCCCCCAGCTCCGCCGCCTGCGACAGGTAGGCAACATGGCCGGCGTGCAAAATATCGAAGCAACCATTGGTCATGACTACTGTTTCACCACTGGCCCTGGCCTGCTGCACGCTTTTTATCAACTCTTCCTCGTTGACGATGCCACGTTTCAGCGGCGCGTGCCTCAACATGGCCTGCTGCAGTTCGATGGGGCTGGCGGTAGCGGTACCGATTTTACCCACCACGACACCAGCCGCCAGGTTAGCCAGGTGCATCGCATTTTCGAAGGTTTCGCCGGTGCCCACGCACGCAGCCATGGTGGCAATGACCGTGTCGCCGGCACCGGTCACATCGAATACTTCGCGAACTCGCGTGGGTATGATGACCGGTTC
>CAMYIF010000018.1 GCA_947258415.1 uncultured Pseudomonadales bacterium
GGCAGTGGCCTATTCTGTAGACTTTACAATGTATTGATACAATATACACTTTATAAGTCAAGGTAAAAATCTAAATGGAATCTAGAGAATGAAGTTCTTCGCAGTATGACTTTGTCGATATTCCTTCGGATCGAGCTCAGGGTCGAAGGCAGTTGGGCCATCGAATCGCCGGAGGGGATAAACCCGCGAAAGCGCTTCACCTTCACCCAAACCCGATTCTGATCAAATTTGTGGTAAAATGGTTGAAAGCCCCGGGAAAAAAATCAATGAATGGGGCATCGGCGCTTTATCCTTGATTCTCAACATTAATGTTAGTAATAACAATTATATGCAAGGGCCTTTGTAAACCCCGATTCTGCAGAGGGAGGCTAATATGGGAAAGAAAATACTCAAAACAAAACTTTGTGACATGCTGGGGATCGAATATCCGATCATGAGCGCCGGGATGGGGCCCACCCTCATCGGCGAAAGTGCAGGAGCGCCTGTAGAGCTAGTGGTGGCCGTCTCGGAAGCCGGAGGGCTCGGGGTACTCGGAGGCGCCGGGTTTACGGTGGATGAACTTCAAACGGCTATCCGAGAAATAAAAGCCCAAACGGATAAACCCTTTGGCGTCGACTTGTTGCTCCCCAAACATCTCGATTTAGGCGGTGGGATGGGTATGAAGGGCGTCGACCAGTTGCCGCTTAGCAAGATTTTAGAGAGATTACCCAAAAGTCATATGGAGTGGTTCCACAAAATAAAGACGGAAATGGAATTGCCGGACGTAGAAATAATGGTACGGATGAATACCACCACCATGCGCCCCAAAGAATCCATTCAAGTCTGTATTGAGGAAAAAGTCCCCTTATTTTGTGCAGGACTTGGAAATCCCGGTTTTATGGTGGAAGAGGCCCATGCGGTGGGGATGAAAGTACTGGGAATTACGGGAAATAAAAAAAATGCCCGGCGCATGGCCGAGTCCGGAATTGATTTGCTGGTAGCCCAGGGCCACGAAGGCGGCGGCCACACAGGCAGAATCGGAACAATGGTGCTGGTACCGGCAGCCATCGATGCCGCATACCCCGTTCCCGTCCTTGCGGCCGGCGGAATCGGCGACGGTCGGGGTGTAGCGGCCTCATTGGCCATGGGTTGTATCGGTGTATGGGTCGGCACGCGTTTTCTGGCGACTAAAGAGGGCGGTGCGCTGGATATCAACAAACAGAAAATCGTTGAAGCTACCGACGAGGGCACCCGTGTGAGCCGGGGGTATACCGGTAAAACGCTGAGGGCAAGCTACAACCGGTTCCATGATATCTGGGACGCTTCAAAGTTGAGACCCCTACCCTTTCCAAGCCAGGTATTGCTCTCCTCAGCCCTGCTGGCAAGCTTTATTGAAGCCGATAAAACCGCCTATGTGGGTGGACTGGCCGGCCAGGTATCCGTACTCATCCATGAAATAAAACCGGCCCGCCAGGTTCTGGAAGAGATGGTTGAAGAAACGGTTGATATCCTATCGAAAAAGCTACCACGAGATGTTACAGCCAAATAAAATAAATTCGTAAGAACACGAATTTATTTAGTTTTATCCAGAATCAAGCATCGAGCATCCAGCATCTTTCTCACTCTGGCATAACGTTCGTTTTCAAGATTAGAAACAAAAGAATAAAGGGGAACCATTATGAATCTATCAGAAGCGTACACCCGATTAGATGCCATGGCCCTCACAGAATTGATCCTGCGCAAAGAAGTTACCCCCCGCGAACTGGTGGAAACCGCTATCGAAAGCATCGAAAAACTGTCAGTTCCTGGACGAATGATGACAACAACACCTAACAGTCCAACGAAAATCGCGGTCCATCTTCGCCAGCCTACTTTTTCGCGAAAGACCAATGCTGCACCAGCAACCACGACAATTGGTGTCGCCTGAAGGATAACGGTTGCTACGGACAATGGGGTTAGCGCAATTGCAAGCATGTAAAATAATCGGCCGAAAATCTCGAACAACATGCGAAACCGCATCAGGCGAGAGATCACATCCATTCTGAAAAGGCGCTCGCCCCTGAGGGTAGCAATGCAAGCAAACACAAATGCACCACCAAGGCCTAAAATTATCAGGATTTGGCTTACGGGAAGCATTGCGGAGGCTGCTTTAACAAAGACGTCCTCGAAAGCAAAACCCGCCATTGCAGCAACCATCCAGGTACTACCAACCAGGTTGGCCCGGCGATCGGTCTCGATGTCTGTAGTCACGAAGGTTCCTTTGTTGTTTTTCCCCGGTGATAAGGACCGCTATTCCATGAAACCGGGTTTACTCTACCCGCCGAATGAATGAATTGTCCTGATAAAGCAATGTGGAGCCAGTTTTTCATGAGCAGCACTGGTCTGCAATGGGCTTTGATTAATTGTTCATGGTTATGTCAGCCAATGTTGGATATTGGCCGAAAGCGGGTGTTCAAGAATATATTATGAAGATACGTTTTTAACTTCTAGTGTTTATACTAAATAATAAGATTTAACCAATGAACCAATTGGATCAAACAGCAACACTCAATTATTACTCTAATCATCAACATACTTAATTCAAGGATGGAATTATGAAAAAGAGTGAACCGATATCATCAGTCCCGCCAGAGAAGCCTGTGCCCAGCCTTGCATGTGGTGATGCCTGTGAGTTTATTTATTGGATGGCTATCCAGGAATCCGATATAACCGTGCAACAGGCCAAGCGCTATATTTTAATGTTGCTAGAACCACAACATCCACAACCACCGACACCTGTTTATATATCGGCAGGAACAAGATCAATAGCAGTTGTCTATGGGCCACAATACGAAGGTTTTAAGGAGGGTTCAGAGGAAGTACTGGATGCCAATAATTTACCGGATGATGTAAAAAAGAGATTGCAACAACGATTTCTTCGACCGCCAGGTTATTTAATGAATGATGATCGATGCGGGTGGCCATGTGAGTGTGTAAAAGATAGAAACAGCCCACCTGAAGCCGCCGGACTGGGCGAACAGGTAATAACGACCTGGATAGACACGAATAAAGTGATTGACGAAGGCACCATTCGCCGTTTCGACGGGTCAAGTATTCCGCCCGATCCCGAGAAGCTGATTAATGATGATGGTAAACCCGTCACTTTTGATCCAGAGACCGATTACCTGGAGTTCTATGGCATCGCTGGCCCACAAGGTATCTGGCAAATCTGGAGAGTAATAAGACGTTATAGATCAGTGGTCGTTATCAATATTAAATACCAGGTAACCCGGCAGACAGGAACGTGCAAGGAACTGATTGAGGCGTAAAAAGAAAGATAATCGGTTGATGCAAAGCGGTAGGACTGGATCTTTTGAATAATGTAAGTATCCGAAAAGTGGGCACGTCAATATTTCCACAAATTTACAAATTACCTGAAAATCTAAATTCTTCATGCACAAAAAAGCCCGCATTAAAGCAGGCTTTCAGGCTATTGAATGACAATATTAAATTGGTCGGGACGACAGGATTTGAACCTGTGACCGCCACACCCACAGTGCGTAAAATTATCGAGCAGCATTCTCAAGAGTTTTAATGCCAAAGACAAGGCATAGGAGGTTGTCTATCAGTGTATTAAAGGTTTTTCTAGCCCGTTCAACTTATTCTGTTAACACAAGTTCTGTTAATAACTGCAAGGTATATATCTAATTGTAATTATTATGAATTATAGAAATTATCTATATAGTCATTACAGGGATTGGCTCAAATCTTCCGCCAGTATTAATTCAAGACGATGACAAAGTCGGCGGAAAGTAGTTAACTCCTTGAAATTTGAAATGGACCTGCCCATTTCAAACCTTTGAATCAGACGAGATAGTAAGAAAGGTGTTGGTGAGAAGCGGTCTTCTGGATAAACTGTTAGGCGATAAGGATCGAAAATGATAAAGAAAAAAAGCCTGGTTATTCTGACATGTACACACATCGCGGCTGTGGCTGTCGGATTCGCTATTGGGATCTACGTGCTGCCAATACTCATCGCTCCGCCTGCGCCGAGTGATAGTGAAATTGCGGCAACGTCCTCACAATCTGTTTATACAGCCCGGTTCACAAGAGACCTTAAAGGAAGCGATGCGTTTCATTGGGGTGAGGGTACGGTTTCGATTGGAAATGACTATATTTCGTTTACGGGAAAGATTGCACCCGGTCCGGACTACAAGCTGTACTTGTCTCCGGAGTTCGTTGGAACAGAAGCAGAGTTCGAGCGTTTGAAACCATCCATGGTACGCGTCGGTGATGTAAAAACCTTCGATAATTTTATCGTAAAGGTTAGCCCTGGCATTGACGTAGCCGCATTCAATACGGTTGTCGTTTGGTGTGAAAGCTTTGGTGAGTTTATTACGGCTGCAGAATACAGGTAACAGAGGATCACACGCCTGACAATACTGCAAGAAGGACACCCTACTACTTGCCTCTTCTTGCGGGGTTAGACCTCCCAAAACTCGCAAGGTAACAATGAATTCAAATATGACTGAACTATTATCGTCAAAGCTGACGGCGAAGAAGAAGGCCAGAGCAATCGCAGATGCTTTATTGAGCGGGTCACTGAAATCTTCAGCTCTCCTGGAAGCAATCCCCCAGCTTGCCAGACGCTGAGCTTGCGATCGTTTTGGAATCACTCGAGGGTTCAACTCGAAAGGAACCATGTCTGGTAGACGACAAGCTATTTGCACTTCTCGTTAAGTGCCTCGCTCACTCAGCGCCACGCGTGCAGTGGGAGGCCGCACGCACGATTAGTAATGTAGCCAAGCAGAATTTTGAGCATCTCGGGTCAGTTATCGACGCGCTGTTGGTCAACACGACAAAAGACGGTACGGTTGTGCGTTGGGCTACAGCGCAAGCACTCACAGCTATTGTCCGCGCGGGCTACACGGACAACGGCTTAAACTTACGGTTGAATGAAATTGCTGAAAAAGAGGAAGATGGGGGCGTGCGTGGTGTTTATGACAAATGCCTTCGAGCACGGCGATAATGGCGTTTCGCCAGCGTAGATGCCAGGCGCTATTAAGGCACTCAAAAGGACACTGATCTTCCCCCGATAAAACGATTACCTCAAGCGTTCAAGATATACACAGCCCGGAAAGACCTGGCAATATAGCAAAGAATTCAAGGCAAAAGCGGTAGGACTGGATCTTTTGAATAATGTAACTATCGGAAAAATTGGGGACGTCAATATTTCCACAAATTTACAAACTACCTGAAAATCTAAATTCTTCACGCACAAAAAAGCCCGCATTAAAGCAGGCTTTCAAGCTATTGAATGACAATATTAAATTGGTCGGGACGACAGGATTTGAACCTGTGACCACCACACCCCCAGTGTGGTGCGCTACCAGACTGCGCTACGCCCCGAAGTATTTAACCAGGATAACAGGTAACTAATGCTACAAGCGGGCGAATAATACCCTAAGAAGAGGTGCTTTAAAATAAACCTTTCTAAAACCTGCGGGAAATTTATGGCTGGCTTTTGAGCGCGCTCAAAACATCTTCGAGTTCAGTCAAAATCTGGCGTATCAACTGCTGCGACTGTTTGGTCTCATCCTTGACATCGTCACTGGTCAGGCGCTGGCGTGCTCCGCCAATGGTAAAGCCCTGATCGTAGAGCAAGTTGCGGATCTGGCGGATGATCAATACATCCTGGCGTTGATAATAGCGCCTGTTACCCCGGCGTTTTACCGGTTTAAGCTGGAAAAATTCCTGCTCCCAGTATCGCAACACGTGCGGTTTGACATTACAAAGTTCGCTGACTTCGCCGATTGTGAAATATCGCTTCCCTGGAATTGGCGGTAATTCGTCATTATGACTTGGTTCTAGCATATCCTTCTACTTTTGTTCGTAATTTTTGACCTGGATGAAAGGTAACTACGCGTCTTGCGCTAATAGGTATATCTTCACCTGTTTTGGGATTTCTCCCGGGCCTTTCCTTTTTATCACGCAGGTCAAAGTTGCCGAAGCCTGAAAGTTTAACTTGTTCGTTGTTTACCAGGCATTGACGTATATCATCAAAGAACATCTCAACAATTTCTTTTGCTTCACGTTTGTTGAGCCCCAAATCTTCGAAAAGTTTTTCCGCCATTGCCGCTTTGGTAAGAGCTCCCATTACTCGCCCCTCAATTCTACATTAAATTGTTTTTTTAAGTTATTGATTATATGACCAACGAGCAGAGAAATTTCATCGTCTTTAAGAGTGCGTGAACTATTTTGCCACGTCAACCCCAAGGCCAGACTTTTTCTGCCTTCGGCGATACCCTGCCCTTCGTACTGATCAAATACTGTCATATCGGTTAGCCATTCGCCCGCTACTTCCTTAATCGCTTTAACAATTGAAGTTAACCTTATTGATTTATCGACAATTATAGCCAAGTCTCGGCGAATTTCCGGATATTTTGATAATTCTTTAAATTCTGCCAGTTTTCCCTGCGATATGAGTGCTGAATCGAGCTCAAACAGGTAAACGGGACCGGCCACATCCAGCGTTTTTTCTATTGCCGGATGCAAGGCACCCAGGCAACCGGCAACCCGATCATCTTCACAAATTACCTGCGCACTTTGACCCGGGTGCAGTGCCGGGTGTTCCACAGGCTCGAATCGATACGAATTTTCATTACCCCCGATCGACAGGAGTGCTTCAACATCGCCCTTGATGTCAAAAAAGTCGACGGAGCCCTTGTCGTGCGCCCAGCCTTCGGGCAAGCGTTGGCCGAAAATGACGCCAGCCAGTTTCGGGGTTTGCTCAACATCAGCGTCGCTACGCTTGAATGTCAGTCCGGTCTCGAACAAACGAACCCTGCCTTGTTGCCGATTCTGGTTATATTGAAGCGAGCGAATCAATCCCGGCCATAATGAGGTACGCATCACGGCCATATCGGAAGAAATGGGATTTGCCAGGGCAATGAATGAATCCCTGTTATCGAATAACGACTGGGTGTCGGGGTCGACGAAACTATAGGTGATGGCCTCGAAATAACCCCTGGCCAACAGCAGTTTGCGCATATCCTTCAGCGGCACTTGTGTTTCCGCGTGTTTCCCGGGCGCCAGTTGTGCCGAAGGTATGCTCACCGGCAAGCGATTGTATCCGTAGACACGGGCAATCTCTTCGATCAGGTCTGCTTCGATCGAAATATCGAACCGGTAAGAAGGCACCTGTACTCGCCAGGAATTGTCATCCGGCTTGTCAACCGTAAACCCAAGGCGGGTCAGGATATCGGTGATTTCTTCATCTTCCAGGTCCAGGGATAAAATCGAACTCACCCTGTCTTTCCTGAGCACGACAGAGGGTCTTGCTGGCAGGTCCTGTCTGGAGACAACATCGATGACCGGGCCGGGTTCGCCACCGACAATGTCGATCAATAAACGTGTCGCCCGTTCTATAGCTGTTTTTTGTAACTCAAAATCGACACCCCTTTCAAAGCGATGCGAAGAGTCGGTATGCAACCCGTACTTACGCGCACGGCCGGCGATTTTTATCGGGTTGAAATGGGCGCTTTCCAGGAATATATCCCTGGTGTCGTCGGTGACCGAGGTACTGGTCCCGCCCATAATGCCGGCCATGGCAATGGGACCCGACTGGTCGGCAATCACCAGGGTTTCGTCCTCGAGGTCGATCGTCTGGCCGTCGAGTAGCAGCAATGATTCACCGGAACGGGAGTTTCGCACCGTTATACCATTGTTGAGTTTTGCCAGATCAAAGGCGTGCATGGGTTGGCCCAGTTCGAGCAACACATAGTTGGTGACATCCACCACCGGGGCAATCGAGCGAATCCCGGAACGCCTTAATTTTTCTTTCATCCAAACGGGTGTCGTTGCCTGGACATTGATATTCCTGATGACGCGTCCGGCATAGCGCGGGCAGTCTACCCGATCCTCAATATCCACGGGGAATACCGCATCGTGGCTGTTTTCAATGGGCTCGAATTGACCGGCAGCTACATCAATCCGGTTGAGCACGCCGATTTCCCTGGCAAGTCCGGCAATGCCCAGGCAATCGCCACGGTTTGGCGTTAGATCAATTTCGATACAGTTATCGTCGAGTTGAAGATAAGTGCGCAAGTCGGTGCCGACCGGTGCATCATCAGCCAGTTCCATTATTTCATCGGCATCATCGGACAGGCCGATTTCAACTTCCGAGCACAGCATGCCAAAGGATTCTGCACCCCTGAGCTTGGCTTTCTTGATTTTAAAATCGCCGGGAAGGATTCCGCCCACTTGCGCCAGCGCGACCTTTAAACCCGGTCTCACATTTGGCGCGCCGCAGACTATCTGCAGTTCCTTTTGCCCGTCATATACCCGGCAAACACTGAGTTTATCCGCATCCGGGTGTCGGCCGGTTTCCATGACCTGGGCAACGATCACCCCGGAAAATTTACCGGCAACCGGTTGAATGCCATCGACTTCAAGGCCCGCCATGGTCAACTGTTCAACGAGTTCATTACTGCCTATGGCAGGGTTCACCCATTCTCTAAGCCACTGTTCACTAACTTTCATTGATTTACCCGGTCCTGCCTATAGCCGACGATGCCTGGGCATCGGTAAAAATTATCCACGTTGATTCCACTAGTTGAATTGAGCGAGAAAACGCAAATCGTTCTCAAAAAACAGGCGCAGATCGTTGACGCCGTAACGCAGCATGGCCAGGCGCTCTACTCCCATTCCGAAGGCAAACCCACGGTAGACTTCCGGGTCTACAGATGAAGATTCAAATACATTGGGGTGGACCATCCCGCAGCCCATTACTTCCAGCCACCCGGTATGACTACATACACGACAACCCTGGTTGCCACACATGACGCACTCGATATCGACCTCTGCAGAAGGCTCGGTAAACGGAAAATAGGACGGACGGAAGCGTACCTTTAATTCCTTTTCAAAGAACTGCCGCAGGAATTCCTCGACCGTGCCCTTTAAATCGGAAAAGCTGACATCGGTATCGACCAGCAGGCCTTCAACCTGGTGAAACATGGGCGTGTGCGTCAGGTCGGAATCACATCGATAGACACGTCCCGGGCAAATAATGCGGTAGGGAGGAGAGTCATTCTCCATTACCCGTATCTGGACCGGTGATGTGTGCGTGCGTAACAGGGTATGTGCGTCGAAATAGAAAGTATCGTGCATGGCCCTTGCTGGGTGGTGTGCGGGAATATTCAGCGCTTCGAAGTTATGGTAATCGTCCTCTATCTCCGGGCCTTCGGCGATATCATAGCCAATGTTGGTGAAAAAGGACTCGATCCTTTCCATGGTTTTGGTCACCGGGTGTAAATTGCCGATATCCTGGCCGCGCCCTGGCAGGGTGACATCAATGGCTTCCGAGGACAGCCGAAGGTTCAGCTCATTCTGGGCCAGGACATTTTTGCGTTTTTCAATGGTTTCCAGGAGCTGTTGCTTGGCTTTGTTTATTTGCGCGCCAGCCTTGGGTCGCTGCTCCGGGGGCAATACGCCCAGGCCCTTGAGAAGCTGAGTTATCTGGCCTTTTTTGCCCAAATACTCGACCCGTACTTTTTCAAGCACAGGCACTTCATTTGCACTGGATATCGCGGCTTCAGCCTTGAGCACCAATGGTTTCAGGTTTTCCATTTATGTTTCTAACCCCAAATAAATAAGGGAAGGGCCATCGCCCTTCCCTTTCGAATAATAGCTTTATTAAAATTGCGCAAGTATTAAAGGATGCTCACGCATTTTAAAGTACACCTTATTAGTTGTGATGCAGTCAGTTATGCAGCAAGGGCTGATTTGGCTTTCTCTGCAATCGCACTGAAGGCTTCTTTTTCGTGTACAGCCAGGTCGGCCAACATTTTACGATCTATTTCAACGGAAGCTTTCTTCAGGCCATTGATTAATCGGCTGTATGACAGGCCATTGGTACGGGCGGCAGCATTGATACGCGCTATCCACAACGCCCGGAACTGGCGTTTGCGCTGGCGACGATCACGGTAGGCATATTGCCCGGCCTTGATAACGGCTTGTTTGGCAACCCGGTAAATACGGCTGCGAGCGCCGTAATAACCTTTTGCCTGTTTAAGAATCTTTTGGTGACGCTTACGCGCGGTCACACCTCTTTTAACTCGTGGCATTTCTATTTCCTCTCAGAATTTCTGTAATTTACTGAATGCAGTTCTAACCCGGTTCAGGTATTAGGCAACATTCGCTGGACTAATGGCTTGTCGGCAGCCTGAACTTGCAAAGTGCCACGAAGCTGTCGCTTACGCTTGGTACTTTTCTTGGTCAGGATATGACTTCTGAAGGATTGCTTGTGTTTAAAGCCACTCGCTGTTTTCTTAAAGCGCTTGGCCGCACCACGGTTTGTCTTGATTTTGGACATTTCAAACTCCGCATTCTTAACGCATATAGTAATGTAACAGCATTATTGCTATTACTTCTTGTTGGGGGCTAACACCATCGTTATTTGCCGGCCTTCCATTTTCGGCTGGGCTTCGACTGTTCCATACTCGGCCAGGTCTTCTGTGACTCGCCGCATAAGGTTCAGGCCGATATCCTGATGTGCCATTTCACGACCGCGGAACCTGCAGGTTACCTTGGCCTTATCCCCGTGTTCAAGGAAACGTATCAGGTTGCGTAGTTTTACCCGATAATCCCCTTCTTCCGTCCCTGGTCTGAATTTAATTTCTTTTACAGTAGTTTGCCGCTGTTTTTTCCGGTTAGCTGCCAGTTGCTTCTTGTCATCAAAAAGCTTTTTACCGTAATCCATCACCTTGCAAACAGGAGGGTCTGCATCCGGTGCAATTTCGACTAAATCGAGGCTCGATTCTGCTGCTGCAGCCAGTGCTTCTTCAATTGAAACCAGTCCAACCTGCTCTCCGTCTGCACCCACTAACCGAACATGTTTTGCCTTTATATCCTGGTTAATGGCAGCTTTTTTGCTTCGACCTTTCATTACGATAAAGTATTACTCCTGTTTCGTGCGACCGCGAATATCCGCGTCCAACTGTAATTTTTTGCAAAATTCATCGACTGTCTGTGCACCCAGGTCTTCACCTGAAAAAGTGCGCACGCTAATTGTCCCGCTTTCAACCTCTTTATCGCCGACAATTATCATGTAAGGCGTCTTCTGAATTGTGTGCTCGCGAATTTTAAAGCCGATCTTCTCGTTTCTCAAGTCCGAAATCACCCTGAAGCCTTTATTTTTAAGAGTTTCTTCGACTAATTGGCAATATTCCCTGTGGCTATCGGTAATATTGATGATTACCGCCTGAATCGGGGCCAGCCAGACGGGCATTGCACCAGCATAATGTTCGATCAAAATACCGATAAACCGTTCGAAAGATCCAAGTATCGCGCGGTGCAGCATCACCGGCACCTGCCGGCTGCCATCTTCGTCGACATACTGGGCATCCAATCGGGCCGGCATTGAAAAATCAACCTGGATCGTGCCGCATTGCCAAACACGTCCAAGACAGTCCTTAAGGGAAAATTCTATTTTCGGTCCGTAAAATGCGCCTTCGCCCGGTTGCAGGTCCCAGGCAATGCCCTTGTTGTCCAGGGCCAGTTCGAGCGCCTTCTCGGCTTTATCCCAGACCTCGTCAGAACCGACCCGCTGTTCGGGGCGAGTAGAGAGTTTGATCAGCACCTCGTCAAAACCAAAATCACTGTAAACCGAGTACAGCAGGTCAATGAAGGTAGCGACTTCTTCCTGGATCTGGTCTTCGGTACAGAATATGTGGGCATCATCCTGAACGAACCCGCGCACACGCATCAAACCCTGCAAGGTGCCCGAAGGTTCATTGCGGTGACAGGAACCGAATTCCGCCAGGCGCATCGGCAAATCGCGGTAGCTTTTTAATCCCTGGTTAAATACCTGTACATGACAGGGGCAATTCATGGGTTTAACCGCGTAATCCCGGTTTTCCGAACTCGACGAGAACATCTCATTGCCGAATTTATCGGCGTGACCCGAACGTTTCCACAGGGAGTAATCGACAAGCTGGGGCGTCCTGATTTCCTGGTAGCCATTTTCCTGCTGAACCCGGCGCATATATTGTTCGATGGCCTGGTAAATAGCCCAACCTTTCGGGTGCCAGAAAACCATTCCAGGTGCTTCTTCCTGAAGGTGGAACAGGCCGAGTTTTTTGGCCAGTTTCCTGTGATCGCGTTTTTTTGCCTCTTCGATACGTCGCAAATAGCTTTTTAACTGTTTTTTGTCCGGCCAGCAGGTGCCGTAGATACGCTGCAACATTTCGTTACTGGAATCGCCGCGCCAGTAAGCACCGGAAACCTTGGTCAGTTTAAAAGCCTTTATCTTGCCGGTACTGGGGATATGGGGACCACGGCACAGGTCGGTAAATTCACCTTGCGTATAGAATCCGAGCGCCTCATCGCTGGGGATATCCTTGATTATCTCTACCTTGTAGGTCTCACCCAACTTCTCAAAAAAACGTATCGCCTGCTCTCGTGCCATGGTTGTATGTTCGACCGGTATATCCTGGCGTACATAGTCAGCCATTTTTGCCTCTATTTTTTCCAGGTCTTCGGGGGTAAAGGGTCGTTCAAAGGCGAAATCGTAATAAAAACCGTCTTCGATAACCGGGCCGATGGTTACCTGCGCGGAAGGAAACAGGGATTGCACTGCCATTGCCATCAGGTGGGCGCAGGAATGACGAAGGATTTCAACACCCTTGTCGTCCTTATCAGTAATAATCGCCAGTGGCGAATCGGATTCAATAACAAAAGAAGTGTCGACCAGCCTTTCCCCGACCTGGCCTGCCAGCGCTGCCCTGGCCAGACCCGGTCCAATGGATTCAGCCACCTGGTGTACGGTGACCGGTTGATCAAATTGACGCTGACTTCCGTCCGGGAGAGTAATTACAGGCATGTCTTTTCCTCAGTGGTGGCCCCTACGAAAAGCCACATGAAAAAGGCGCGTTTTACGCGCCTTCAAATTATCAAAAGATTATTTTTTAAATAACGCGGTCGGTTTTCACAATTTGTGGACCAGCCCGTAAACATTCATCATCCAGTTGTGTTACTTCTGTCGTATTGGCTCGTCCAAACGGGTCTTCCATTCTTGCTGCGGTTTCCGGTGGCAACAAATGCTCGACGGCTGATCTCTCTTCAAGCAATTCGTTCTGGGTAGCGATCATTTTCTCATGCGAAAAATTGTTGACATCCAATCCCTGGACAATTTCATAGCGACCATAGTTACAGCGAACCGGAAATGAATAAATAATACCCTTTTTAATACCATAGCTGCCATCGCTGGGAATCGACATACTGACCCAGTCATCGCCGGTACCCAGTGCCCAGTCACGCATATGGTTGATCGCCGCTTGCGCAGCCGAGGCCGCGCTAGAAGCACCGCGTGCCTTGATGACGACCGCACCTCGCTGCTGGATAATCGGGATAAATTTTTCTCGATACCAGGCTTCATCTACACTTTCCAAAGCAGGTTTCCCGTGGACATGCACATGATGCAAGTCCGGAAATTGAGTTGCCGAGTGATTGCCCCAAATAATGACGCCTTTAACATCTTTGGAGTTGGCACCGAGCACGTTGCCTAAAATACCTTGAGTCCGCTGATGGTCCAGCCGGGTCATCGCAGTAAACTGGTTCGGATTCAGGTCCGGTGCATTTCGGCAGGCAATTAATGCATTTGTATTGGCCGGGTTACCTACCACCAGGACACGCACTTCCCGGTTGGCATGATCATTAATGGCCTTACCCTGGGCCGAGAAAATAGCCGCATTGGCCTCCAGCAAATCCTTTCGTTCCATACCCGGTCCACGTGGACGCGCGCCGATTAACATCGCGTACTGTACGTCTTTGAAACCCTGTTCCGGATTATCAAAGATATTGATTTCCTGAAGCAAGGGATACGCGCAATCTTCAAGCTCCATGGCCACGCCGCGAAGTGCACCCATGGCCTGGGGGATTTCCAGCAAGTTCAGGATAATCGGTTGATCTTTACCCAGCATTTCGCCTGCGGCAATTTTAAAAAGTATGGAATAGGTAATATTTCCAGCTGCACCCGTAACAGCTACTCTAATCGCTGGTTTCATATTGATTCTCCCTCAGGAAAGCTTGCACATCGAATGTAATTTAACTTTTTAGACAATTGGATCAAGTTTGAATTGTACATGGAACCCAAAAGAAGTGAAATCGTATCTGCTACACCTTCTTTTGGTAGGCGCGAGTGGATTCGAACCACCGACCCCCACCATGTCAAGGTGGTGCTCTAACCAACTGAGCTACGCGCCTGCAGCAAAAACGAGGCAGTAAGATACCACCAGAATGCGGTATCCTCAAGTTTATTTACGGCGTATTTAGTGCGGGTAAAAACCGGGGACTCAAAAAGGGTAAATGGGGCAAATATGGTCGGGGGAAACTTTGTTGAATCGTGTAAACGATGTTCAAACCCCGTAGTAATCACGATACCATTCAACAAAATTGGCGATACCTTCTTCTATGTTTGTTGCCGGCTTGTAACCAATATCATTGACCAGGGCATCGACATTGGCAAAAGTAGCGGGCACATCGCCCGGCTGTAATGGCAACAGGTTCTTTTCTGCTTTTTTACCCAGGCAATCTTCCAGGATTTCAATATAACGCATTAACTCGACCGGGTTATTGCTGCCCAGGTTATAAAGTTTATAGGGCGAGGAACTTGTCGCCGAATCCGGGTTTTTTCCATCCCACTCCGGATTAGACGCCGCGGCAATATCCAGCGTGCGTACAACGCCTTCAATGATGTCATCAATATAAGTGAAATCACGCTGGTGATTGCCGTAATTAAAGACATCGATTGGCTCACCCGCCAGGATTTTCCTGGTGAACAAAAATAGTGCCATGTCGGGACGACCCCAAGGGCCGTAGACAGTAAAAAAGCGTAAACCCGTGGTCGGTAATTTATATAAATGACTATAGGTATGCGCCATTAATTCGTTGGCTTTTTTTGTCGCCGCGTAAAGACTGACAGGATGATCGACATTATCCTCAACCGAAAAAGGCATTTTGGTGTTGGAGCCATAAACCGAGCTGCTGGAAGCATAAACAAGGTGTTCAACGGCGTTATGCCGGCATCCTTCCAATATATTGATAAACCCGTTCAGGTTCGACTCGATGTAGGCATGTGGGTTGATCAGCGAATAACGTACCCCCGCCTGGGCGGCAAGATTAACGACACGTTGCGGGGCATGTTTTCTGAAAACCTTTTCCATTTCCACGTTGTCTTCAAGGCTGATGCGCGCCTCGGTAAACTTATCCGAGTCCAGCAGCGGTTCAAGCCGGGCTTTCTTTAATGCCACATCGTAATAATCGTTTAAATTATCGACGCCTATCACCTCATCCCCGCGTGATATCAGGCGTTTTGAAAGTGCTGACCCGATAAAACCGGCGGAACCGGTAACCAAAACCTTCATCCGACTTGCTCTCCTCTTAAATCCGGGTGTTATCTCTGGCTAATTGACAGGGCTGAAAAGTAACTATAACTCTAGTTCAGAAACGTCGTTCACCCAAGAAAACTCGCATTTATCTGCGTTATTTCATCACGGTATTTTGCTGCCAGTTCAAATTCCATGTTTTTTGCCGACTCGTACATTTTATCTTCCAGTTCATTAATCAGTTTACCCAATGCTTTGGGAGACATCTTGTCTAAGTCGACAGCGAATTTTACTTCAGGCTCGGCTATTTGACGGGCGCCTTTGCGCGATTTGGCCGCCTTACTGTAAGCCCCCTCGAGAATGTCATCGACTGCCTTGCGAATACCTTGCGGGGTTATACCATGTTTGTTGTTGTAATCCAGCTGTTTGGCACGGCGGCGCTGCGTTTCTTCGACTGCCCGTTGCATCGAACCGGTGAGTTTATCACCATAGAGGATGGCCCTGCCGTTTATATTTCTCGCAGCCCGGCCAATCGTCTGTATCAGGGACCCTTCTGATCGCAGGAAACCCTCTTTGTCGGCATCCAGTATCGCCACCAGGGAAACCTCGGGGATATCCAGTCCTTCCCTTAGCAGGTTAATACCGACCAGCACGTCAAATTCACCCTTGCGTAAATCCCGGATTATTTCTACCCGCTCGACAGTGTCAATATCCGAATGCAGGTATCGAACACGAATGCCGTGCTCGGCGAAATACTCGGTCAGATCCTCGGCCATTCGTTTTGTCAGCACAGTGACCAGGACCCGGTCACCCTGGTTAACGCATTTATTTATTTCAGATAACAGATCATCCACCTGCGTTGTAGCCGAGCGTATATCTATTTCCGGATCCAGCAGGCCGGTTGGCCGTACGATTTGTTCCACCACCTGACCAATATGCGCGTCCTCGTAGCGACCCGGTGTTGCAGAAACAAATATCATCTGCGGGGATATTTGTTCCCACTCTTCAAATTTCATCGGGCGGTTATCCAGGGCAGACGGTAAACGAAAGCCGTATTCAACCAGGGTTTCCTTGCGAGAACGATCGCCCTTGTACATGGCACCCAACTGGGGAATAGTGACGTGCGATTCATCTATCACCAGCAAAGCATCATCGGGAAGATAATCAAACAATGTGGGTGGTGCCTCACCGGTATTCCTGCCGGACAGGTAACGTGAATAATTTTCAATACCATTGCAATATCCCAGCTCCTTGATCATTTCCATGTCAAAATTGGTCCGCTGTTCAAGGCGTTGTGCCTCTACCAGCTTGTTATTTTCACGTAACTGCTCGAGTCGCAGTTTTAATTCTTCCCTGATTTTCTCGACCGCCGCCAATAATGTTTCGCGGGGGGTCACGTAATGCGTTTTGGGATAAATGGTAATACGAGGCAGGCGCTTCAACACTTCGCCCGTAAGTGGATCGAACAGTCCGATCGATTCGATTTCATCGTCGAACAATTCGATGCGCACCGCTTCCTTATCGGATTCGGCGGGGTATATATCGATTACATCGCCCCTGACACGGTAGGTCGCCCGGTGCAATTCCGTATCGTTACGACTGTATTGCAACTCGGCAAGCCTGCGCAAGATAAAGCGATGATCGACTTTATCACCACGATCAAGGTGCATCACCATGTTCAGGTAGGCTTGCGGATCACCCAATCCGTAAATCGAAGAAACCGAAGCAACAATGACCGTATCTTTTCGCTCCAGTAATGCCTTGGTCGCCGAGAGTCGCATTTGCTCAATGTGCTCGTTGACTGCTGCATCTTTTTCTATGAAGGTATCGGAGGCCGGAACGTAAGCTTCGGGTTGATAGTAATCGTAATAGGAAACAAAATATTCTACCGAGTTGTGCGGGAAAAACTGCTTGAATTCTCCGTATAACTGGGCGGCCAGCGTTTTGTTCGGCGCCAGGACAATCGTCGGCCTTTGCGTACGTTCAATAAGGTTGGCAATCGTAAAGGTCTTACCGGAACCGGTTACACCGAGCAAGGTCTGGTAGGCCAACCCGGATTCCAGACCCTGGTAAAGCTGATTGATTGCAGCCGGCTGATCGCCTGCTGGCTTGAATTTTGATACTACGCTAAAGGCTGACATGGATTATTAACTTACTATTGGGGCGCAACGACTATAAATCATCCGCCATTATAGCTATTTTATTAAAATTATTGGTGTGAACTGGCTGACGGATGGTATTGGGAAACCAATAAAAAGGCCGCATTTAATTCAGCCCTGTATTAAATGCACCCCGAGTTGGGCTCGAACCACCGACCCAATAATTAACAGTACCTGGTATTGAGAATATAAATCAATTACTTATGGGTATTTATCGTAGAGTTGATTAGGTGTCATTTAACATTCACTGCATCCTGACTACTCTTCTGGATTAGTCGTTTGGTGGGGCGACTGGCTCTCAGTCATCCCAAAAATAGTACCATCAAGCTAGCTTGCCAAACCCGAATTTTAGCTTGTAAACCTGCAAATCAGACCGCTGCCCGTAAAGTGTTCTAGGCAAGGCTGCAAATTTTCCTGCAAGCATCGATGGTCCGGCGGGTCATGCCAGTAAAAAAATATGGACCCTGGAAATAGCGGATGGAGTGGCGGTAAAGAAGTGGTGGAAAAGCCAAGTCGATGGTGGAAATACCGAGCCGTCTGTGGTCTCATTCACTGTTAACTCATCGCTGCAGGGTTCAGGCTCCACTATCTTGTTGATCCGTGAATCACCCTCGGCAGTACTAAATTTATACGGAGCCGACAGTGTGGCTAAACAAAAATTAACCCGGGAATCTGCTGATGCTAAAGCCAGCCGTCGGTTGGATAATCTCAGTAATACCATTAGTGATATCTTCCATAAAGTGGTGCAAAACGAAAACATCATGCACCGCTATCAGAAGTTTGAATTTATTTTGCTGGATCAATCCGGGCTTGAAGGCCTGCTCGATCTGCTGCTGCGCAACACGCTCGACTATTTTCAACTGGATGAAGTGGAATTATGGCTATACGATCCGCAACAGACGCTTGTTGAACTGCTGCCTGACGAATATCTTCAGCATCCGGATCTGCGGCTATTGAGCACGACACAGCCGATGGAAAAACTGTATGGCAGGCAACCGGCCGTGAGGCTGGTCTCAACCAGTAACAACAGGGTACTGCCCGTTTTTGACAATAAAAATGTCCAGTCTGCGGCGTTACTCCCGCTAGTAAGACAAGGCGTAATAGTCGGCAGTTTGCATTTTGGCGTACTGGGACCGCAACGTTACACCGATGATAAATCCACAGATTTTGTTATGCATTTGGCGTCGGTAATCTCCGTTTGCCTGGAAAATGCAGTTAGCCAGGAGCGCCTGAACAGGCAGGGACTATACGACGCGCTGACCAAGGTCAAGAATCGGCGAGCATTTCACCTGGCTTTGGACAAGGAAGTCTCCCGGGCAACGCGTAGTGGCGACCCGCTTAGTTTGCTATTTGTCGACCTTGATTATTTCAAAAAGATCAACGATACCTATGGTCACCCGATGGGAGACAAGGTACTTCGCGAGGTGGCGCAGTACATCAATAACATGTTGCGCAAAACCGACCACGTATGCCGTTATGGCGGTGAAGAATTTGCGCTGGTACTGCCCAATTGTGGTCAGCAACGGGCGATGGATATCGGCGAGCGCATCCGTTTACAAATCAGTGGCCTGAATATCGAAAATGAGGCAGCTGAGGAAGGTAGTCCGAGACATATTTCGGCTACCCTGTCGGTCGGCGTCTGTTGCTGGGTACCCAAGCCTGAGCGGGACCAGGGTCTGGAAACCGATATCGCCAAAGCACTGGTGGCTAGTTCTGATCGCGGGGTGTACCTGTCAAAAGCCGCGGGGCGGAACAGCGTAAGCTATGTGCCCCTTAGTGATATTGATGAAGCGGCCAATGAAACGATGAAGCAATAGCTTTCAGGCCGGCTGGGACTAACAATAGAATTGCCTAACGGCGCGGGTCAATTTCCTCACAAATACCACCATCAAGACTGCTTGGGCAGCACGCCGATAATGGCTGCAATGATTAGGGCTTGCCCGGCGAGTGTGACGTCGCCATAGACCACCATCCGAATTGTGTTGCGTGAAGATATTGGGTCAGGTCTCGGTGCGCAGGCAAAAAAACCGCGGGGTTTAAGCATTCGCAGAAATTCAAAATTCGTGCGTACGGCAAAGCTGGTTGAATCTAACAACAAACTCTGG
>CAMYIF010000019.1 GCA_947258415.1 uncultured Pseudomonadales bacterium
CATCGATAAAACGGGTTATGATATCGATATTGATATGACTGGCCTTCCGGCTGGCAACCATCGCGCCAACCAGTCCTACCCAGAGTACCAGCACGCGAATCAGTGCATCACCCCAGATGATGCCGCTGTCAAAAACGTTACGCAGTATTATTTGCGCGATGGCCAGTGACAGCATAGATAAAAACAATAGCACCAAAACCGAATCCTCGGTGGTCTCAAGCCACTTGATCAGCTTTGGTTTATGCACCAGGTCGGGGAGATTCCGGGTTGCCGGGTGGTGCGGGTCAGTTATCATTGGCCAGCAGTCTGGTTGCGATAGGCGCTGATATGCGTATCGAGTAATTCGAGCATTCTTGTCGAGATGATGCCTTTTTTAACCAGTTTTTCTGTCGATTCAAGCGCGTAATGTTTCCAGTCCTGCATTTCATCCGGAGTAGGTTTAATGATAGAGATGCCCTGGTTTTGCAAGGCAGCGAATGCCAGCACATTATCCTCCCGGTTTTTCTTGTCAATTTCGTTGAAGATTCGGGTCATGACCTGGCGCACGATTAACCGGTCTGCCTCGGAAATGCGTTTGAAGGACTTCTGATCGATAGCCAGGACTGCGTAGAAATACATCAGGGGTACATCGGTTAAATACCTGATCTGGTTGTGCCATTGCAGTGCGATGGCGGCAATCGGGGAGCCGGCTATGGTGTCGATTAAACCGGTTTGCAATCCGGTGAGCACATCACCGATCGGCAGCGGTATGGGGTTGATATTAAAGGCCTGCAGGATTTCGAGCGCCATCCTGTCATTATCCGGCGCCCATACCTTGAGTTTGCGTAAATCCGGAACCGTTCTCGCTGGGAATTTTGATAACGCGTAAGCCATGCCACCTTCGGTCAAACCAAAAGTAACAAAGCCACTTTGTTCGAAGCCGTCTACCAGCAATTTATCCATTCGTTCGCGCACGTAGTCGATTTCGCCGAAGGAACGAAATTTTAATGGCATATTGTAAATTTGACCGTCAGGATAAAATGAAGACAGGCTGCCGCCAGGAATTGCCCCGCCGTGTAACTGGCCAACCCTGATTTTTCTCAGTACGGCCTTGTCATCGCCCATGACGCCGCCAGGGTAAAACTTGAAACCAACCCGGTTTGCCGTTTTCTCGGATATTTCAACGGCACCGGCACGCATACGGTTCATCCAGTCAGAACCATCGGGTGCAAGGGTGGCTATCTTGAAATTGAAGGCCTGTAACGGGAATGCCTGCAAGCAGAGGGCAATGCTCATCATAAGCAAGGCAGCAAGTTGTTTGTATCTTCGTACCATAATCTTACCCGTTAAAAGCTTCGCTGATAAAATGACCTGGAAAGGGCCTTTAAAGCGAGGCTGGATTATATCAACTAGTTTGATTGAGTTCTAAACCAAGAGTTCTAAAAATAAGCATCTGCCGTTTTCAGCAATTCACGCGCCTGCCGTTTGGCAAGAGTATTGATCAGGGTCAGGCCCGGAAATTCAGTCGGTGATACTGTAACTTCCTGCAACAGTTGATCATGCAGGGCACGGTTAAACAAAAGCCGGGCATAACGCTGTGCATAGGTTACTTTGGCCATCAGGTTTTTGCCATCGGACAGGGCTATGGCGCGTTCGAAATGCTGACGGCCTATCTCGGGCTTGCCGCCCATTGCCGGGGGCAACAGGGTTGCCAGGGTACCTAAATACAGGTGCGCGATTCCCGATTCGTGCATTTCGTCGAGGATAACAACCCGTTCCATAATGTACTGGACCCGACCGATTTCGGCGATGGCATTCCAGTCATCATTATGCGCCTCTATCCTGCTTGCCCAGGTAGACCCCAGGGTATAGAGCAGGTCAATATCCTTTTTCCGGAATGTATCTGTAACTGCCTTGAATTGATCAAACGGGATGCTGTTGATCTGGCATGCGGATTTCTTTTTTTTGCACACGGCCCGGATGGAGAAATCAAACGCCTTGTCGGTCAGGTTTTTTGCCTGTTGTTTATCATCGGTAAAAATGCTGGCGTAGGTGCTGTTTAAACGGGAACCGGCCTTTAAAAGGGACACATTATCCGGGTCATCTGCTATCAAGCCATCGATCAGCAGCAGGTAGGCGGGCATGCCCTGTTTAACGGTATTCAGGTCATCGTTATTGATGATACCGTTGGACAGGCTGTTCGCCAGGTTTTGGGTAGTCGAACCGATAATGAAGCTGCAACCGGTCGAGGCAATAATGCCGAGAAAAATGACAATCTTGAAACAACCTTTTAGCACGGAGGGCAGGGCAGCGGATAGTTGATCGTTAATATTAAACAGGATGTGCATGAGATGAACGAAAGCCCGAATGTACTAAAGAATAAAAGTATGGCGCGGCAAGATAGTATAATTTGTAATCCATAATTTCCACTTTATAATCTGGCCGATCAAGCTTGCCAATGCTTTGGCTTTAGCCAGATGGCACATGATAAACGTTGCTTCTATGACCAGGTATGGAAAATGTGCATGGCAGGGTCGTTAAAATTCCGATATAAATAGCCTCGAAGCCCCTCATTTTTATATAATCCTCGATTTTGTTGACCACCGTCGCCGCTTAGAGGCGGATAAATGCCAACTTTATTAAATTCGTAGCACGTTTAATCCTTGTATTTGATGTCATAAATAGGGCATGAATATAAGCTGGAATTTGAATAGTCAGGATTTTTTGCGAACCCTATGGGCCTGTTAGTACTAGGTATTAATCACAAGACAGCTTCTGTCGATGTTCGGGAGCGAGTTGCCATTGTTCCCGAAAACATGCTGTCGGCACTCAAGGATATCCAGTCCTTGGCCCATATCGAAGAAGTTGCCATTCTTTCAACCTGCAACCGGACAGAGCTTTATTGCGTGTCTGAAATTGAAGGCAGTCGGGCAATTCTCGAATGGCTGGGCAGTTATCACGATTTGAAAACGGAAGAGCTTGAACAATACAGCTACGTTCACTGGGATGAAGAAGCCATCAAACACGTGATGCGGGTAGCCAGTGGCCTGGATTCACAGGTTTTGGGAGAACCCCAGATACTGGGACAGATCAAATCGGCTTACGCCGTTGCCCGGTCGGCCAACTCCATTGGCAGCATCCTGGAAAAACTCTTCCAGGGGAGTTTTGCCGTGGCCAAGCAGGTTCGTACGGAAACGGCCATCGGCGAGAACCCGGTTTCTGTTGCCTACGCGGCGGTCAGCCTGGCCCAGCATATTTTTGCCGACCTGAGCGAAACCCGTGCGTTGCTGGTGGGCGCGGGAAAAACCATCGACCTGGTAGCCAGGCACCTGCGCGACAATGGCGTCATGGATATGGTGGTTGCCAATCGGACACTTTTGAGGGCTAAAGAACTGGCCGATGAATTTGGCGCCAGGGCGGTCCTGTTATCGGATATCCCCGAAGAACTGGTCAAGGCGGATATCGTGATTTCCTCGACGGCTAGCCAGTTACCCATTTTGGGCAAAGGAGCCGTTGAACGCGCGTTGAAACAACGCAAGCACCGCCCGGTGTACATGGTAGATATCGCCGTGCCGCGGGACATCGAACCTGAAGTCGGTGAATTACCCGACGTCTATCTGTATTCGGTCGATGACCTGAAACAGGTAATCGATGAAAATATGAAGTCACGCCAGGACGCGGCATTTGCAGCGGAAAACCTGATCGAGCTGGGCGCATTGAACCTGATGAGAGATATGCGGGCCCTGGATGCCGTCGCAACCTTGACGGCCTACCGTGCCAAGTCCAAGCGAATCAGGGATATCGAACTAAAAAAAGCGATCAGGCAATTGGGCAATGGCCAGACACCCGAGCAGGTTATGACTTATTTCGCCAGGGCGCTGACCAACAAATTAATTCATTCTCCCTGTATTCAAATGAAGAAGGCATCGTCCGAAGGTCGCGCTGATTTGATGAAAACCGCCGAAGAGTTGTTTGATCTGGAAGACGATAAAAAGGTAACGAAAAGCCGTAAATGAAAGCTTCAATCCTGACCAAACTCGAGCATCTGGCCGATCGATACGAAGAACTGGGTTTCCTGCTCGGTGATCCGGATATTATTTCTGACCAGAATAAATTCAGGGATTTGTCCATGGAATACGCCGAGATCGAACCTGTCGCCCGTTGCTTCAACAAGTATTTGCAGGTTGAACAGGATTTGGCCGAGGCCAATGAGCTGTTGAAAGACGGCGACCCGGAGATGCGTGAAATGGCCGAAGAAGAAGCGATTTCTGCCAGGCAGAATATCGATACCCTTGAGCTGGATCTGCAGAAACTGTTGCTGCCTAAAGACCCTTATGACAGCCACAATACCTTCCTGGAAATCCGCGCAGGAACCGGCGGCGACGAAGCCGCCATTTTTGCCGGTGACCTGTTCAGGATGTACCTGCGATACGCAGAGAAAAACGGCTGGCAGGTTGAGGTGATCAGCGAAAGCCTTGGCGAGCATGGCGGTTACAAGGAAATTATTGCCCGCGTAATCGGCAAGGATGTTTACGCCCACCTCAAGTTTGAATCCGGTGCCCATCGGGTTCAGCGGGTACCCGAAACCGAGTCCCAGGGGCGTATTCACACCTCGGCCTGTACCGTCGCGGTGATGCCGGAAGTCGACACCGTCAACGAGGTGGAAATCAACAAGGCCGATTTGCGTATCGATACCTTTCGGGCGTCGGGTGCGGGTGGCCAGCACGTCAACAAAACCGATTCGGCGATCCGGATTACCCACCTGCCGACGGGTATCGTGGTCGAGTGCCAGGATGAGCGCTCGCAACATAAAAACCGGGCCAAGGCCATGTCGCTGTTGCAATCACGCATGGTAAGTGCCCTCCAGGAGCAGCAGCAAAGCGAACAGGCCGATACCCGCAAGAGCCTGGTAGGTTCCGGCGATCGTTCCGAGCGCATCCGCACCTATAATTACCCGCAGGGCAGGGTGACCGACCACCGTATTAACCTCACCCTCTACAAGCTGCCGGAAATCATGCAGGGCGACATGGCACCTGTCATCGATGCCTTGATTCATGAACACCAGGCGGACATGCTGGCCTCCCTGTCTTCCGACGAGTAAGTCGGTCGGTAATTCTTGTTCGATATGAGTATCACCATCCGCCGGGCACTGGCACAAGCAGCATTGCTGACCGATAGCTCGGATACGCCAAGGCTCGATGCCGAATTGCTGTTAATGCACACCCTGAAATGCAACAAATCCTTCATTTACGCATGGCCGGATAAATTACTGCTTTCGGGCCAGTTATCCGAGTACGAGCGATTGCTTGCCCGTCGCCGGAAAGGTGAACCCGTTGCCTACATATTGGGCCGGAAAGAATTCTGGTCGTTGCCCCTCATGGTCAATACCTCGACATTGATCCCCCGGCCGGAGACCGAGCTATTGGTCGAGAAAGCCCTGTCGTTATTAGCTGTCTGTACTGCATGCGAGGTGATTGACCTGGGCACCGGGACCGGCGCCATCGCCCTGGCCATTGCCTCGGAGCGGTCGGAAATCCGGGTCACCGGCTGTGATATCGAATCGCAGGCCATTGACCTGGCAAACAGGAACAAGGCGGCACTGGCATTCGAAAACGTAAATTTTATCATTAGTGACTGGTGCGCAGAATTCACCCGGCCGGTGGATATGATCGTCAGTAACCCTCCCTATATAGATCCCGATGATCCGCATTTAACCCGGGGAGATGTTAACCATGAACCCAAATCGGCACTGGTTTCCGAAAACAAGGGGCTTGCCGATATCCAATGCATTGCATCCGGGTCTTTCGGTTTGCTAAAACCCGGTGGCTGGTTGCTGTTTGAGCATGGCTACGAGCAGGGGAGCGCGGTAAGGAGAATTCTTGCCGATGCCGGTTTTGAGAATATCGGTACCGATCCGGACCTTGCAGGGCATGAGCGTATCAGCTATGGCCGCAAGAACTGACGATCCGTCATGCGATTATTCATCTGCTCGATTGCGGGAATCGGCGAACGGGGGTAATCTATTATTACAATCAAGCACGCTTTATCCGATCTCGAACTTACATCAAGAATTCAAAGGAGATGATATGGATACCTCAAGGCATGACTTAACGACACTCTTTGAGCAATTGGGATTGGCCGCGGACGAGGCATCAATTGCCCAATTTATTGTCGATCACAGCCCGATTCCCGGTGACGTGCTGCTTTGGGAGGCAAGCTTCTGGAACGAGTCGCAGGCCAGGTTCCTGAAACAGGGGATCGAAGAAGACTCGGACTGGGCAGAAATTATCGACCACCTGGATGCCTGGCTGCGGGGCTGATTCAGCCAGACCAATTCGTTACTGGAAGTCCAGCGGATTACCGTAGGGCAGGAATTTATTGTCGGTGTTCGCCTTGATCCAGCGTGTCAGTTCCTGATCGGGAAACAGGCCGCGCTTTTTCAGTCCCCGGCATAACCAGATCACCGGCGATTTGCTGCCCGCTTCCCAGCCGGGTAATTGGCCCTCTGCGAGGGTAAAAAATCGAATCAGCGCAACTATTTGCTGGTCTTCGAGCTCACTAATAACCGCTGCCCACGCCTTTTTATGCCGGGTCATCATATGCTTTTGTTCCGTGATGATATGCTGCGGGAGTGCATTGGCAAGGTCGTTTAACTGTTTTTCATCCAGTGCCAAAAACGACTCGAGATCGCTGCGTTTAACTTCGGTTGCCAGTTCCCCGGCTTTAGCCTTTGGATCCCAACTGCCAATAGTTGCCATTATTATTCCGTTTCTGATATTTTAATCGAGAGGAACCTATCATACTGATACGGTTCAAACTTATAGGTTGCCAGGAAAATACGTCCAGAAGATTTGTGCCTGGCATGTCCTGTTGTGATTCACGCAACGGACTTACCGACTGGATATTCATGCATCACCTGCAGGTTCTCCCTGCTTCATGGTAGTACCTGCATTTACAAGTCAACTGTCAGGGAGGCTCGTCATGAAACGTTTTTATTATCTCACCTCTGAAATTGAAAGTGTGGAAAATATTTCCCGGGATCTACACAACGAAGGCATTACCGACTGGAATTTTCATGTGCTCAGCAAGGATGAAGCCGGGCTGTACCAGCGGCGTATCAATTCGGCAACCCCCTGGCAGGAACTCGATATTGTTCACACTGCCCTGAGGGGAACACTTATTGGCACGGCCCTGGGACTAGTGGGCGGCTTGGCCGTGATGTTCTTTACCAACTTCGGCATGACATCTGTATTCCTGCTGGTAGTAGTCGGCGCCCTGTTTGGTACCTGGGCCGGGGGTTTTGTTGGAATTTCCCACGAAAATTACAAGATTGCCCGCTTCCACGATGATATCGAGGCCGGTAAATACCTGGTCCTGGTAGACGTACACCCCGACGAGCAGCACCGTGTCCAGAAAATAATGGCCAGCAAGCACCCGGAAGCCGTCGCTGCCGGGCAGGGTAGCACTATTATCAACCCCCTCAAGGGCCATATGGGCGGGACACCGGAAACGGTCAAGCACTAGAATAAGAACTGTCTTTCAAAAATATCCGGAATCCAGAGGATTTAAGCGGATTACCCCCTGTTCAAGCGGTGGCTTCCGGTTGGTAGCGGCCTTTCAGGAAATACTCCCTGATTTTCTCAACACTGACCAGCAGGCAGGGCACCACCAGCAGGATTAGCAGGGTGCCGAAGGCCAGGCCGAAGACGATGGCGGTAACCATCGGTATCAGGAACTGCGCCTGCAGCGAGGTTTCAAACAGTATCGGGGTGAGGCCGGCGATGGTGGTCAGCGATGTCAGCAGTACCGCGCGCAGGCGCTGGCATGCCGCTTCGATAACCGCCTCGAGCATTTCCATTCCCTGCGCGCGGATATTCTTGTAGAAAGTCACCAGCACGATCGAATCATTGATGACGATACCGCTCAGGCCAAAACAACCAAACAGCGACAGGATCGTCAGGTCGATGCCCATAAACAAATGACCAACAATGGCACCGGCGATGCCCAGCGGGATGGTGAGCATCACCGCCAGTGGCCAGCTGTAGGAAATAAACACCCAGGCGAGGATGATATAGATGAGCATCAGCGCCAGCCCGGCACCGAGCAGCATGTCGCCAAGCGTTTCCGCCTGGTCGGCGGCACGGCCCTCGAAGCTGACCGAAAGGTCGTATTTTGATTGCAATTCGGGCAGGGCTTTGGCTTGCAGCGAGGCCAGGATCTCGTTGGCGTTGGTGACATTTTCATCAACATCGCCGGTAATCACTATTGACAATTGTCCGTTCAAACGTTTCAGGTTGTCGATGCCTTTGCGGGCCGAGAAGGTCACCACGTTGCCGATCGGGATAGTGCTCCTGTCGGGCAGGACGATGGGTAACCGGTCGATAATATTCAGGTAATTTCTTTCGGCGTCCGGCAGCAAAATACGTACTTCAACCTCGTCATTCTGTTCGTGAAAAATCTGTACAAGTCGGCCGTCAAAGGCGGCCCTGAGCTGTTCGCCAATATCTTCCAGGGTTAACCCCAGCGCCTCGCCCATGGGTGTCAGCTGGTAGATAAGCTGGCCCTTGCTATAGGGCAAATTGTCATCGACGTTATGCGTGCCGCTATATCCCTTGATCACTTCCTGTAACTCGATCGAGGCGGCCTTGAGCTGATCCACCGTGGTGCCGGTCAGCTTGATTTCGATTTGACTGCCGGGTGGCCCGGCGCGTCCCTGCGAGATAGTGAAACGCTCGATACCGGGCGGCAGGTCGACCTTGTTTTTCAGGTGATGGATAAATGCCGCGTTGGTGGTTTTGCGCTGGTCGGCTTCGCTCAACTCGATGTCTACCGTGCCGTATTGCTCACCCTTGGGAGAGCCCGGGAATAATGCCTGGCGGTGGTAAATATCGACATTATGGATGATGGCTTCGCCTATTTCCTGCTCGGTTTCATAAACCGATTGCTCCACATTGGCAAGGAACCGATTGATAATGTCTTCGTCAACCCCCGTGTTGAACTGGACGTTGGCACGGATTCGCGGACTGTCGATGGTCGGGAAAAAAGTAAACTTGATATAGCCACCCTTGAGTAGCGAGAAACTGATAATGAAAAATGCGGCCGCGCAGGCGAGTACGATGCCGCGGTGATTAATCACCCAGGTGATCCACCTGCGAAAGGTGGTATCGCGAAAACGGGCAAAGCGCGCGTCGAGGTTCTTGCGCAGCCGGGTTTCCTTGTGATCGTCACTATGGTGCAGGCTATCGCGAAGGTGCCCGGGCAGGATAAGGAAACATTCGACCAGTGACGCCAGGATCACGCAAATCGCGACGATCGGAATTGCCAGCATCAGTTGACCGAATCGCCCGTCGATCAATAACAATGGGAAAAACGCGCAAATGGTGGTTAAAGAAGAAGCCATCACCAGTGGCAGCATCCGGTGCGCGCCGCCAATAGCTGCCTGCAGCCCTGATTCGCCCCGGTTAAAATGCGTGGTGGCGTCTTCGCCGACAACGATGGCATCGTCGACGATAATACCCAGGGTCATGATCAACCCGAACAGGCTTATTACATTGATGCTTTCGCCGATCAGGTAGAGGATCGCCAGGGTGGCCAGGAATGAAACCGGGATGCCGACCGTTACCCAGAAGGCGACCCGCGCGGTGAGGAACAGGTAGAGAATCCCGATAACCAGTATAAGCCCACCCAGCCCGTTCTTGAGCAGCAGGTTGATACGATCCTTGACGTAGCGCCAGGAATTATGGACCACTGTGATTTTAATACCCGGTGGCAGGGTAGGGCGAACGTCTTCAAGCCAGGCCTGCATGATTTTTGCCGATTTTAGGGTGTCGTCCGCGAAGGTTCTTTCCAGCCGCATTTTAATCGCAGGCTGGCCCTTGTGGGTCAGGTAGGGTTCGTTATCCCGGGCGCGCCGTTCGATAATGGCGATGTCGCTCAGCCGGATGATTTTGCCGTTATCGTCGCTGATCACGGGGATCTGTTCAAACCCGGTTGCGGTGCGTTGCTGACCCTGGCTGCGAATTTGCCGGGTGCTGTCTTTCTTGCCGGCGATACCCGCGGGTAAATCAATGCTGTGCTGGCGTATAGTATCGGCAATTTCATCCAGGGTCATGCCCAGGTCATGGAGTTGATCGGCGCTGACCTGGATGGCAATTTCCTCTTTGGGAAGACCGAAGAAACTGATCCTGCGTATGCCTCTTTCGAGCAGCTGTTGCTCCAGGTCACGCACAAGCGTGCGCAGTTCGGAAAGATTACCGGGGGCCGTGATCACGATATCCGCGATAGTTTCGTAACGAACCTGTATCTGGACTACCGGGTCCTCGGCGTCGGACGGTATATTCCGGATCGCGTCGACACGTTGTTTAACGTCGTCCAGCACCCGGCTCAGGTCGGCGTCATCCTCTATCTCCAGGCTGATAAAGGATGAGCCCTGGGAAGAGTCTGAAACCACTTTTTTGATGTGGCTGACATCCCTTAATTCCTGTTCGATGGGGATCGTCAGTGATCGTTCGACGTCTTCAGCGGAGGCGCCTCTCCAGCTAATCTGGATGGTAATGGTGTCCAGGTCGTAGTCGGGAAAAAACTGGGTGTTGAGTTGTTTCAGGCCCCACAACCCGGAAAGGATCATCAGGATCATCAGCAGGTTGCCGGCAACCCGGTGGCTGGCAAACAGGGTGACCAGCCCGGGTTTGGCTGATGGTTTTTCAGGCGCGTTGCTGTCGATTATATTGCTCAATGGGTCAGCACCGGTTTAACTTTCAGGCCAGGGATGGCGTTGGGAAGCTGGGCGCTCATCAGGATTTCCCCGTCTTTTATATCGGGGCTGCGAACCAGGATAAAACTTTTTCCCTGCTGGTCCTGCCACTCGCCAAGGCGTTCGACATTTACCCCTTCCAGGCGTTCGTTTTTGATTAAATAAATCCGGTTACTGCCAAACAGCGCCTGGGCTGGCACCGAGTAAACCCCGGTAACGGGGGGCAGTTGCAACAAAAGTTCGATGGGCCGGCCCAGCTCGAGTACCTGGTTGCCCTCAACGACCTCAAACAGGCCGTCTATTCCCCCCCTGCCGGTATTGACTTGACCGGCCAGCCGCGCCAGTGACAGTGTTACCGGGGTGCCATCAACCACCGCTGTGGCGGACAGGGGTTTACCCGGAGAATGATCCAGGCTGTTGCGGATGATGGCTAAATAGCGTGACGGAATCTGTGCCCTGACTTCAAGGTCGTCGATGCTGTACAGGGACAGCAGCGGACCATTGACCTGAACCCGGTCGTTCACGGAAACATTTATATTGGCAATGCGGCTATCGAAGGGTGCCGTGATACTGGTACGCTCAAGATCCAGCCTGGCCTGGTCAAGCAAAGCTTCTGCCCTCAGCTTTTGCGCCTTTCACTGTCAGGGCTGCCAGGTGTGCCGCCTGGCGTCGTTCATCCAGGGTCGTTTCCGATACCTGGTTATTGCTTCGCAAGGACTCGAATCGCCTCACCGATTTTTGCGCGAGACTGAGTAATTCCTGCTCCAGTACAAGCGCGGATTGATCGGAACTGAACCGGGCCAGTTCTGCCTTGATACGTGCCTCTATGTCCCGCACATCGGCTTCGCGCTGCGCCAGGCTGAGCAGGATGTCCCTGTCGTCGAGTGTCAGCAGGGTAGTGCCGGCGCGGACAAATTCGCCTTCACGAGCGGTCAGTGATACCACGTAGGCTGAAATGGCGGAGGCCAATGTCGTATTTTGCGGGGATTCAATTTTACCAAACAGCCTTACCTGGGGAGAATATTCACCCTGGTGCAGGGTCCGGGCGGTCACTGTCCATGATTTTTCTTCAAGCTGTTTAGCCGGCGCAGATGATTTTGATGAAATTAACAAACTGGCAATAAGCACTGCACCGCCAAGGATTACCAGCGGTATCAGCAGGCGTGACCAGCGAAATTTATTTGCAGTGATGCCGACCATTTTTGCGCCCGGTGATTGGTGAGTAAAAAGACAATTGCCCTTTGCCTGGAAACAGGCGCTGCGCCGTGCCTGTGTTGAACTGGATTATAGAAGACCCTCTATAAAACATAAAAGTTCAGGATGTGCAAAGAACCTTGAATAATCGGCTTTCAGGAAGACCAGTTTTTGACTGTTTGTTGGGCAGCCGGGTTTGCCGGTCGGGCGATTAACCCCGATTGTGTGATGAAAATTTTGTACTCTGCCTTGTCTTCCATGGGTAAAAATACCGCGTTTCCGTAAAAAGCATCGACAAAAGGCAAAAGGTGAGGGAATTTCTCGATGTAATGCCACAAGCTCAGACCCGGTTCCAGTGTCAATGGATACGCGGTAATGGGTTCGCTCTTTTGTTGGTCGATGTCCTGGTAGCGACCCGTTAAACGATCCAGCTTGTAGAGGGCGTCCAGGCCGACAATATTGGCGTAGCCGTGCCATTTCAGGACTTTTGCATCAAGCTGCCAGTCATCGCCGCGCAATTCCAGTTGCCGGGCAATACCCTCGTCGGGCAGGTGCAGGGTTGCCGAAAAATACTGGGGCGCCAGTTGATAGAAACTGATAGTGGCGATTTGCCGTTCGTTGACCAGTCGCTCGTAGCTGGCAAAATTGATTGACAACGCAAGCAGGGCAAGGCCAAGGGAAGACAGGAAGCCCCCAGTTGCGCTGAAGATTGAGGCTTTGACCGGTCGGCTCAACAACAGGAAGATACCCCGAAATAACAGGGTTAAGCCGAGCAGGGCAATAATGAGCGCGGTTATCGTCAGAATCATATTTGAATAGTAGCAAATCCCTGGCTATTCGCCGGTATCCCGGATCGATAATTATTTGTTAGCCAGTGTCGTCGTTCTTGGTTATAGTGTTTTTTCAGCATAATAATAAAGGGGGAAAACATGTCCATTAAACGTATCGCACCCGGTGAAAGGATGAGCCAGTCGGTCACTTATAACGGGGTTGTCTATCTTTCCGGAGTCACCGCCGCCGACGCTGGACTGGATATCAAGGCGCAAACCGCACGGGTTCTGGCACTTATCGATGAGCGCCTGGCTGCCGCCGGCACCGATAAATCGAAGATATTGAGCGCACAGATCTGGGTGCGTGATATCGCCCATCATTTTGCGCCGATGAACGAGGTCTGGACGGCCTGGGTGGACCCGGACAACAAGCCCGCCAGGGCCACGGTAGAGTCGGCAATGGCGCGGCCCGAAGTGCTTGTGGAAATAGGCATCGTTGCCGCCGAATAGGCCACCGGGGCCGTGCCGGCTACTGGGGGAACCGGACAATGAAATGTGCCCCGCCAAGGGCCGAACGTTCAATTTTTAATTGACCCTTGTAGCTATTGATAATATCCATCGAAACGGCCAGGCCAATTCCCTGGCCGGTTGTTTTGGTGTCTGCCCTTATGCCTCTTTCCAGGACGGCTTCGTGATTATCGCTTGGTATTCCCGGGCCGTCGTCTTCAATATGGATAGTTAAAACCGGTCCGTTCAGACTAGTATTTGATGCGGAATTTTCGGCGCTGATCCAGACCTGCTGCTTGCAGGCCTTGAACGCATTGTCCAGCAGGTTGCCAAGCACTTCCATCAGGTCACGTTCATCACCAAAAAACAGACAATTCTCAGGAATATCCATTTTGATCCTGACCTGTTTATCGGCGTAAACCTTGGACAGGGTGCGCATAATTTTTTTGGCAATACCCTGCAGTGAAATTCCCTTTGCAGAAAAGGAGACTTGCGGCGCTGAAGCACGTTGCAGTTGATAGGTAATGATTTCGTCCATGCGGTCGATCTGTTCGTCGAGGATCGACTGGTCTTCATTTTTATCGCTCGCCAGCGCCGAGTTCGAGGCGCCGCGCAGGATAGCGAGTGGCGTTTTCAGGCTGTGCGCCAGGTCTGCCAGTGTGTTCCGGTAGCGGTGACGCTGGCGGCGTTCGTTCTTGATTAATAAATTAAGGTTGCGCGTGACGCCCCGGAGTTCGAGCGGATAACTACCGGTCAAGTGTTCCTGGCGTCCTTCCTCGATTTCATGAAGATCGGTCGCCAGCTTGCGCAACGGTGAAAGACCCCAGTGCATGATGGCGCCGAGAATCAACAATAGCAGGATGCCCATTGCGCCGAGCAGGCGCCAAAGGGTTGACCGGAAACTTTTTATTTCAGCGATAACGGGTGCGTTATTATGCAGCACGCTGAAATTGTAGCGGGCTTCCTTGCCGCTTTCGTTTTCCCAAATGATGCCGTAGGTAAAAACATAAAGCTCACCATTTTCGGGCGTCGATATTTTGTTCAACTGGTACTCACCGGAAGAGGCTGTCGAAATAAAATCAACATTCAGGGATATCGCCGAAGGTGAGCGCCAGATTTCATTACCCTGGTGATCATAGATAAATCCGTAGAGTCCTGAAGCGAGCTGGTTAAAGCCAGGATCCTCCAGCAGTTCGGGCATTTTAAGCTGGCCGTCTTGATCGTCGGCAGCCGCCAACAGAGTGTAACTATGGGTTTTCAGGCGCTCCAGCAGGGCTGTTTCGACACTGTTCTGGAAGGCTTTATCGAGGACATAGATGGTAAGACCGAGAAACAGGGCCAGGAAAACCAATGCGGTTATCAATAGCCTGCCACTTAGGGATTGGCTGATTCTAGCGAGCATGCTTACCGACCGGTGTGATTAAGCGGTAGCCACGTCCGCGCAGGGTCTCTATGGGTTTTAACCTGTTATCCGGGTCGAGCTTTTTTCTCAGGCGGCCGATGAACACCTCGATGACATTGCTGTCGCGGTCAAAATCCTGATCATAAATGTGCTCGGTTAGCTCGGTCTTGGACACCACCTTGTCCGGATGCAGCATCAGGTACTCCAGCACCTTGTACTCGAACGCGGTTAACTCGATTTCTTGCTGGTGCGAAGTAACCTGCTGGGTGGCTGTATTGAGCTGGATATGGCCAATCTCCAGTACCGGTTTGGCCAGCCCTACCGAGCGTCTTAGCAGGGCATTGAGGCGGGCTAAAAGCTCCTCCATATGAAAAGGCTTGACCAGGTAGTCGTCGGCGCCGGCCTCGAGTCCCTCTACCTTGTCCTGCCAGTTCCCCCGGGCTGTCAGGATTAGTATCGGAAAGGCCCGGTCGTCTTTGCGAAACCGCTTGATTAACTCGATACCGTTTATTTTGGGCAGCCCTATATCGATCACGGCAATGTCGTAGGGGTATTCCGAACCGTAGAATAAACCATCGGCTCCGTCTGCCGCGCCATCAACACTGTATCCGGCACGCGTCAGGGTGTCTTTCAATTGCCGGAGTAAGGTTGCTTCGTCTTCGACTACTAAAACTCTCATTGGTTAGCCAGCCCGGAATCTCGTTCTAGTTTCGATTTTTATGGCGCTTGATCGCATTTACCTTGACGGTTTTCACGCGACCCTTGTCGTTGATTAACTTGATTTTGTAATACGAATGGGATTTGCCATGCACAAGGTTTGCCGAAAGCACCTTGCCGTTATGCCTGCGCCTGGCGATATCGATTGCCTCGTGTTTGGCTAAAATCTGGTGATCAGCCAGAAGCATGGGATCGTGATAATGGGCGTTTTTATCTACTTCCAGGCTGATCACCAGTGGTGAAAATGTTATTGCGCTACAGAGCACCAGTTCCTTGATAATGGCCGGTTTTATCATCATTTTGCTCTCTGGAAATGAGTAAAGGCATTGAGTTTATCTCCAAATGTTTCAAGCGTCGATAAAATGCCGGCCTCTTTTTCAGTAGCTGTGGCGGCCGGGTTTGGCGTAGCTTTCAACCGGTGTAACCGAAACCCTGACCTTGATGCGGTCGCCAGGGTGTTGTCTCATCCGTGTTTGGTAAATATTACCCCGGTATTTATAGGAAACGCGGTAGCCAACGATTTGCTCTTCCTGGTGCGTATCATTGTAGGTTTTGCACACTTCTTCGGTTGCGTATCGGGTGTAACCGCTGGCATGTGCAGATTTATGGCCAATATCGTGTCCTATTGAACCACCCAAAATTGCGCCGGCAACTGCGCCGACTCTTTTCGAACTTTTGTTAGTGCCAATTTCATTGCCGATCACACCGCCGATAATCGAACCCACTATTGTCGGTGTTGCCGAACGGTGGCGGGGAGGCTCCTGGTAGGCGACCTGTTCCTCCCAGCATTCTTTTCTCGGCACATTGACGCTGACAATCTTGGTAATTGGCGATGCTTCGACAACCTTGGCGTAATCGTAACCATGATTGGTACCAGTCTTGTTATGACCGGCGATTGCGCTGGCGCTAGCGAGTATGCTCGTTGCCAGTAAATAATTGATTGTTTTCATTACCGGATCCTCTTCAGTAAATCCATTAGTTGGTTAATCTAATGTCCATACTAGGCGGGTTTAGCTGAACGAAAGCTGAATGCACAGCAAAAAATCGTAAAAGTTGATAAACACCCGGGTAATGGGTAAAGTTCGCCACTTCAAAGGAACCCGATTGACTGGAAAATGACGCCACAAGAACGCTACCAGCAGGATCTTGACTCCAAACTGTTATTGCCCGACGCTGCCCAGAAAGAAGCGGTCATGCATTTGCAGGATTTATATGATCGCCTGGTAAATCCGGCCCCGAAATCAAAGCCTTCATTTATATCCCGGTTTTTAAAGACCGAGGAAAAACAGCCCGAGCGGGGTATCTATTTTTGGGGTGGTGTGGGTAGAGGCAAGACCTACCTGATGGATGCCTTCTATGACAGCCTGCCGTTCCCGGAAAAGATGCGCAGTCATTTCCACCGTTTCATGCAACAGGTGCACCTGGAATTAAAAAGCCAGGCCGGAGTGAAAGACCCGCTTAAGGCGATTGCAAAAAAAATCAGCTCCGAAGCCAGGGTAATTTGTTTTGACGAGTTCTTTGTCTCGGATATCGCCGACGCCATGATCCTGGGTGGCCTGATGAAGGAGCTATTTGCAGAAGGGGTGACTCTGGTTGCAACATCAAACATCATCCCGGATAACCTTTATAAGGATGGATTGCAGAGAAAGCTATTCTTGCCGGCGATCGACCTGGTTAACAGGCACACCAAAGTCGTCAATGTCGATGGGGGTATCGATTATCGCCTAAGGGTGCTGGAGCGCGCCGAAATTTACCATTCGCCGCTGGACGATGCGGCCTACACCAGTTTGCTCGACAGTTTTACCCAACTGGCACCTGACCCCAAGTCGATTTTTGTCGAGGCAAAAATTGACATAGCCGGGCGGATGCTGAAAACGGTTCGTTCGGGAGACGATGTTGTCTGGTTCACATTCGAGGAACTGTGTGACGGGCCGCGCAGCCAGAACGACTATATTGAAATTGCACGTCTTTATCACGCCGTATTACTGAGTGACGTTCCCGTTATGGGTGCGCGTAATGACGATCAGGCGAGGCGATTCGTTAATATGATCGACGAATTTTATGATTCCAATGTGAAGATGATCATTTCGGCAGAAGTGCCCATCGAAGATTTGTACACGGAAGGCAAACTGTCCTTCGAGTTTGAGCGAACCCGAAGCCGGTTGCTGGAAATGCAGTCGCATGAATACCTGGGGCGGCAACACAAGGCCTAGGTGCTCGCCAGTCCTGTTGATGTCCGTTATTCCTCGGTGTTTCAGGAGTATTCGGCCGCCCTGTTAAATCCTGTAAATTATCCCAAATCCTGCTTGTCACCTGTGATTAGTTTGGGTAGAATGCGCGCCTCTTTGAAGGAATGCTCTGGTATATAGAAACAGATGAAAACATTTACTGCAAAACCTGAAACAGTCAAGCGGGACTGGTGCCTGGTCGATGCCGACGGCAAAACATTGGGCCGTTTGGCGAGCGAGATTGCGCGTCGCTTAAGAGGCAAGCACAAGCCGGAATATACGCCTCACGTAGATACAGGCGATTACATCGTTGTCGTTAATGCTGAAAAAGTACGTGTAACTGGCAATAAAACCACCGATAAAACCTATTATCGACATACCGGTTTTCCTGGTGGCCTGAAATCAATGTCTTTTGAGGGCATGATTGATCACGCCCCCGAACGCGTGCTCGAGCTTGCCGTGAAAGGCATGTTGCCCAAAAATCCATTGGGTCGTGCCATGTTCAGGAAATTGAAAGTCTATGCAGGAACTGAGCACCCGCATACTGCACAGCAACCCGCTCAGCTAGATATTTAACTAAAGAAGCAGGCCAGGAGAATATGTCAGCTACTCAATACTATGGTACAGGACGTCGCAAAACGTCTACGGCACGTGTTTACCTGGTGCCGGGCAAAGGCAAAATCGTCATTAACAGCAGGACAATCGAGCAGTATTTCGGACGTGAAACTGCGCGCATGATTGTTCGCCAACCGCTGGAATTAACAACTACTGCAGATCAATTTGATATCAACATCACGGTGCGTGGTGGTGGCAGTTTTGGTCAGGCCGGCGCCATCCGCCATGGCATTACCCGCGCGCTTATTAATTACAGCGAGGAGTTACGCCCGGCATTGCGCAAGGCCGGTTTTGTAACACGCGATGCACGAGAAGTGGAACGCAAAAAAGTCGGATTACGCAAAGCACGCAAGAAACCACAGTTTTCCAAACGCTAGATTTACCCCAATCTTATTTGCACTGAAACGCTCGGAGTGTCTTTACTCCGGGCGTTTTTTGTGCGCGTTAATGGGTAAACGCCTTGTATCAATAGGGCATTTTCATTATCATCTATAGGTGTTTTCTTGCTGAATAATAAGATCAAAAAACATACCTATCGTACGTCCTTATTCTGTTTAGGAGTGTGTATATGACAACCGACGATGTAAATGTTGGCCGACGGCGTTTTCTTCTAGGGGCTACTTCTGTAGTCGGGGCAGCAGGGGCAGCAGGTATCGCAGTACCATTCGTTGCGTCATGGAGCCCCAGTGAAAAAGCCAAATCGGCAGGTGCTTCGGTCAAGTTCAATTATAGTAAGATGGAGCCTGGTGCTCTCGCAGTTGTCGAATGGCGGCGCGAGCCTATCTATGTCGTCAGGCGAACCAAAGAAGCACTGGCCTTACTGGAAAAAATCCCTGCCGAAAACCTCAAAGATGCGGCCTCGGCAAATATAGACCAACAACCCGAATACGCACAAAATACTCACCGATCAAAAAATCCTGAATTCCTGGTAATCAAGGCAGTATGCACGCACCTGGGCTGTGCTCCCAAGTATCGTCCTGAAGTGGGTTCCGAAGGCCTTGGAAAAGACTGGGTCGGCGGGTTCTTTTGTCCCTGTCACGGTTCAAGGTTCGACCTGTCTGGCCGGGTAATGGCCGGCTCACCGGCAGGTGCAAATCTGGCTGTCCCACCTTATAAATTTGACGGGGATGCCATTATTATTGGTGAAGATGAGGGGACTGCATCATGAACTGGCTTACGGGGTTACTGGATTGGGTTAACAAGCGCATACCCATTATTCCAACGTGGGAGAAACATTTAAGTAAGTACTATGCACCCAAGAACTTTAACGGGTGGTACTTCTTTGGCTCGCTGGCCATGCTGGTGCTGGTTAACCAACTGCTGACCGGCATCTGGCTTACCATGTTCTATGAGCCGACCGAAGAAGGGGCGTTTGCCTCGGTCGAATATATCATGCGCGATGTGCAGCTGGGTTGGGTGATACGCTATATGCATTCAACCGGCGCTTCCGCGTTCTTCGCGGTGATCTACTTGCACATGCTGCGTGGTATCATGTACGGCTCGTACCAGAAGCCACGCGAACTTTTGTGGATAATAGGCATGGTCATCTACGTTGTTTTGATGGCCGAAGCCTTCATGGGGTATGTCTTACCCTGGGGCCAAATGTCACTCTGGGGCGCGAAGGTTATCGTCGCTCTCTTCGGAACGATTCCTATTATTGGCCCAGACCTGGTCGTCTGGATTCAGGGCGACTATGTTATCGCCGGTGCAACGCTGACTAGATTCTTTGCCTTGCACGTTATTGCCATGCCTTTAATCCTGGTTATGCTGGTATTTGTCCATATCGTTGCCTTGCATGAAGTCGGTTCGAATAACCCGGACGGCATCGAAATTAAAAAGAACAAGGACGAAAATGGTGTCCCCAAGGACGGAATTCCTTTTCATCCCTACTATTCGGTACACGACATCGTCGGGATCTGTTATTTCCTGTTCGTCTTTATTGCTATCATGTTCTTCGCGCCGGAAATGGGCGGGTACTTCCTCGAGGCACCGAACTTCGAGCACGCGAACTTCCTGAAGACGCCTGATCATATTGCGCCGGTATGGTACTTCACGCCCTACTACTCGATGTTGCGTGCGGTTCCAGATCCGTTCTGGGGGTTTGTGGTAATGGGTGCCGGAATCGTGGTCCTGTTCTTCCTGCCCTGGCTGGACAGGAGTCCGGTCAAGTCACTGCGCTACAAAGGCATGATCAGCAAGGTTGCTCTTCTTGTCTTTATTGCCTCCTTCCTGATACTGGGCGTACTGGGAACATGGGCGCCAAGCGATGGCAGAACGTTACTGGCCGTTATTACAACTATTCTTTATTTTATGTATTTCCTGGCAATGCCTTTCTGGACATCGTTTGAAAAAACCAAGCCTGTACCGGAGCGCGTCGTTATGAAAGGTATCGGAACGGTCAAGTTCCTGGGACTGGTTGCCATCGTGTTGGTGCTGACAGCCGTGCCGCTAAAAGCCGTTGCCGCCGGCGGCAGTGATATCCCACTGGACCATATGGATGTGAACCTGGACGATAAGGCTTCGCTGCAATCAGGTGCGAAATATTTCACCAACTACTGCATGGGGTGCCACTCGTCAAAATATGCCCGTTATCAGCGCGCCGCCGATGATCTGGGAATTCCCCGTGATTTATACGAGCAAAACCTGATATTTGACGGTTCCAAAATTGGCTCGCTAATGGAAATTGCAATGACACCCGAAAATGCCAAGGCATGGTTTGGTGCAGCACCTCCGGATCTAACCCTGGTCAGCAGGGTAAGATCACCTGACTGGTTATATACCTACCTGCGTACCTTCTACCGCGATGATACTCGGCCCTTGGGGGTTAATAATAAAACCTTCCCGAATGTGGGTATGCCGCATGTGTTGATGGAACTGCAAGGTTTACAAGAATGTTCCGCCGGTGCCGTTAAGGGAACCAAGCGGGATACGCTGACTGGCGATCAAATCCTGGATGATCCTTGCGGATCGCTTGAGGTAAAAACCAAGGGTAGTATGACCGGGGAAGAGTACGATAAGGCAATGTATGACCTGGTAAATTTCCTGGCTTACATGGGTGAACCAATTCAGGATAAACGCAAGCGTATCGGCGTTTATGCCTTGTTGCTACTCCTGTTATTCTCTATATTTGCGTATTTGTTAAACCGTGAATACTGGAAGGGTATCCACTGAAAACCTGATTTGGAAGTATAATTTACCTGAATGCGCGGCTTTTTGCCGCGCATTTTTATTGAAATTTTAAAACCTGTTTTACCATATTTGAGAGGCATCCATGGGTGTAGTAGCCAAACGTTCTTCCATGACATTTTATTCAGATCCTATGGATCATTACAGTCACCGTGTGCGAATAGTGCTGGCTGAAAAGGCGGTCGCTGTTGAAGTCATAGACGTTGAGCCCGGTAACACGCCAGCCGAGTTATCCGATTTGAATCCTTACAACAGTTTACCTACCCTGGTTGACCGTGAGCTGGTTCTTTATGAGCCGCATGTAATGATGGAATACCTGGACGAACGATTTCCTCATCCGCCGCTGTTGCCGGTTTATCCGGTAGCCAGGGCGCAGAGCCGTTTATTAATCCACCGCATCGGCAAGGACTGGAGTGCCATGGTCGACAAGATACTCCAGGGTCAGGGAGACCTCGGTAAACTCCGCAAGGAGCTGCAAGAAAGTATCGTCAGCATCTCGCCCATTTTTTCAGAAAAACCTTTCTTTATGAGCGACACTTTCTCGATAGTAGATTGTTGCGTGGCGCCAATTTTATGGCGGCTGCCGCAACTGGGTATCGAGCTTGATCCCAAGAAAGTGAAACCCCTGATAAAGTACATGGATACCTTGTTCGAGCGTGAATCCTTCCAGGAAAGCCTGTCAGAACAAGAGAAGGAAATTCGGGCCTAACTCCCGAAAGGGGAATCTGCCTATGCCGATGACCGCCAGCAGGCCTTATTTGTTACGTGCACTGAATGAATGGATTCTGGATAATCAGTGCACGCCCTATATTGTTGTCGATGCAATTGTTGCGGGTGTAAAGGTTCCCGAGCAGCATATTAAAAACGGGCAGATTGTGCTCAATATCAATCCCGCTGCCGTACGCCATCTGGAAATTACTAACCAATCGCTCAGTTTTGAAGCCCGGTTTGGTGGCCAGCCACTATCGGTATTTGTCCCAATTGAGGCCGTTAAAGCCGTATACGCCAAGGAAAATGGCCAGGGTATGGTATTTGGTTGGGAATCAGACCCTACAGACCCTGAAACCCCGTCCGATACCGATGGGCCCGCAGACGGCAAAGGCCCTCAAAGGCCCCAACTTAAAGTCATCAAGTAAAAGCCCGTTACTCCAATTGTCTGATCTTTGAGCCAACCTGTAGCCGGACCGGCAACCTGGTAGTTAAAGCTTGGCAATAACCTTGATTGCTCCAGTTAAAGCCTAGTTCCGGTATTCGAAAACCTTGACGATTTTTTGCACGCCATAGGTTTTGTGGGCGACATCAACCGCATCTTGTGCTTCGCTTTGGTTAACCAGGCCCATTAAATAAACCACACCGTTTTCTACCACGACTTTTATTCGAAATGGATCTAGCGTCTTCGAAGTAAACATCCGGGATTTTATTTTGGTTTTCAACCAGGTGTCATTGGTGCGGGCCGGTATTGAAATGGGACCCGATACGGTAATCTCGTTGTGAACGCGGCGTACATTGCGCACCTGCTTTGCGATTTCGCTGGCGAGCAACCTCAATTGATCCGATTTAACCTGTCCTGTTAACAATACAATGCCGTTGAAGCTGACGATATTTATATTGGCTGAATTGTAGCCGCTATCCGCTTTAAGCAGGTTAGCCCCTATGTAAGTTTCGATCATTTGATCGTCTATATACCGTCCGAAGCTGCGTTCATTTTTGCTTGTCCCGACCGGCTTGCTACCCGTGGTTTTATGGACAACGGTAGTGCACCCACTTGCGACAAGTAAACCGGACAGCATAAGTGTGATAATAATACGCATATTGAATTATTCTCCGCCAAAAAGTAAGTGATCGATCAGGTCGCACAAGCAGTGTATTGTTAACAGGTGTACTTCCTGGATACGCGCCGTGTGATTAGAGGATACTCTGATTTCCAGGTCTTCTTCGCCAAGTTTATTGGCGACTTGTCCGCCATCTTTCCCGGTCAGAGCAATTACTTTTATCCCTCTTTCGTGCGCAGCTTTGAGCGCCTGTATAATATTGGGCGAATTGCCGGAAGGCGAGCAGACCAGCAATACGTCTTCATCGTGCCCCAGGGTGCGCACCTGGCTGGAAAAAACCTGCTCAAAGTTATTGTCATTGGCAATTGACATAATCGCAGAGCTGTCTGCGTTCAGTGCCAATGCAGGTAACCCGGGTCTTTCATTTTCAAACCGGTGGAGAAGCAGGGATGAAAAATGCTGTGCGATGCTGGCAGAACTGCCGTTGCCGCACGCCAGTATCTTGCCGTTGGACAGCAGCGACTTCAGGATTATCTTGCTGGCAGTTGCAATTAATTCGGGCAGGGTTTCAACTGCTTCGGCACTAGTTTCTACGTTTGCCTGAAAATGACCGGAAATGCGTTGTACCAGATCCATGACCAAAAGCCTGATTAAAATTTAACTTGCCCTAAACCGGGCATAAGATGGAAATCGAAACAAATCTGATCGCATTTGTACAGGATCAGTCAATGGCTGTAAATGCAGAGGTTGAAAATTAACCTGCATTGCCTGTGGATCAGGTTGCCACCAGGAAGGCGTTCTTGATCCATTCAATGGCTAACTTTTCTTTGCCCTTTGGGCCGGGTGAAAGGGCTGCCACATCGAAACGACAGGGGCTGGCCTGGTAGTCTCGGTTGTTCAGTATGAAGTATTGCGCCGCGAGAACCAGTTTCTTTTGCTTGCTGGCGGTGACTGTTTCGGCACTGGTGCCATAACGGGTATTTTTACGATAACGGACTTCTATAAATACCAGCGTTTCCTGATCTTGCAAAATTAAATCAATTTCACCGTATTTGCACCGGTAATTCCTGGCCACGGGTTTTAGCCCCTTTTTCACCAGGAAGTCATAGGCATTATTTTCGGCAAGTTGACCCATGTTTTGAGCCGGTGTTCGAAAAAATGCCGGTAACGGTAATTTCATTTCCTGTCCGCTGAAACTGGTGATTATTGAATGCGTTTTATTATACCGCGGTCTATTTTCGCCCAGTGCAGTTCGCGTATAACCTGCCGGGAAGCGTTCATCGTCAATGAACCGGTTTCACCGTTAATACTGCTGCCTGGAATCAGCGCAAGCTGTCGGGTGCGAGGAAAAAGGTGATAGGCGTCAACGCCCATCGCATACAGGCGACCGTATCTGTCTGCGTTAGCGGGCCAGTGACGCTTGATCGTCGTTTTTAGCGATTTTTCCGATGTTCCCAGCATCCAGGGCGTTTCGCAGAAAATAATGCCGTCAAGATCACGGTCCAGCAAAGGATCTTCCTTGCCCGAGTAGATGTGCGAAGTGGAATAAACAGGGGTTGATCCAACATAATAGAACGCCAGCGTTGGTTTTATTTGCCGTGCCTGCTTGGGCGTTGCGATCATGAAAATAAAATCCATATCCTCACGCGGTCGGGCGGTAAACTCCAGGTTTTTACCAAGAACCTGTTCCATTCGCTGTTTGCGTTGCTCGCTCTCGTCAATATGCAGCAATTTGCTGGCGGTTTGGGCGTAGTTGGATGTATCGCTGAAATACTGCGTTTCCAGCAGGGTGCCTTCCAGTTTCGTCCATTCATCGGAAAAAGCCTGCTCGATGCGCATTCCCCAGGAAGTTTCAGGTGCCAGCACCAGGCTGTTTTTATTGCCAAGTTGCCTTGCCCTGCGGGCCACCTGGCGTGCCTCGTCTTCTGCTGCAAGTCCGAACTGGAAGAGGTTTTCAGTAATTTCCCTGCCTGGGCCCGGTTCTGTGATGTCGTAGTTAAGCGCCAATGTCGGCACAATCAAATTTTGGTGCGCCGCTAAAATATCGACGTGTTCTTTTTCCAGGGGGCCTATAATTAAATCGGTCCCTTCCAGAACGGCATTGTCGTAAAGGAAGAGGAAGTTTTCGTGTGATGTGGTGTCGATGATGCGAATCGTTGGTGTATTACTTTGCCTCGCCCTGGCAGCATAGTACGCGGTGAGGAAACCATCGCGGATAGCTTTGCCTGCAGTAGCGTTTTCGCCCTTCAGGGGCAGCATCAGGGTTATCCGTTCAGGGCGCTCGGAAATCATGGTTTTTAATATAGCCAGCTCGTAGGGAAGGCTCAGGGCCGCCGGGTGTTGTGGCCAGCGAAGCAGCCAGTTGTCGAGGGCCTGTAATTGCAGATCGAGGTCATCAAGATTTTCCCTGGTCAACAGGACCACTTCCAGCCAGCCCTGGTAGTCTGAAAAGCTGGTGGATTGCAGGTTAAACCTGAGCTCTTCAATCTGTGCTTTCATCAGCGTTGACCAGATCAACTCCTTGTTTTGCTCGGCTGCTTCACCGCTTAAAAAAGGAGCTATAAATATATATTCCTTTGCGCTTTCGATATTTTTTTCCAATGCCAGCAGCGCCTGGCCACGCAGTTTGGCTGCGTCTATCTGAACTTCAACTGGCCGGGTTGCAATCAGGTTACTGTGTTGCCCCAGAAGATTAACGGCCGATTCGTTGTCGAACAGGGCAATGGCCAGGCGGGCCCCGGTGAGCGCGTAATCTGCTTTGTGCTCATCGCTCAGTGTGAATGAGAGTATGCTTTTGAATACAGTATCCGCTTCGGGTAAACGGTCAAGTTCCAGTAATAGTTTGGCTGCCTGTAACCGGTATCTTTCCGATTCGGGTGGCTCGGTTTCTTTTGCCCGCTGGTATAATTCTCTAAGTTCCTTATCGGTTGGGGCAGAAATCCCGGTAACGGGTACAGGGGCCTGGACGGTACAGGCAGTGAGTAGTATCTGGTACAATACGACGGCAGCAACAGCCATCAGGAAATTGTTCTTGCGCATAATATTAGGCAACTTTTTTCAGCATCCAGGCATTTTCACCTGGCTGTAAAATTTAATCTTGTTACGTAGATCCAGTTCAGACTCGATAGTTTAACCCAGTCCCCGGCGTTTTGGTTAAGAGATAATACCAGTTTTACACTAGGAGCCTCCAGATCAAGTATGCATTGATAGACCCTTATGGCGGGTGCGTGAAGTCATGAGTCAACTTTACATAGTATCCACACCGATAGGTAACCTGAAAGACATTACCTTGCGTGCCATCGAGGTATTGAAGTCGGTTGATATCATCGCTTGTGAAGATACTCGCCACAGTGCCCGGTTAATGGAGCACTATGGCATCGATACCCCGCTTTCGTCATATCACGAGCATAATGAACGCCAAAAGGCCGATTCGCTGATTGCTTCCCTGCAGCAAGGTAAAAAGGTTGCCCTGATATCCGATGCCGGTACGCCACTTGTTTCTGACCCGGGTTATCACCTTGTCAAACAGGCTCATGCAGCCGGTATAAGGGTTGTACCGGTGCCAGGAGCCAGCGCCATGGTGTCTGCCTTGTCGGTTTCAGGCTTGCCTTCGGACCGGTTCGTGTTTGAGGGTTTTTTGCCATCGAAAGCCGGGGCTCGGCAGAAACGCCTGGGCGAGCTGTCCGACGAGAGCAGGACAGTCATTTTTTATGAGTCCACGCATCGTATCCTTGATTGTATCGATGATGCGATTTCGGAAATAGGTGGTGACCGTGAGGCCGTTATCGGCCGCGAATTAACCAAGAACTTTGAAACCGTCTATACCGGGTCACTCGAATCGATTCGCAACCAGTTGCGGATCGACGCCAACCAGGTAAAGGGAGAGTTTGTTTTTCTTTTACATGGTGACAAAAAGGTTGCCGAAGACAACCAAAACCTATCTGCAGAAACAAAAAAACTGTTGACCTTGCTGGCCGGTGAATTGCCGCCTAAAAAAGCAGCCTCGATAACCGCGCAGGTCACGGGTGAAAACAAGCACCGGCTTTACCAGTTTCTCATTGGTAAAGACTAGTGCCTGATTGCGGGTCAATACCGGCTTTTACAGATGCTGTTATTTTCGGCTTGAGTTGAATGCCCAAAGTGTTTACCCTGCTCGGGAGTGTTGGTCAGGCAGTCGCCGGATTTTTACTCTGTCGCTTCCCGTATGAATACGGGTTGGCCTCGGGGTAGAGGTTCGGAGGAAAGTCCGGGCTCCACAGGACAGAGTGCCAGGTAACGCCTGGGAGGCGTGAGCCTACGGAAAGTGCAGCAGAGAGCAGACCGCCGGCAACTCCTGGTTGTCGGTAAGGGTGAAAGGGTGCGGTAAGAGCGCACCGCGCGACTGGTAACAGTTCGTGGCTAGGTAAACCCCACTCGGAGCAAGACCAAATAGGAACCTGATGGCGTGGTCCGCGCCGGGTTCGGGTAGGTTGCTTGAGGCATACGGTGACGTGCGCCCTAGATGAATGACTGTCCACGACAGAACCCGGCTTACAGGCCGACACTCATTTTATATTTTTTCTATTCCAGTTTTTATTCTAAAAAAATCTAATAATCTAGAAACCACATTAAGTAATATATTTACTTCTTTGTTTTTAAGATTTTTCCTGCACAAAAGCTATCTTTTTTAACCATAAATACTACGTAAGTTGTTGTGTTTTAAGGGCAATTTACCCGTTTTCCCCCTGCTTATCTCCTTGACGAGGGTGAATTCCCTTCCTATAGTGTGCATAAGTGGTTAAAAGTGGAACAAAGTGGTATTTAAAGGGAATTTCTTACCAACAAAAAAGGCGAATCAATGTTTCGTGGGGTTAACACCATAAATCTGGATGCCAAAGGGCGCATGGCGGTACCCACGCGTTACCGAGAGCGCCTGGCCGAGCGATGCCACGGCCATATGGTAGTAACAATCGACCCACAGGAGAAATGTTTACTGATTTACCCGTTGCCCGAATGGGAAGATATCCAGAGAAAAATCGAGTCGCTACCCAGCTTCAACCCGGCAACGCGACGTATTCAACGAATGCTTCTGGGGCATGCCACCGACATCGATATCGATGCTAATGGTCGGCTACTGTTGACCCCGCCATTGCGCGAATACGCGGACCTGAATAAAAAATCTGTGTTACTCGGGCAGGGTAACAAGTTTGAATTGTGGAGTGAAGAGTGCTGGAAAGAACGCCGCGATGCCTACCTGAACGACATCGGCGGCGATGATCTGCCGGACGAACTGCAGACACTTTCGATCTAGGCCATGACTCAAACATACCAACATGACACTGTTTTGCTAGGCGAAGCAGTCACGGCTTTAGTGGGTAAGCCCGATGGTTTCTACGTTGATGGTACCTACGGGCGCGGCGGGCACAGCAGGGCGATCCTGGATCGTATCAATGAGGCCGGCCGGTTATTGGTAATCGATAAAGATCCTGAGGCAATAGAACATGCCCGCAAGCATTTGGGAAAAGATTCGAGGGTCATGATTGGTCATTCATCGTACGCGTCCATGGCGAACCTGGTTCGTCAGTTTGGTGGTGAAAGGAAAGTTGATGGTGTGTTGCTCGACCTCGGTGTTTCCTCGCCGCAGATTGATAACCCGGAAAGGGGGTTCAGTTTTAAAGGCGGCCCACTGGATATGCGTATGAATCCCGAAACGGGCATGAGCGCCGCAGACTGGTTGGCGAGAGCTTCCGAACAGGAAATCGCCGATGTCATTAAACGTTATGGCGAGGAGCGTTTCGCCCGGCGGATGGCAAAAGCCATCGTTCAGGAAAGAGTCCGACAACCAATCGTTTCTACAGAACACCTGGCCGATATTGTCAGCAAGGCCAACCCCGCCTGGGAAAAAGGCAAGAATCCGGCAACGCGGGCGTTCCAGGCTATCCGTATTTTTATCAATAATGAGCTTGACGAGTTGAACGGGGTACTGGACCAGGCTTTGGAGATTCTGGCAGTCGGTGGAAAACTGGTGGTAATCAGTTTTCATTCGCTCGAAGACAGAATCGTTAAACGCTTTATTCGTAACCACGAGAAAGGTGAGCAATTACCGCGTTACTTGCCGGTAACGGCGGATCAGATCAAGCAAAGGCTTCGTCATGTCGGCAAGGCCGTAAAAGCCTCGCAGGAAGAAATTAGTAAAAATGTGCGGGCAAGAAGTGCGATCATGCGCGTCGCCGTAAAGGTGGCATAGAAAAATGATAAGGCCAGTGGTTTCCAAAAAAACCGGGTTGACAATGATGTCCGGGAAAGAGACAGGCAAAACAGAGCAATACGTGCCAGCCAGCCCTCAATATCAACTCTGGTTGAAAGCGATACTGGTGCTGGCTGTGATTACTTCCGCCATCATGGTGAATTACATCAGTCACCTGAACCGGAATTTATACAGTGATTACCAGTTGCAACTCCAGGCGCGAGACCAGCTGGATGTTGAATGGGGGCAGTTGTTGCTCGAACAAAGCACCTTTGCCGCGCATGCACGGATTGAGCAATTTGCAATCAGGAAACTGGGTATGCGCGTACCCGACCCCGACGAGATTATTATGGTGCAACAATGAACAGGCAGGCCTTGATAGAGCATGAGCTAAAAGCCTACCCGTGGCGATTCAGGTTTGCCATGGGTTTGTTGCTTTTGGCATTCCTGCTGGTCGCCTGGCGGATAGTGGACCTGCAGATAATGAATCACGATTTTTTAAATAGCCAGGGCAATGCTCGGACCTTGCGTGCCGAACAGGTCAACGCCTATCGCGGCATGATCATGGATCGCCATGGTCAGCCGCTTGCCGTGAGCACACCGGTGATGTCTGTCTGGGCTAACCCGCAGGAAATTGAGGACATAAAGGCAGTTGCAAAAGGCATATCGACTTCCCTGAATATCAGTGCAAAAGCCATTGAAAAACGCCTGTTGGCAAACCGGGACAAAGAGTTTGTCTACCTGAAACGGCAGTTACCACCACAAAGGGCCGAGAGTGTTTTATCGATGGACATGCCCGGTATTTATACCCAAAAGGAATACCAGCGTTACTATCCGGCAGCAGAAGTGGCTGCTCATCTGGTCGGCTTTACGGATATTGACGATTCAGGACAGGAAGGAATGGAGCTGGCCTACGACGAATGGTTAAGGGGTGAAGCCGGGCAAAAGCGTGTGCTTAAGGATCGAGGGGGGCGCGTCATCAAACATCTGCAATTGATCAAGGAAGAAAAGCCCGGGCAGAACCTGCACCTGAGTATTGACCTTCGCCTGCAATACCTCGCCTACAGGGAGCTTAAAGCGGCGGTCCGCGAACACAGGGCCAAA